>CAZFVH010000105.1:0-17871 GCA_964522465.1 uncultured Rubrivivax sp. | reverse complement strand
ACGCTCTTGATGCCGTTGGCCTTGGCGAAGATCGGGAAGCCGCGGCGGCCGGCGTCGAACACCGGGGCGCCAAGCTTCTTGCCTTCCAGGTCGGCGGGCTTGCTGATGTTGTTCTTCCTCAGCGTCAGCACCGCCGCCGGCGTGTTGTTGTAGACCATCATGATGGCCACGGGCTTGTTCGGCGCGTCGGGGTTGTTGGCGTGGAATTCCATGAGGGCGGCCATGTCGGCGAAGCCCATGTCGTAGGTGCCCGAGGCCACGCGCGTGACAGTGCCGCCCGAGCCGTTGCCGGCATCGATCGTCACGTCCAGGCCGGCAGCCTTGTAGTAGCCCTTGACGGTGGAGGCGAGGAACAACGCCGCCGGGCCCTCGAAGCGCCAGTCGAGCTGGAACTTGATCGGCGTCTGTGCCATGACCGGCAGGGCAGACAGGGCGAGGGCGGCAGTGGCAGCGGACACGAGGCCGCGACGGGTGGACGAGAAGGCGGACATGCAGCAGACTCCAGGCAAGGTGACAGGACGTTGACGGATTCTGCAAGGAATGTGCGCGGGGATCTCTCGGTAATTGCACCACCCCGGTGCGTATCGAGCGTCCGCGCGCGCGTGTCCGCCCCCGAGTGGTGCGCGTCCGAGATCCATGCGCCATGTTGGCGCCTGGCGGAGCGCGCCGGCGCCGGTTTCGCCCGCACAGGCGTGGCCGGCCTGCCGCGGTTCCAGGTCTCGCCCACGGCCCTTCCGGCGCGCCGGCAGCTCAAGGAAGGTGGCCCGTGTGCGGGGGGGCGGTTGCGTCCCCTTCGTCGCGCGCCAGGTTCTCGATGATGGCCAGCAGATGGCCGCGCAGTTGCGCCACCGCGCCGTCCGGCAGGCCGTCCACGCTGACACGGTTGACCTCCTCGGCCAGCGGCACGAGACGTTCCCGCAGCCCCCGTCCCGTGGGTGTCAGCAGGACATGGACGTTCTTGCGGTTGCCCTGCCGCTGCACGCGCTGCACCAGCCCCATCGACTCCATGGTCCTGACCGCTGCGGCCGTCGTCGGTTCCATGACGCCGGCGCGCAGGCTGAGCTCGCGCTGCGTCAGGCCGTCCTGCGTCCACAGGATGCGCAGGTAGGTCCAGTGACCGAAGGACACGCCGTGCTGGGCCAGGCGTCTTTGCAGGGCGCGCATCTGCGCCCGCGCGACATCCCGGACCAGATGCGCCAGACGGTCGTCGGGCACGGTCTCGCGCCAGTGGCGCAGGATGTGGCCGGTGTCGCCGGTGCGGCCTGTCTCGGCGCGCGGGCCGGCGCGCCGGCCCGCGCTCGCCCGGCTCGGCCCGGCATCGGCCGGCTGCGGCGGCGCCGGCCGTGTCACGCAAGCCCTACCTGATGCTCGGGCACGACGTCGGCACCGAGGCGCTGCGAGTCCAGGATCGCCAGGCACACCGCCAGCGTGGCCCGCGACCATGCGCCGTCGTGACGCGGCGCCACGCCCTGGCGCAGTGCCCCCCAGAGTTCGTCCACGACTTCGGCGCGGGGCACGTCCGGCACCGGCGCCGCCAGGCGCCGGGTGCCGTGACGGTCGATCAGGTCGACGCCGTCGGGCTGCAGCCGCAGGTCGGCGCGATCGCAGCTGACGAGGACCGGGCCGAAGTGCTGGCAGGCTGCCGGCGGGTGCTCGGGCGCTGCCTGGTACTGCGCGCCGCCGAAGTTGCGCTCGGCCTTGGCCAGGGCTTCGACCGTCTCGTCGCCGCCCGCCTCATGACGTGCCTGCCAGCGCGCGCGGGTCTGCCGGTGCGTGTCGGGAGCCTTGGGCAGGCCGAGCTCTCCGATCCCGCCCATCAGCTCGTCGCTGTCGTAGTGCGCATAGCCGCTGTAGGTCAGGCTCGCGAAGGCGCCGCCCTCGAAGCCCAGCAGTGCGCTGTAGGCTCCCTCGGTGGGCCGCGCCGGGTCCCAAGCCCCGGTGTGGGCGCGCACGCGGTGGACAAGCCCGCCAGCCAGCAGGCGCACGACGTCCACCTGGTGCGCGGCTTGGCTGAAGACCACGCCGCCGCCGCGGGCGGTGTCGAGCTCCTCCGGCCGCCGCGGCCGGTAGAGGAAGTCGGTGTACTGCATCGCGTGGATCATCCGCACCTCGCCCACCTCACCGCTGTCGATGAGGGCGCGCGCGCGCCGCACCGGCGCGTCGAAGCTGTGGCTGTGGCCGACGATCAAGCGGGTGCCGGCGAGCGCGCAAGCCTCGATCATCCGCGTGCAGTCGGCCAGCGTCAGCGCCATGGGCTTCTCGACCAGCACGTGCTTGCCATGGCGCGCCGCCAGGGCCACGTGTTCGGCGTGCAGGCCGTGCGGGGTGGCCACGTAGACAAGTTCGACATCCGGGTCGGCACACACGTCTTCGACCGAATCCGGTGTGCGGGCGCCGAAGCGCGCCTGCAATGCCGCGCGGGCACCCGGGCGCGGGTCGTGTCCGGCGACCAGCCGGACGCGCCGGTCGCGCTCGAAGGTGGGCAACATCAAGGTGAAGGCACGGCCCAGGCCCAGCACCCCCAGGCGGATCGGCGATGCGTCGTCACAGGTGATCATCGGCGGGTTTCCCTTCTTGCAGGTCACCGCTCACAGGTCGAGCACCAGCGGACCCCGGGTTGCACGCGAGACGCAGGGCATGAACTGTGAGGTCTTTTCCTCGTCCAGCAGCACCAGGTCGCGGTGGTCGGCCTGTCCGTCCAGCAGCACCGTGCGGCACGATCCACAGGTACCGCTCTCGCAGGAGCTGGTCACGCGCACGTCGTGCGCCCGCAGCACCTGCAGCGCGCTGCGGCCGACCGGCACCGCCAGGCGCCGGCCGCTGCGTGCCAGCACGAGATCGAAGGCGGCGTCGTCCGGGCGCGGCGCGGTGTCGGCGCCGAAGCTCTCGAAATGCACCGTCGCCGAGCTCCAGTGTCCGGTCATGTCGCGCACGGCCTCCATCAGGCCCTTGGGGCCGCAGCAGTACAGGTGCTGGCCGTGCAGACTGCCGGGCTTCTCGAGCAGCGGCCAGAGGTCGAAGGCCCGAGTCGGGTCACCCCCGTCGTGATGGACGAGCGTGCGGCTGGCCATCGGGCCGGTACGCAGCGCATCGAGGAAGGCGGTGGATTCGGCGTCTCGCGTCAGCACGATCAGCCGGAAGGCGCGCGTGCCCTCGTCCAGGAGGTGGCGCGCCATGGCCAGCAGTGGCGTCAGGCCGATGCCGCCGGCCACCAGCAGCAGGCTGCGCGCGCGCGGATCGAGCTCGAACTGGTTCTCCGGGGGGCGCACCGACAGCAGGTCACCGGCCTGCACCGTGTCCACCAGGCTGCGGGAACCGCCGCGCCCGTGCGCCTCGCGCTTGACGGCGATCAGGTAGCGGTGGCGCTCTTGCGGGTCGTTGCACAGCGAGTAGTGGCGCAGGTCGCCGGAGGGCGTGCGCAGGCACAGGTGCGCCCCGGCGGTGAAGGCCGGCAGATCCTGCCCATCGGCGGCGCGCAGGTCGAAACAACGGATGTCGCGGGCCGCCCATCGGGCATCCTCGACGCGCAGCGTCATCGTGGGGAGGTCGGAAGGGTATGTGGACATCGGTGGCGTTCCTGACGGCGGTCTCGAGGTCGGGGCGGGTGGCGCCCCCGACCCACACGGGTTTCCCCGCTTGACATGGGATTGTCGCCCGCTGGACACTGATTCTTAGGACGCTAAGCATAATGTCTGTCGGGCGGTGTGGTCGACAGCCTGCGGCTTGACGGCCTCCTCCCCCTCGGCACCCTCGACAAGGAACTCCCCATGCGTCGCAGAACCCTCGCCGCGTTGGCCGTCTCGGCCAGCGCACTCCTGCTGGCCGGCACGGGCACGGTGTACGCGCAGGCGTCCTACCCGACCCGTACCGTCAAGTTCATCGTCCCCTATGCGCCGGGCGGCCTGCCGGATACGGTGGCGCGGCTGGTGGCGCAGAAGCTCACCGATCGCCTCGGACAGAGCGTCGTCATCGAGAACAAGCCCGGAGGCAATGGCGTCGTCGCCTACCAGGCCCTTCTGCAGAGCAATCCGGGCGATGGCCACGCCTTCATCGTCTCCGATGGCTCGATGCTGTCGATCACGCCGCTCGTCAACAAGAACATCCCCTACCGCGTGGGTGTTGACATCCTTCCGGTGTCGCTGATCGCGCGTTCACCGCTGTTCGTGGTGGCGCACCCGAAGACGGGCGTCAGCACCTTCCGCGAGTTCGTCGAGCTCGTCAAGTCCAAGCCAGGCGAGTTCGCCTACGGCTCCTCGGGCATCGGCAGTACCCACCACCTGACGATGGAGGCGATCAAGGCGTCGCTGAACCTGGACCTGCGGCACGTGCCCTACCGCGGCTCCGGCCAGTCCACGCCGGCGCTGATCGGCGGGCAGGTGGAGTTCTCGGTGGCGGCCCTGCCCTCGATGGCCGGCTTCGTGGCCAACGGGCAGGCGCGTGTCCTGGCGAGCAATGCCGGCGCGCGCTCGCCGCAGGCGCCGGACATCCCCACCGTCTCCGAGACGATCCCGGGCTTCGATCTGTCGGTCCTCGTCGGGGTGATGGCCGCGGCCAGCACTCCCCAGGCGGCCATCGACCGCATCAGTGCCGAGATCGCCGAAGTCGTCAAGGATCCGGAGGTCGTGCGCGTGTGGCAGCGCGCCGTGATCGAGCCGATCGGGGCCGGACCGGCCGGCTATGGCCGCGAGATCGAACGCGAGAACGCGGCAATGGCGCGTGCTGCCGCGGCCGCGCGGCTGAAGGCCGAGTGAGACCCGGTCCGTCCAGTGCCCGGCGATCTGGCCCGCGCGGCTGGATCGCCCGCCCGAGTTTCTGAAGATCGCTTGCGAATTCGATGATCACCCCTGAAGACAACGACCTGCTGTGCCGCGTGACCGGCACGGCCACGATGGGCCGGCTGATGCGCCGGCACTGGACGCCGGTGTGCCTGCTGGAGGAGGTGTCCGAGCCCGACGGCGCGCCGGTGCACGCCCGCGTCTACGGCGAGGACCTGGTTGTCTTCCGCGACAGCGAGGGCCGGCTGGGGGTGCTGGACGAGAAATGCCCCCACCGCCGCGCTTCGCTGGTCTACGGGCGCAACGAGGAGGGCGGGCTGCGCTGCCTGTACCACGGCTGGAAGTTCGATGTCGAGGGACACGTCCTCGAGATGGTCTCCGAGCCGGTGGCCAGCGGCCTGGCCGACCGTGTCACGCATCGCGCCTACCCGGTCCATGCATGGGGCGGTGTCGTCTGGGCCTGGTTCGGCGCCGCGGAGGCCGTGCCCGACTTCGCCCCGCCGCCCTGGGCGCCGACGGCCGAGGCGCGCGTGAGCATCGCCAAGGTCGTCGTGCCCTGCAACTGGGCGCAGGTGCTGGAGGGGGCCATCGACTCGGCGCACAGCTCGAGCTTGCACTCTTCCGACATGGTGCCGGCGCGGGTGGACGGCGCCAAGGCGACCGGGCAACTGTGGCTGCGCCCGTCCACCGACAAGTCGCCGCGTCTGCAGGTACAGCCCACCGATTGGGGCTTCCGCTATGCGGCGATCCGCCGGCCCATCCAGCATGCGGCCACACACGACTACGTCCGCTCGTCGGTCTTCGTGGCGCCGTACACGGTGCTGATCCCGCCCAACGACCAGTACAACGTGGCCAACGTGAACGTGCCGCGCGACGACACCAGCACCACCTTCTATTTCATCGCCTGGGGTCACCCGGCCCGCACCCCCGAGACCGAGACCTGGCGCCGCTTCCTGCGCCAGACCGTGGGCGTCGACCTGGACGCGCACTACCGTCCGCTGCGCACCGAGGACAACCGCTTCTGGCAAGACCGCGCGGCGATGAGGGCGGGCAACTTCACCGGCATCAGCGGCTTCCCCAACCAGGATCTGGCCATGTGGGTGAGCATGGGCCCGATCGCCGACCGCACCCAGGAGCGACTGGGCGCCAGCGATCTGGCCATCGTCGAGTTCCGTCGCAAGATGCTCGACGCGGCGCGTGCCTTCGCAGCCGGCGAGCCGGCCGTGGGCACCGGGTTGCAGGCCGTGCCGGCGGGCACCTGTGCCTTCCAGGCCATCATCCCCAAGGCCACGGACTGGCGGGCCCACCCGGTGGCGCCGGTCTGGGCCGACGATGCCGCGCAGGGCAGCGTCGAGCCGTCCTATTCCGTCCAGCGCTGATACCCTTGCGCGCCGACACCCGAACGCCGGTCGGACCCGGGCGGCACGGTGCGGCATCCAGGTGCCTTCTCGAGACCTCACGATGAGCAAGCTCCAACTCTCCATCGCCATGGGCGATTACGACCGAACCCGCGCGCTGCTCGACGGCCGCGTGCAGATCGACGGGGTCGACCCGGTCTACATGACCCTGTACCCGGAGGAGATGTTCTTCCGCGCCATGCGCGGGCGCGAGTTCGACATCTGCGAGCTCTCGTTCTCCAGCTACACGGTCAAGACGGCGCAGGGCGACTGCCCCTACGTGGCGGTGCCGGTGTTCCTGTCGCGGGCCTTCCGCCACACCTCGATCTACGTGCGCAAGGACCGCATCCGCTGCCCCGAGGACCTGAAGGGCCGGCGCGTGGGCCTGCCCGAGTACCAGCTCAGCGCCAACGTCTGGGCGCGCGCGCTGCTGCACGACGACTTCGGCGTCGCGCCCGAGGACGTGACCTGGGTGCGTGGCGGCATCGAGACACCCGGCCGGCCGGAGAAGATCGCGCTGAAGCTGCCGCCGGGCGTGCGCCTGGAGAACGCCCCGGAGGGCAGCACCATCACCGAACTGCTGGACCGCGGCGAGATCGACGGCTTCATGGCGCCACGTCCCCCCGGGCCGCAGGCGCTGGCCAACCCGAACGTGGGCTGGCTCTTCGACGACCCGACCGCGGTGGCCAAGGATTACTACCGCCGCACCGGCATCTTCCCCATCATGCACGTGGTGGGGGTGCGCAAGACGCTGGCGGAGCAGCACCCCTGGCTGCCGGGGGCCGTGCTCAAGGCCTTCACGCAGGCCAAGGCGGCGGCGCTGGAGGCGCTGTCCGACACCTCGGCCACCAAGGTGACGCTGCCCTTCGTCGAAGAGCAGCTCAAGGCCGCGCGCGAGACCCTGGGCGAGGACTTCTGGTCCTACGGCGTGGCGCGCAACCGCGCCACGCTCGAGACCTTCCTGCGGCATCATCACGCGCAGGGGCTGTCCGCGCGGCGGCTCTCGGTGGAGGAGATCTTCCACCCGGCCACCTACGAGACCTATTCGATCTGAGACCTCTTCCTCCATGACCTCATTCGCTGCCGAAACCGCGGTCCGTGCCGATCTGCAAGCACCCCCGCCCGAAGCCGTGGCCGCCGACGTGCGGCGCGCGCTCGACGAGGACGTGGGCAGCGGGGACCTGACGGCGGCCCTGGTGCCGGCCGAGCGGCAGGCCCTGGCCACCATCGTCTGCCGCGAGGCCGCCGTGATCTGCGGCGAGCCCTGGGTCACCGAGGTGCTGCGCCAGCTCTCGCCCACCGCGCAGGCCACCTGGCACGTGCGCGACGGGCAGCGCTGCACGCCGGGGCAGAAGATCGTCGAGATCCGCGGCCCCGCGCGCGAACTGCTGACCGCCGAGCGCACCTGCCTGAACTTCCTGCAGACGCTGAGCGCGGTGGCCACCAAGACGGCGCGCCACGTGGCCGAGGTCCAGGGCACGCGCGCGGCCATCCTCGACACCCGCAAGACGCTGCCGGGCCTGCGTCTGGCCGAGAAGTACGCGGTGCGCTGCGGCGGCGGCAAGAACCACCGCATGGGCCTGTACGACGCCATCCTCATCAAGGAGAACCACATCGCCGCCGCCGGCGGGCTGACGGCCGCCTTCCGCGCCGCGCAGGCCGTGGGCGCGCGCGCGAGCTTCATCCAGGTGGAGGTGGAGACGCTGCGCCAGCTGCAGGAGGCGCTGGACGCCGGCGTGACCATGGTGCTGCTGGACAACATGCCGCTGGAGACCATCCGCGAGGCTGTGCGCATGGCCGGCGGCCGCTGCAGCCTGGAGATCTCCGGCGGCGTCACCTTCGAGACCCTGCGCGCCTGCGCCGAGACCGGTGTCGACCGCATCTCGGTGGGCGCCTTGATCAAGGACGTGAAGGCGGTGGACTTCTCGATGCGCTTCGCGCAGCGGCCGGTGGAGGCCGCGGCCTGACGGTCAGCCTGGCGGCTGCCCAGACGGCCCCAGGCTGGACGCGGCCGGCGGCCGCAGATCGGGCAGGCCCTGGCGCGCTGACGACACCTCGGTGCGCCCTGCCTGGTTGAGGACGGCTCCGCCGGTCTGCGCCGTGGCGGGCCGCCGCTGGGGCTGCACACGCCCAGACAGGTCGAGGAAGCCCCGTTCGATGCGGTGGGCCAGCCTGCGCATCCTCGACCACAACCGGTCGAGAAGGCCTGGGCGCGGGCGCTCGCGTCCGGCGCGGTCCAGGCTGTAGACGATGGTGTAAGGTCGCGCCTGCAACATCACCAGCTTGCGCTCGCGCGTCAGCGCGAACTCCACGTCCATCGCGTTGGCCCGGCCGGCGTGTTCAGCCAGCAGGGTGCGGTGGATGCGCAGCAACTGTGTCGTCAGCGCCGTGACCTCCGCTTCGCCCAGGATGAGCTGTCCCTGCGCCAGCGAGCTCCGGCTGAGCAGTTCGGGTTCGTAGATGCCTGTCCAGGTGGCCACGAGGTACTGCTCGGGCAACTGGTTGCCCAGCGCACTCGTCACCGATGAGCCGATCAGCTGGGTGTTGATGAAGACCCCATCCAGGCCCTGCTTGAACGGATTGCCGGTGATCGCCACCCCCGTGGCCACGGCGTCCTCGATGAAGGGCTGGATGAGCACGCCCATGGCGACCGCGCGGTGTTCGATGCGGTACCAGTCCCGCTCTTCGAAGGCGCGCTGCAGCCAGACGCTGGCCCACACCTGGCGCAGCACGTCGGCCACCTGCGCAGGCGAGGGCTCGGGCTGGAGCACGATACTGTCGTACAGGCCGGCGCCGTTGAACCCGTCGAGGTCTTCGGCGTTCGTGCTGCTGCGGAAGATGAAGCGCCGGTGGGTCCCCCGCGCGCGCAGCTCGCCGCACAACTCGTTCAACAGATCGGCTCTGACGGGATGGCGCTGGATAGCCGCGCGCAGCGTCGCCAGACGGCGAGATCGCACATCGCCATCCTCGGCAAACGCGGCGTCAGCGAGCATCGCCTCGATCTCGACGTGCAGGCCGGCCGACCCGAGGTGGTCCAGGTAGGCCGAGAAGGGGATCGCGAAGCCGCCCGCGGTCGACAGTCCTTCGATACCGCTGAGCCGACCCATCTGCGCGGCTTTCGCGCCCACATACCGGGCGGACGTCGGTTCGAGTGCCGCCACATCTATCAGGCCGCGCACTCGCGGGTCGCCATCGGGCCGCAACGCGGTGGCCGGGCGCATCTCGGCCCAGGCGGCCTGGGCTTGCGCCGGGTCGGCAGGCTCCACCGCGTAATCCTGGCTCGCGACGCTGAGCTTGACCAGCTTGCCCTCCAGACGCGTGAAGACCTCGAGATCGATGGCCCCGCGCAAGGACATGTTCGGCGTGTTGCGCTGTCGGCTCAGCACCGCCACATGCGCGAGCGGCGCTTGCAACTGGCTCGTCACCAGGCCAGCCACCGGCGGCATCTGCTCGGGTACGCCTTCGCTGACCACGATGTCGCTGGGGCGCACATCCGAGACGTCCAGCGTGCCGCGGATGCGTCGCACATACCCGTAGGCGACGCCCAGCACCACCGGCTGGTAGCTCATCGAGGCATACAGCGCATCGCTGGAGAGCAGCGGCACGCGCCCGGCCAGCTGCGCCGCGTGGTCGATCTGCAGTGGCGACACCGGGCGGAACTTCAGCGTCCCCACGCATCCCACGCGGGCCGCGATGTGCTCGAACATCCAGCCGATGCCCTCGGCACTGAGGGTGTCGCCGCCCGACAGCTCCAGCGTCCAGTGGTCTCCATCGAGATAGTGCATCAGGGAACCAAGCACGAAGCGTCGGTCGTCACGCGCGTACTCGCTGATGTTGAACCGCCCATAGTCGACACAGGGGTCGATGAAGCGGCTCACGAAGTCGAAGTGGACTTCCCACTTCTGCGAATCCAGGAAGTAGGTCCTGTTGTGGTTGCGGAGATCGATCACGAACTTCACGGTCTCGGTGCGAGCCACGGTGTGATGTCCGGGGCGTGCGTGCAGCAGCGCCCAGTCGTCGAGCGTGTCGATCCGTTCCAGGTGATCGACGCTGCGTCGCCTGTGTCGTCCCGGTCCTGTCTTCGTTGTCACTGCCACGCCACCGCCTACCGCATCGCCGCGCTGGCGGCAGACTACCGAACGCGCGTCGCACCCGGGCCTGGAACACTCAACTCTTGCGCAATCGGTCCATCGCGCTCGTCCCCCATGTGCGGGCCGCGACGCCGGGCGCCGCGCCGCTGCCGTGGCGCGGCAGATCGCGGCTCACAGCGCGCGCAGCGCGGGTGACCCGACGCAATTCCCCGGGCGGCCTGGCGGACGAAGATGTATCAGACCGGTTGCCGGTGTGCGCGCCGCATGCCAGCGCCCCGTGTCCGACCTCCGGACGGCGTCACCGTGGGTGCACGAGCTTGCTGCGCCCGAGGTGCAGCGTCTGCGACGCGATAACCATGGCCTTCGACAAGCTGAGCCCCCAAGAAGATCGTCTGCCCGTGCGTGAAACCCGTCCCGCAGCGGCGGCGGCCACCGGTCCGGCCCCAGGCGCCGCCGCACCCCTGGTCCGTCTCTGGGCGGCCATCCCCGCGCGACGCCGTGTGCATCTGCTGGCCTTGCTGGCCTTCACTCTGGTGGCCTCCCTCGCCGAGGTCTTCTCCATCGGCGCCGTACTGCCCTTCCTGGGTGTGCTGACCGCGCCGGAGCGGGTCTTCGCGCACGAGTACGCGCAACCGTTCATCGCACGTCTGGGCATCACCCAGCCCCAGGACCTGCTGCTGCCGGCCACGGTGCTGTTCTGTGCCTCTGCCCTGGTGGCGGCCGTCATCCGGATCGTCGCCATCCGGCTGCGCACCCGGATGACCTTCGCCACCGGCGCGGATCTCAGCGTCGAGGTCTATCGCCGTACGCTGTACCAGCCCTACACCGTGCACCTGGCGCGCAACAGCAGTGAAGTGATCGACGGCATCTCGGGCAAGGTGAACACCGTCATCTTCAGCGTGCTGGGCCCACTGATGATCATCGTGTCGAACGCGCTGATGCTGACCGCGATCCTCGCCGCGTTGCTGATCTACCAGCCGGTCGTCGCCCTCGTCAGCTTTGCCGGCTTCGGCCTGATCTACCTGGTCATCTACCGCTCCAGCCGGGCCCGCCTGCAGGCCAACAGCCGGCGCGTGGCGAGCAGTTCCACCCAGCGCATCAAGTCCCTGCAGGAAGGTCTGGGTGGCATCCGGGATGTCCTGCTCGACAACACCCAGGCCGTCTACTGCGCCGAGTACCGCAGCGCCGACCGCCGTCTGCGCCGGGCGCAGGCGGGCAACATCATCACGGGCGAGACGCCGCGTTTCGCGATCGAGGCGCTGGGCATGTGCTTCATCGCCGTGCTGGCCTTTGCGCTGGCCCGGCAGCCCGAGGGCTTCTCTGCCGCGTTGCCCGTGGTGGGCGCGCTGGCGATCGCCGCACAGCGCATCCTGCCGCTGCTGCAGCAGATCTATCACGCCTTCACCAGCCTGAGCGGCAGCGACCAGTCCCTGAGGGACACGCTGGCGCTGCTGGAGCAGCCGATGCCCGTCACCATGCCGGCCTCGACGGCCAAGCGCATGCCCTTCGAGCGTGCCATCGAATGCCGGGGCCTGGGTTTTCGCTATCGCCCCGACCGGCCTGCGGCCCTGCAGGGCCTGAACCTGCGCATCGCCAAGGGCAGCCGCGTCGGCTTCATCGGCACCACCGGCAGCGGCAAGAGCACCTTGCTCGACATCCTGATGGGCTTGCTGCAGCCCACCGAGGGCCAGCTGCTTGTGGACGGGCAGCCCGTCACCGCCGCCAATGCCGGTGCATGGCAACGCCGCATCGCCCATGTGCCCCAGGCCATCTACCTGTCGGACGCCACTGTGGCCGAGAACATCGCCTTCGGGGTGCCGCCACCGCACATCGACATGCAGCGTGTGCGCCGTGCGGCCGCACAGGCGCAGATGGCGCAGACGATCGACAGCTGGCCGCACGGCTACGACACCCGTGTCGGCGAGAGGGGAGTGCGCCTGTCGGGCGGACAACGCCAGCGCATCGGCATCGCACGCGCGCTGTACAAGCAGGCCGATGTGTTGATCTTCGACGAGGCCACCAGTGCGTTGGACGGGGCGACCGAAGGCGCCGTGATGGAGGCCATCGAGGCCCTGGGGCGCGAACTGACCATCATCATGGTGGCGCACCGCTTGACCACGCTGCGGCGTTGCGACGAGATCGTCGAGTTGGCCGCCGGGCGCCTACGGGGTGTGCGCCGTCCGGGTGTCGGCGAAGACGCCGACGCGTTCCACCGGGACCCACCTTCGACCGGCCGACTCATCCGGTTTCCCTCCGCCGCCAGCCCGTGAGGTCGCGCAAGTGCCTGAGGACCGGGATGCGCCAGGATGAGGTTCGGTGTGCGCAGGGCGTGCATGTCCATTCCAACCGATGGGGCCGCATGGATCAGCAGACATCGCCAGCCCATTCACAGAGGCCTGCCGGTGACCCGATGGGCCGGGCCCCAGCACGGGGGGACGCAGGGCAGGACCTCAAATCGGTGAAGTCGCTCTTCTCGGGCGCGCACGCGCGGTGGTGGAGCGAGCTTTACGTCGGCCCGGCCGCCACGCCCGAGGCGCACTTCTTCCGCCAGCGCCGTGACCGTGTGCTGGCCTTGCTGGCACAGCACGTCCCGCGGGACGGGCGCGTCCTGGACATGGGCTGCGGCGCCGGCCCGGTGCTGGCAGAACTGCGGACCGCGGGCTGGCGGTGCTGCGGGATCGACGCGGCGCCCGACATGCTGGTGCAGGCGCGTGAACGGCTGAACGCTGCCGGACTGCCCGATGACGATCTGCATGAGGGCGACTGTCGTGCGACCCCTTTTCCCGACGCCAGTTTCGACGCCGTGCTCTGTCTGGGTGTCATCAGTTATGTCGAGGGCTATGCGCCGGTGCTGTCGGAGATCCGCCGTCTGCTTCGGCCGGGTGGTCTCGCGATCGTGACCTGCAGAAACGCGGCGCGGCCGGTCTGGTCCGACCCGTGGTGGCTGGCCACCGGGACGCTCAGACGCCTGGTCGGACGCCCGCGCCCGCCCGCTCCCTTCAGCCCTGGGCGCTTCCTCGAGCGCGCCGACGTGCGCCGGCACCTGGACCGAGCCGGACTGATCGTGGAACGCGAGATCGGCATCGGTTTCGGTCCGCCACGGCTGGCGGGCAGGCCTTTGCTGGGCGACGCCGCCGCCGTGCGCCTGAGCGACGGGCTGGCGCGCTTCGTCTCGCGCACCGGGCTCTGGCCGCTCGCCCGTCGGGTCACCGACATCCAGCTGTGGGTCGTCCGCCGGCCCGTCACACCCGCCCACGCATGATCCCGACCGACGGCGTCTTCGCAACCGCCTTGCCTCGCCCCCGGGCGCTGCCCCATCGATGAGGGCCGAGATCCACGACTCCGCTGACGCCCTCGGCGGCCTGAGCGCGCAGTGGCGGGATCTCGAGTCGCGGGCCTTGGAGCCGAACGCCTACCTGTCGGCCCGCTTCGTCCTGCCTGCTCTGGCCTGCCTGCCTGCTGCCGCCCCGGTCTGGGCGGTGAGCGTGCGTGACGGCGCGGGGTCTGGCGGCACGCTGTGCGCGCTGGGCCTGTTCCAGGCCTGCGCGCCCCGGGCCCTGTTTCCCGTTCCCCATGCGCAGGTGTACGCCACGGTGCACTCCTTCCTGGGGGGGCTGCTGCTGGATGCAGGGACGGCCCATCCGGCCCTGCACGCGATGCTCGACGGTCTGAGTCGCCGTACCAGCGGTCTCAGGCTTCACCGGATGCCTGCCGACGGCCCCACCGCCCGCCTGTTGCGCACCGTGGTGGCCGAGCGTGGCGACACCTGGCATGAGGAGGTCCTCACCGAGCGGGCCTGCATCGTGCCCGCTGCCGGCAGCGCGGGGCGGTGGCGTGCGCACGCATCGCCGTCCAGGTTGCGCCATCACGAACGCCAACGGCGCAAGCTGGCCGAACGGGGGCGAACCTCCTGGCACTACCTGCGGGGTGACGCCGTGCAGGACTCGACGATCGACACCTTCATCGCGCTGGAGCACGCCGGCTGGAAGGGCGCGCAGGGCACGTCCCTGGCGTCCGACGCGCGCCAGGAGCGGTTTTTCCGGCAGATGATCCGTGCCTTCCGGGCCGATGGGGATGTCTTCTTCACCGAGTTGAGATCGAGGGAAGAGGTCATCGCCTCGACCTGCAACCTGCGCTCGGGTGGCGATGGCTTCGCCTTCAAGGTCTGCTTCGACCCCCGATACGCCAAGTTCAGCCCGGGCTTGCTGAACGAGCTGGCTTTCCTCGAGGCGCTGGACCAGGCCGTGGATGATTTCCGTTTCATCGACAGCGGGGCGGAGCCGGGCTCCTTCATCGAGGGGCTCTGGCCGGACCGCCTGCCGCTGCTGTCGGGTTCGATCGCGCTGGGGCGGATGGCTCGCGCAGCGGTGCAGGCGGCGCAGGCTGTGTCCGCGGTGCGCCGCTGGCTCTTGCCCGTGCCATCCCGCTCGCCGGCGGCTTGCGACCGTCAGGTGCCCCAGGGCCCGACGGGCGCGACCTCGTGAGCGCGCCCGCGAGCGCCGTCGAACGCCGTACGATGACCGTCCCGCGACCCGACGCCGTGGTGCTGTCCTGTCTGGGCGGCTCGCAGGGGGACCTGGGTGTCGTGCGCACGCTGGGGCGGCGTGGCGTGCGGGTGGTGCTGGTCAGCGAAGGCGACGGCGGCCCTGCGGGCCTGTCGCGCTATGCCGTCGAGCACCATCGCATCGCCAGCTTCTCCGACGAGGCCGAGGTCATGGAGGTCCTGGCGTCGATCGCCGCCTCCCATGCGGGAAGGCGGCCCCCGGTGCTCTTTCCCACAGCGGACCCCGATCTCGAATTCGTCACCCGGCATCACGCCGAGCTGAGCCAGCACTTCGGGCTGGTCAACCCGCCGCCCTCGATCGTCGAGCCCTGTCTGGACAAGTCCCGATTCCACGAATTTGCGTCGGCGCACGGCTTCCCTGTGCCCGACACCTGGTGCCCGGCGGACGCCGAAGAGGTCCGGCAGATCGGGCGCTCGGCGCGGTTTCCCCTCATCCTCAAGCCGGCCTTCCCGCCCAGTTGGGGTCGCGAGCCGCTGGCCAGCCTGCTGCAGCACAAAAAGGCGCTGGTCCTGCACACACCCGATGCGCTCGTGGCTGCCTACCGACAGGTCGCCGCCATCGACCCGAAGGTCGTCATCCAGGATTGCGTGCCGGGCCGCGACGATCGGTTGTATTCGCTGCACGTCTACATGGATCGCCGATCGCAGCCGCTGGCCTGGTTCACCGGGCGCAAGCTGCGCACCTACCCGACCTATGCCGGCATCGGCTGTTTCGTCGAGAGTGTGGTGGTGCCCGAGATCATCGACGCCGGGCTCGCGATGCTGCGACGCGTGCGCTACACGGGTTCGGCGCTGCTGCAGTTCAAGCACGACGAACGTGACGGGCGCTTCAAGCTGCTGGAGATCAACCCGCGCAGCAGCTCCTGGAACCAACTCGCGGCCGCCTGCGGGGTGAACCTGCCCTATGTGGCCTACGCCGATGCGATCGGCCTGCCGTCCGCGCCCCCGCCTGTGCAGCGCGAGGGGGTGAAGTACCTCTATCTCGAGAACGACTTCCTCGCCTTTCTCGATTACCGCCGCCACGGCGACATCTCCACCCGCCAATGGATCGCGTCGCTGGTGGGCCCGAAGGTCTTCCAGCTCCTGGCGGCCGACGATCTGCGGCCCTTCCTGAGCGACCTCGCAGTCAAGGCGGGCCGGGCCTGGCGCAAGGCGGGGCGCGTGCTGGTCAGCCGTCACATTCTGCGCAACGCCCCGGAAAAGCCGGGGCCAGAACGCTGACCCGGGCACCGTGTGGCCGCGCGGGCCAGCACCGGCGTGGGCGCCGGCCCTGGGAGCTTTTCAGCGCGCCGAGTGCGACGGCCTCCCAGGGCCTGCCCTTACGTCACCGGCGCCGGGTTGAACAGCACCAGCGCGTTGTGCAGTCGGTGTTGCTCGGCCCAGGTGCGGCGGCCGCTGGCCACGTCCAGCAACAGGTGGAACAGGCGCCAGCCCATTTCCTCGACGCTGCACTCGCCGTCGGCCACGGCGCCGGCGTTCAGGTCCATCAGGTCGTGCCAGCGTTGCGCGAGTTCGGTGCGCGTGGCCACCTTCACCACCGGGCATTCGGCCAGGCCGTAGGGCGTGCCGCGGCCGGTGGTGAAGACGTGCAGGTTCATGCCGGCGGCCAGTTGCAGCGTGCCGCAGATGAAGTCGCTGGCCGGCGTTGCGGCATAGATCAGGCCGCGGGTGGTGGCGCGCTCACCGGGCGAGAGCACGGCTGCGATCGGCATCGAGCCGCTCTTGACGACCGAGCCCATGGCCTTCTCGACGATGTTGGACAGGCCGCCAGCCTTGTTGCCCGGCGTGGTGTTGGCGCTGCGGTCGACCTCGCCGCGCGCGAGGTAGGCGTCGTACCAGGCCATCTCGGCCACCATCTTGCGTGCCACCTCGGGGCTGGCGCAGCGCGCGGTCAGGGTCTCGACCGCGTCGCGCACCTCGGTGGTCTCGGAGAACATCACCGTGGCGCCGGCGCGCACCAGCAGGTCGGCGCACACGCCCACGGCCGGGTTGGCGGTGACGCCGCTGAAGGCGTCGCTGCCGCCGCACTGCACGCCCACCACCAGCTCGCTGGCGGGGACGGTCTCGCGGCGGCGCGCGTTCAGGCGCTGCAGGTGGGTTTCGGCCGTGGCCAGGATGGCGGCGATCATCGACTCGAAGCCGACATGCTGGCTGTCCTGCAGGCGCACGTGGGACCAGGGTGTCTCGGCCGGCCCGGGCGGGGGAACCGGCTCCGCCGCAGCGCCTGAGGTGGAGCCCGGTGTCGCGCGCACCGTCTCCACCCGCAGCGGCAGGCTGCCCGGCGGCAGCAGGCGCTCGGGCTGCAGCTTTTCGCAGCCCAGGCTCAGCACCATGACCTCGCCGCCGAAGTTGGGGTTGCGCGCCAGGTGGCGCACGGTGCGGATGGGGATCACGGCCTCGGGCGCGTCGATGGCCACGCCGCAGCCGTAGGCGTGCTCGAGCGCGACCACGCCGTCGACATGCGGGTACTTCGGCAGGAGGTCGCGCCGGATGCGCTCGACCGCCACGTCGAGCACGCCGGCCACGCACTGCACCGTGGTCGTCACCGCCAGCAGGTTGCGCGTGCCGACGCTGCCGTCGGGGTTGCGGTAGCCCTCGAAGGTATAACCGTCCAGCGGCTCGATGGGGGGCCGGGGCGCAGTGGCCATCGGCAGGCCGTCCAGGCTGCGGGCCGGCGGCATCTGCAGCAGGCGCTCGTGCACCCAGCTGCCGGCGGGCAGGTCGCGCAGCGCATGGCCGATGGTCACACCGTAGCGCGTGACCGGGCTGCCCTCAGCGATGTCGACGAGCGCCACCTTGTGCGCCTGTGGCACGCGGTCGCGCAGCACCAGCCCGCCGGGCAGCACGGTGCCGGCGGGCAGCCCGCCCTCGTTGCCGACGATGGCCACGTTGTCGTCGGCGCGCATGCGCACGAGCACGGGGGTGGGGGCTGAAGGTGCATCGGGTATGCCGCTGGGCAGCGCTTCGCTGGGCAGCGCTTGGGCCTGCTGGGTGTCTGTGTGTGGCATGCGGGGATGATATTCGGGGTGCGGGGCGGGGGGATC
>CAZFVH010000104.1:3255-18877 GCA_964522465.1 uncultured Rubrivivax sp. | reverse complement strand
TGAAGTCCCAGGGCGAGCCGAACTACATCGAGGGCATCCTCGAGGGCGGTGTGGCCGAGGGCGAGGAGGGCGGCGCCCCCGGCGACCCGGCTGGCGCCGGCAGCGAAGCCGACCCGATGTACGACCAGGCGGTGGCGGTCGTGCTGCAGCACCGCCGCGCGTCGATCTCGCTCGTCCAGCGGCACCTGCGCATCGGCTACAACCGGGCGGCCAGGCTGCTCGAGCAGATGGAGCAGTCGGGGCTGGTCTCGGGTATGGCCACCAACGGCAACCGGGACATTCTGGTGCCCCCGCGTGCGGAGTGAAGCCGATGCACAGGTTCGCGCCCCTCTCGTCCGATCATCGGCCGCCGTCCCGACGGGCGGTGCTGCAAGCGAGCGTCTGCGCCGTGCTGCTACACGCCGTCGATGCAGGCGCCAGCACTGCTGCCACCCCCGACGCCGTGCAGCAACTGCGTCAGTTCCTGCGCGACTCCAGGAGCGGCAGCGGTCAGTTCACCCAGACCGTCACCGCCCCCGGTGCGACCCGGCCGCGGGTATCGAGCGGGACGTTCCAGTTCGTCCGGCCTGACCGCTTCCGCTTCTCCTACACCCGGCCCTACGAGCAGCACTTGATCGCCGATGGCCAGCGCTTGTGGAACCACGACCCGGATCTGAACCAGGTCACGTCCCGGGCGCAGGCACAGGCGCTGTCGGGCACTCCGGCCGCCATCCTGGCCGGCGGCGCGCCGGACCGTGACTTCGTCCTCGCCTCCGAGCCTGCGCGGGCCGGAGTCGCCTGGGTCGTCGCCACCCCACGCACCTCCGACGGCGGCGTCCGTTCGGTTCGCATCGGCTTGCGCGAGGGCACGCTCGCGGCGCTGGAGATCGTCGACGGCTTCGGCCAGCGCTCCCTGCTGGAGTTCAGCCGCTTCGAGGTCAACGTCCCGGTGGCTGCCGAGCGCTTCCGCTTCACCCCGCCGCCCGGCAGCGACGTCATCACACAGTGACGCAGGCGTGAGCGCCTCCCTGTTCGACGCCGATGCCGTACCGGGTCTGTCGGCCGCTCGGGCGTCTGCGTCACGACGCGGTGCCGGCGATGCCTGCGCACCCGCCACGCCGCTGGCCGAGCAGCTGCGGCCCACGACGCTGGACGAGGTGGCCGGCCAGCAGCACCTGCTGGCGCCGGGTAAGCCGCTGCGCGTGGCTTTCGAGTCGGGCCGACTGCATTCGATGATCCTGTGGGGCCCGCCCGGGGTCGGCAAGACGACGCTCGCGCGGCTGCTCGCGCGGGCGGTCGACGCGCAGTTCCTGGTGTTGTCGGCCGTTCTCGCGGGCGTGCGCGAGATCCGGGAAGCGGTCGAGCGTGCGCAGGTGGCCCGTGCGGCCGGGCGGCGTTCCATCGTCTTCGTCGACGAGGTTCACCGTTTCAACAAGTCGCAACAGGACGCTTTCCTGCCGCATGTGGAGAGCGGCCTGTTCGTCTTCATCGGCGCAACGACCGAGAACCCGGCCTTCGAGGTCAACGCGGCGCTGCTGTCGCGCGCGACCGTGCACGTGCTCGAGCCGCTGGACGCCGCCGCGTTGAGCGCGTTGCTCGATCGAGGGCGCCAGCGTCTGGCTGCCCCCGAGCTGGCAGACGCGGCCCGAGTCCGACTGATCGCCCATGCGGACGGCGACGCGCGTCGATTGCTGAACGCCTACGAGAACGTTGTGGCCGCGTCGGCCGGCGTCGAGGTCATCGACGAGTCGGCGCTGGAACGCGCGCTCGGCCGACAACTCAGGCGCCACGACAAGGGTGGCGACCAGTTCTACGACACGATCTCCGCCTTGCACAAGTCGGTGCGCGGATCGGACCCGGACGCCGCGTTGTACTGGCTGGCACGCATGCTCGACGGCGGGGTCGACCCGCGCTATGTGGCGCGCCGGGTGTTGCGTATGGCCAGCGAGGACATCGGCCTGGCCGACCCGAGAGCCCTGCAGATGGCGCTGCAGGCCTGCGAGGTCTACGAGCGGCTCGGCTCACCGGAGGGGGAACTGGCGCTCGCACAGGCCGTGGTCTATCTGTCGGTGGCGCCGAAGTCCAACGCTGTCTACCGCGCGTGGAAGGCCGCGACGGCGCATGTGCGCGAAGACGGCACCCGTCCTGTGCCGGACCGCCTGCGCAACGCGCCCACCCGGCTGGCGAAGTCGCTCGGTCACGGCGCGGGCTACCGTTACGCGCACGACGAGGAGGGCGGGTACGCCGCGGGGGAACGCTACTTTCCCGATGGCATGTCCGAGCAGCGCTTCTACGAGCCGGTGCCGCGCGGTCTGGAGGCGCGGATCGCCGAGCGGCTGGCCGAGCTGCGCGCGGCCACCGAGCGCCGACGTTCGGCCACGCCGACGCACCCGGCCGCGCCGCACGGCCAGAGCACCTGACCTGCGGCCCCTCCATCCGAGCGAGACCCCGTCGGATCGCCGGGCGTCGGCTGCGTCGGCGACCGTGTGCGACAGGCGCCGACCCGGCCGGCCGGGTCGGTACGTGCCGTCGCGCGGTGCCTGCCTGGCTTTGCGGCTGCCACCGAGCGCGATCAAGGTGCCGCTGCCGGCAGCACTGACTTTGCGCATGTTCACGGCGCGCCCGGACCGGGATCGATAGACTCGACGGCCTGTGTGCCGCCGCTGGGATCCGGGGATCCGTCCATCCGGCGCAGATGCCCGTCGATGAAAGTGCTGACTTGAACCCTCCCTTCCCGATGTCCGCTGCGCGTCGCTGGCGTCTGGTGTGGATCCTCTTGCTGTTCGCGCTCCTGACGGTCGGTGGTGTGTGGTGGCTGCAACGTCAGGGGGACGACGCCGTGTCGTACCGTACCGCGCGCCTGGAGCGCGGACCGCTGTCGGCCACGGTGTCGGCCAGCGGCAGCGTCAACCCGGTCTCCCAGGTGTCGGTGGGCACCCAGGTGTCCGGCCAGGTCCGCGACCTGTATGTCGATTTCAACAGCGAGGTCCGCGCCGGTCAGCTGATCGCGCAGATCGATCCCGAGACCTTCGAGTACCGCGTGCGCCAGGCCCAGGCCGACGTCGATGCGGCGCGTGCCAACGTGCTGACGGCACAGGCCGGGCTGCTCGCCAGCCGGGCGGCGCTGTCGCGGGTGCAGGTCGACGCCGCGGAAGCCCGTCGTGACCTCGAGCGCAAGGAGGAACTGGTCGCACGCGAATTCATCTCCCGCATCGAGGCCGACCGTGCGCAGGCTCTGGTCCGGACGACGGCTGAAACGGTGGCGTCGGCGCAGGCGCAGGTGTCCGTGGCCGAGGCCCAGGTGCGCAGCGCCCAGGCCGGGGTCGCGCAGCGTGACGCGCAGTTGGCGCAGGCGCGTGTCGATCTCGCGCGCACCCGGATCACCTCGCCGGTAGACGGCATCGTCATCAAGCGAACGGTCGAGCGTGGGCAGACCGTGGCCGCCAGCCTGCAGGCGCCGGAGCTGTTCGTGATCGCGCGTAACCTGACCGACATGCAGGTCGATGCCAGCATCGACGAGAGCGATGTCGGTCGCATCCGCAGCGGGCAGCGCGCCAGTTTCACCGTGGACGCCTTCCCTGGCCAGACTTTCGACGGTGCCGTCACGCAGGTGCGCATGGCCGCGCAGACCGTCTCCAACGTCGTCACCTACGTTGCGGTGGTCCGGTTCGCCAACACCGCCGGGCGCCTGCTGCCCGGCATGACCGCCAACGTGCGCGTTGTCACCGAGCAGCGCGATGACGTGCTGAAGGTGCCGAACGCCGCGCTGCGTGTGCGCCTGCCCGGGGTGGAGCCGGTGCCGGTGGCGCGTGCGATGCAATCGGGTGTGCCTGCCGATGGTGCGGCGCCTGCTGGGGCGGTGGTTGACGCAGGCGTCGGCGCGCCCCCGGCAGGGGGCGCGGCGAGCCTCCCGCCGGGTGCGGCGCCACGCGGCGCCGGAGGGGCCAGCGCGCGCGGTGCCACAGGACCGACGCGATCGGCCTCGCGCGGCCGTCTGCACCTGCTGGCCGAGGACGGCCGTCCTCGAGCCTACGAGGTGCGGCTGGGCATCTCCGACGGCGCGATGACCGAGCTGCTGGTGGCGCCGGGCTCGCCCCTGGCCGAGGTGTTGCGCGAGGGTGCCACGGTGATCGTCGGGGTTGGCGGGCCGGCGGGCGGCGGAGCGTCGCGCGCGTCGGACGGCCCACGCCCGCCGTTCTGAGGGCCGCTGCGGCTTTTCGAGGCACGACGATGGCCCTGATCGAGGTGCGCGAGCTGACCAAGGTCTACACCATGGGCGACCAGACCGTCCATGCCTTGCGTGGGGTCCGCCTCGACATCGAGGCCGGCGAGTTCGTCGCGATCATGGGCGCGTCGGGGTCGGGCAAGTCGACGCTGATGAACATCCTGGGGTGTCTCGACCAGCCCACAGGCGGCGCGTACCGGCTGGCCGGCCAGGCCGTGCAGACGCTGGCGCCTGACGAACTGGCCGCCTTGCGCAACCGCTGCATCGGCTTCGTCTTCCAGCAATTCAATTTGCTGCCGCGCACGAGCGCGCTGGAGAATGTGGAACTGCCGATGGTCTATGCCGGCGTGCGCGCGGCCGAGCGTCGCCAGCGGGCGCTCGACGCCCTGGCGCAGGTCGGACTCTCGCAGCGTGCGTCCCACACTCCGGCCGAACTGTCAGGAGGGCAGCAGCAGCGTGTGGCGATCGCGCGGGCGCTGGTCAACCGACCGCAGCTCATCCTGGCCGACGAGCCCACGGGCGCGCTCGACACGCACACCAGCGCCGACATCATGCGACTGCTGACGGGCTTGAATGCCCGGGGCATGACCGTGGTGCTCGTCACGCACGAGCATGACATCGCAGCCTGGGCGGGGCGTCGCATCGTGTTCCGCGACGGTGCGATCGTCGAGGATGTCCGGCAGCAGCCCGGTTCTCCCGCCCACGGCCCGGCGGTCACGCCGGACGTGATGTCGGGCGATGGACCCGCTGCATGATCGCGCCAGGCCCGTCGCTCGCTCGCAAGCCGCCGCGCATCCTGTGGCCGGTCCTGCGATGAGCCTGCTGGCTGCCGTGCGCAGCGCGTGGCGCGCGCTGGTCGCCAACGCCTTGCGCAGCCTGCTGACGATGCTGGGCATCGTCATCGGTGTGGCTGCGGTCATCACGATGATCGCGCTCGGACGTGGCGCGACCGAGCGCGTGCAGGCGCAGATGAAGGGTCTGGGGTCCAACATCATGCTGGTGCTGCCCGGTGGCGTCACCTCCGGGGGCGCGCGCCTGGGCGCGCAGTCCGGTCAGACGCTCACCGAGGAGGACGCACAGGCGATCGCCCTCGAGATCCCCGAGGTGCAAGTGGCCGCGCCCAGCCTGCGCACCGGCGCGCAGGTGGTGGCGGGCAACACCAACTGGAGCACCAGCGTGCTCGGCACCACCAACGACTACCTCGAGGCGCGCGACTGGCCGCTGGCCGAGGGCCGGCTGTTCGACGCCGCCGAGACCCAGGGTTCTGCCAAGGTGGCCATCCTCGGGCAGACGGTGGCGCGCGAGCTCTTCGGTGACGCCGACCCGATCGATCAGGTGATCCGTGTGCGTCGCGTGCCGATGACGGTCATCGGTCTGCTGGAGCCCAAGGGACAGAGCTCGATGGGCCAGGACCAGGACGACCTGATCCTCGTGCCCACCAGCACCTTCCGCAACAGGATCCAGGGCGGTGTGGGTGGCAAGGTCAAGCGCGTGAGCTCGATCAGCGTCAAGGTGCGTGAAGGACAGGACATGAAGGTCGCCGAGGAGGGCATCCGTGATCTGCTGCGCCAGCGCCTGCGTGTGCAGCCCGGGGCCGACGAGCCCTTCTCCATCCGCAACCTCACCGAGATTCTGCAGGCGCGCGAGGATTCCAGCCGTGTCATGTCGCTGCTGCTGGCGGCGGTGGCTGGCATCAGTCTGGTCATCGGTGGCATCGGCATCATGAACATCATGCTGGTCAGCGTGACCGAGCGCACGCGGGAGATCGGGCTGCGCATGGCCGTGGGTGCGCGGGGGCGTGACATCCTGGCGCAATTCCTGATCGAGGCGCTGACACTCAGCCTGCTTGGCGGGGCCATCGGCGTTGTCCTCGGCGCGTTGGCCTCATGGGCGGTGCAGGCCTTCACCGGCTGGCAGCTCAGCATGACCCTGGGGTCGGTCGGTCTGGCGGCGGGTTTCTCGGCTTGCGTGGGGCTGTTCTTCGGCTGGTACCCGGCACGGCGGGCCTCGCGCCTGCAGCCCATCCAGGCCTTGCGTCACGAGTGATCGCCCCCGTGGCTGTCGGCGTGTGGTCGAGCCCGCCGGCTGCGTGCTCGCTGGCCTGCGCGCAGCCGGTCAGTGCGGGCCAGGGGGGGGCAGGCACGTCAGGGCTGCGCGGGCTCAAGCGCTTGCGCGCCAGGGCGCCCAGACTGCGGGCGCTGTCATCGGCTGCGGGAGCGCGGGAGGGTCTCGCGCACGTCAGCGGGGACGGCCCGAATCGCCATGACCCTGGAGCCCCTTGCCGACCGCCCGGAGGACCCGAGCGCCGATGTGACCGAACTGCCGCGGCCGATCGTCGGACTGCGCGTGCAGGTCGACGAGCATCCGGATCCGCTGACGCTGGAGCCCGAGTGGCGCGGCCTGCAGGCGCAGGCCGAGGCCTCGCCGTTCATCCGCTGGAACTGGATCGGAACCTGGTGGCGCCATCTGCCTGCCGGGGAACACCCGTGGCTGCTGCGCGTGAGCGATGGCGCACAGACTGTTGGCTTGGGGCTGCTGGGCCGACGCACCATGAGGCGGCTGCGCCTGTGGCCATCGCGCGCGCTGCTGTTGCATGCCGTCGGGCGGCCGGAGTGCGACGACCTGACCATCGAGCACAACGGCTGGCTGGCTCGTCGCGGATTCGAGCAGTCGGTCGACGCCGCGGCACTGAACGCCCTCCTGCGCCCACAGCGAGGGGTGGATCAGCTCATCCTGCCCGGTGTGGCGCGCGCGCCGTGGTGGTCGATCGCCTCCGGTGTGCCGGGGTCTCCGGTCGTGCGCCGCTGGGCACAACCCGCCTTCCGTATCGATCTCGAACCCATCCGCGCCGCACGAAAGACCTATCTGGAGGCCGTCGGCGCGCGCACGCGCAGTTCGATTCGGCGCAGCCTCCGGTTGTACGAGGCGCTCGGCCCGCTCGAGATGGATGCGGCCGCAAGTCCCGACCAGGCGCTGGACTTTCTGGAGCGGCTCGAGCGCCTGCATCAGGCCACCTGGCAATCCCGCGGCCTGCCGGGTGCTTTCGCGAACCCGAGGTTCGCGGCCTTCCATCGTGCCTTCGTGGCCTCGGGCCACGCCGAGGGCGAGGTGCAACTGCTGCGGCTGCGTGCCGGTGGACGGGACATCGGGCTGCTGTACAACCTCATCGGGCCGCGGGGCGTGATGAGCTACCAGAGCGGCTTCGATTACCGCGCGCTCGATGTCAACCACCATCCGGGTCTGGTCACCCATGCCCTGGCCGCGCAACGCGCCCTCGACGACGGGCTCGGCCAGTACGACCTGCTGGCTGGCGAGTCGCGCTACAAGTCGCAGCTGGCCAACGCCCATTACGAGATGGCGACCGTCAGCGTCCATCGGCGTGGGCCCGTGATGGCTCTGGAGCAGTTCTGGCAGCGCTGGGCCGGACGCTGGCGCACGCCTGCGCAGGCCTGAGCTCGATCCCCGCAGTCTCTGCTGGAGCTGGCGCCGATCGGGGCCTCGGGCGCCTCAGGCCGCGCGCGCGCCCTGAATGGCGTCGAGCAGCAGGCGGCCCCACAGTTTCGGACGCCGCACGACCTGTCCGAAGGCGTAGGGCAGCCAGGCCTGTCCGAACGGCAGATACAGGCGGACGGGCACGCCGTGTTCGCGCGCCAGCGCCAGTACGGGCGCACGCGGCAGGCCGCACAGGAGTTCAACCTCGCAAGGTGTACCGGCGCGCCGCAGGCGTTGCAGAGCCTCACGCGCCAGGCCTGGGTCGTGCGTCGCCACGGCCACCGGCGCCTGACGCCCTGCGAGGCGGTCGATCACGCCCAGGAAACCGGATCGTGGGTCCTGGTCGGGTGCTTCAGGACAGGCCCATTGACCCTTGACGACGCGCACGCGCAGCCCGTCCAGTCGCGCGTCGGCGGCATCGCGCAGGCTGCGACACCATCGTCCCGGCAAGGTGACGCCCGAAGACGTCAGCATGCTGCGCACCGCCCGCGCCGCGTCCAGGGTCGGCTGAGCCGTCTGCGGCCCATGGGCGTCGAAATGCAGGGCCTGGCCGGCTTGAGCGGCGCGCTCGGCCAGTTGGCGCAGGGCCCCGGCATCGTGATCGAGCGCCGGCGCCTTCACCGACAGGTGACTGCCTGCCAGGCCCGCGCGCGCCAGCGCGTCGATGGCGGCCAGGTCAGCGGCCAGCACCTGCGAGACCGGTTCGGCATCGGCGTTGAAATAGCCCAGCGTCAGGTACAGCCCTTGCGCGCGCAGCCGCGGCACCCACGACATGGCGTCGTCCAGTCGCGGACCGGGCACATAGGCCCGGGAGGCCCGTTCGAGCAAGGGCTGTGTCCAGCCCAGTACCTGGGCGCGCAGTGCCTGCCTCAGGGTCACGGGCGGTCCTTGGCGTCGCCGCCGACAGCGCCGGCCGGAGCGGGTTCGGCGCCGGGTCCCGTCGCAGCGGCGGACATGTCGGAGCCACTCGCGGGGCGTAGCCGGATCGCCACCCGATGCAGACGACGGACCAGACCGTCGGTCATGTCCTCACCCCATGCGAGCAGGCCCGGGCGGGTCATCGGGTAGATGCGCAGGCCCACGCAGTCGCGCATCGTCGTGGTCCACTGCGCAGTCCACGGCGCGGCGTGACCCATGAACTCGCACGAGCGCAGGCCTTGGCTGGCGGCGCGTGCCAGGGTCTGCAGCATCAGCAGGTGCCCGGGGCGACAACGGGCGTAGGCAGGGTCGTAGCCGATCTTGAGCAGCCACAGTCGCTGGGCACGGGCCACCCCGATCTGCATCGCGGCGGCGCGGCTGCCCACGTACAGGAAGGCCAGACGCAGGGCACCCGCGTGCGCGGCTGCGCGCGCCACCTCGCGGATGAAGCGCCCCATCGGCAGATCCTGGGCGAGCGCCGAGCCGGCCTGCCCCTTCCAGCTGCGTGCCTCAACCTCGAAGGCCTCGTCCAGAGCGGACTCCAACGCCTGTCCGCACAAGTCGTCATGGAAGGCCAGATGCGCGCCGCCCATCCGCCGGGCGTGCTGCTCGGCGCGGCGGACGTCCGAACGGCGTCCGGCGTTGAAGCGCTGCAGCGGGTCCATCCAGGTGTCGTCCAGCTCGACGTAAGGAGCGCCGGGCACCTGGAAGACGCGCACGATGGCCCGGCCGGCGTAGGCCTGTCGAACGGCGTTCAGCGTGGGCGAATCTGCTGGCACCCGGGGCAATTCCAGTGCCATCGGCTGCGCCGCCAGCGCCTGCAGCAGCGCGGCCGAGCGCGCCTGCGGCAGATCGCAGGGTTCACCGGTGACGTGCGCACCCGGCAGGGTCAGACGCGGCAGACGACGCCCAGGCGGCAGGTGCAAGGCCATGGGTACGGACTCGCACGGGCCGCTCGCAGCCTGCGGCCGGCCCGACACGAAGATCCTCGAGCCATGCGGCGCGCACAGATGCTCCGCGGCGGCGGCCATCCATGCCAGGGTCTGGGTGGGCCAGGGGCCGGTGACGCCGGTGTCGAAAGCGCACGGCATGCGGCCGCCGGTCGACCCGGCGCGCACCGGGTCGACACCCGTTCGTGGACGGTCAGGCGACAGGGCGGGCCAGGTCGCGGAGCAGGGCTGGGGCATCGGCGGTGTGGGACTCTGTCGGCACAGCAGCGCAGTCTCGCCCCAGGGCTGTCGTTTGGCATTGCGTCGGCGCACCGGGCGGCACGGGTAGACTGCCCGCCATGCCTGTCGCCCCGTCCTCGCCCGACTTGCAGCGCGCCCGCATCGCCTTCGGCGTGGCGGCGATCTGTGGTCTCTTCTTCCTCGAGACGGCGGTGGCCCACCGCACAGCGCCCAGTGCAGCGTCGCCGTGGGTCTGGTCGGCCCTCGGCGCGACCGCCCTGGCAGCCCTGGGTTGCGGTCTTCGCTGGCGCTGGCGCCACCGCCGTGGGATGTCCGTGCGATGAGCACGCGTTTGTCGATGTCGCCGCGCACCCGTCGCGTGGTGCAGGCCCTGATGTACGAGACCATCGCCGTGGCCATCGTGGCGCCGGTGCTGTGGTGGGTGTTCGACAGCTCACCGCTGTCGGCGCTGGCGCTGACGCTGGCGACGTCGGGTGTCGCGCTGACCTGGAACTTCGTCTACAACTCCTTGTTCGAGCGCTGGGAAGCCCGACAGCCGGTGCGCGGGCGCTCGGCGGCGCGTCGGCTGGCGCACAGCCTGGGGTTCGAGATCGGCCTCGTGGTGCTGCTGGTGCCGCTCATCGCCTGGTGGTTGGGGGTGACGCTGCTGCAGGCCCTGATTGCCGACATCGGCCTGATGGTGTTCTTCTTCTTCTACACCATGGCGTTCACCTGGGGCTTCGACCACGTCTTCGGTCTGCCGGCGTCGGCAACCCTGTCGACGCCGCCCGGGGCCGGCTCACCGTCGGCAGACGCCGGCTGAGCCTGGATGCGGGCGGGTCTTGCGCTCAGGGGCCTGCTGCGGCGGTCGACCGTGACATCAGGTCCACCAGGCTCTGTCGCGCGACCGGGCCGCCGTGCCCAGTGAAGAAGGTGTGCAGCGGCCGACCCAGCAGTTCGCGCAGACGCGTCAGAGCGTCGGCCCGGTCGCCCTGGAAGGGGTGTTCGGCCGCACGCGAGGGCCACAGCCGGCCCATCAGCCAGCCACCGACCACCAGGTCACCGATGAAGGCCCGGCCGTCGCGCAGCTCGACGATCAGCGAGCCCGGCGTGTGACCTGGCGCCTGGCGCACCGTCCCGGCGATACCGAACCGGCCGAGGTCGAGTGTGTCGTCCACCAGAAGGTCCGGCACGAAGGCCTCGTAGTTCGGGTCGGCGGTGAAGCGCCTGAGCACCCGCGAGGTGAAGTCGATGGCCTGCAGCTCGTCGTGGCGGCCCACGGCAACCATCGGCAGGTCGCCCCGGCCCACGATGAGCTGGGCGCCGCCGCGCCGCCGGATCTCGGCGGCCAGGCCGGCGTGGTCGGCGTGGCCGTGGGTGACGATGACTGCTGCGAGGTCGCCCCAAGCCACACCCGCTCGCTGCAGGCCCGCTTCCAGCTCGGCCAGGTCGTCCTTGCTGCCGGCATCGACCAACACCGGCCGGGGCGCGTGGATCACATGCACCGTCGAGTACGACAGGGGGATGCTCGTGACACGGGGCTGCACGGTCTGCGCCTGGGCCGTCGTCCAGCCCAGCGCCAGCCACCATCCAAGTGTCAGCCCCCAGCGTCGCAGCATGCGTGGTCCCCACGTGTCGAGCGCTGGACTCTACACCTGCGCAGGGCGGATGGATGCGATGGCGTCGGTGCCGCGTGAACATCGGCCCCATGGGCCTGACCGGCGCCCTTCACATCGAGACGCCTTGTTTGCACGTGGGCTTCCTGCTGACGCCGCGCTTCATGCTGACGGCCTGCGCCGGCTTCGTCGATACCCTGAGGTTGGCTGCGGACCGTGGCTCGCCGCCCTGTGCATCGGCTCTATCGGCCTGGTGCCGGCGGGTCAAGACTGCGCGAATCCCTGGCGATGCAGGCGCTGTCCGATCTTGTCAGCCCGGGATGGCGGTACGTCGAGCCGTGATGGCTCATTCGGCGGCAGACGCCCCCGCCTGCGCGCAGGCCCGGCAGATGCACGCTTTTCCGTGTGCATCCGATGGCAACCGTGCCAGTAGGGCCGGGGGGAACGTCTGCTCGATGCACCAGCAGGTTACGTCGAATTGGCCTGCGGCCACGGCCGCGCAGCCGTTGGGGCCACCGCACAGCGGGCACCGTGGGGCCGGCAGAGGTGTGGCGGGGTGCGTGTCCATGCGTGAACTCTATGCCCGCCAGAACCGGCGGGACCCCGTATCCGGGTGGGGTTTCAGGCCGGCACCACCAGGGTGTGGCGGGTCTGCCAACGCAAGCCGCCGTCGCGGGCGGGTTGCAGTGTCATCGCCAACGCCGCGCGCTCGGCGGTGCTCAGGCGACGCCAGAGGAAGTCGCCGGTGTTGCCGGGGTCGCCCTCGACGAAGAGTTGCGAGCTGATCTCTCCGAAGCTCGGGTGCCGTAGCTTGACGTGGATGTGCGGCGTGCGGCCGGCGTAGGGCGCGGGGCGGATGGTGCGGAAACCGACGCCGCCCTCGGCCCCGGTGCGCGCCTGCCCGTAGCCCTGGAAGCCCTCGTCGACGTCGCCCGGGGCGGCGCCGTCGCGTGGGTGGCGGTATCGGCCCCAGGTGTCGCATTGCCAGATTTCCACCATCGTGCCGTCCAGGACGCGGCCGGCGCTGTCGCGCACGCGCAGGTTCAGGCCCAGGTGCTCGCCCTCGGCCACGCGCTCGCGGCCGGCGCGACGCACGCGGGTGAGGTCGGCATCCCAGTCGCCGGCGAAGGGGCCGCGCTCGCGCCAGGCGGGCGATGGGTAGAACGGGCCTTCGGTCATCGGCGGCAGAACGGTGGCCGCGCGTGCCGGGCGTGTGAGCAGCAGGGGGATCGCCAGGGTCGCCGCGGCAGCGGTGGCGCTCAGACGGATCGCCCGGCGGCGATCGATCGACAGAAGGGCAGCGGGTGGATTCATGCGTTGGATTGAAGCAGTCCAGGATCTCCCTGAGCGGGTGTGGGGTCAAGCCGACAGCCGCGGCACTGCCGGGCCGAGTGTGCGGGTCGATCGGCTCCGGAACCGTCTGACGGAAGGCCTCGGTCTGGCTCTGGGGCACGGACGGCAACGCTTTTGATCTGCTGGTGCGCGCCAGCGTCGCCGGCTGTGTGCAGGCGTTGCTGCGACGCTCCACACTGGAGTGCGGGATGATCGCGGGCTGACACCCCGTCCACCGGCCCACGCCGTTCCCCAGGAGCCCCCATGCGCAGCGACATCGAGATCGCCCAGTCTGCCACCCTACGCCCCATTGCCGAGATCGCGCGCGAGCGCCTGGGCCTGCCCGAGGAGGCCCTGGTGGCCTACGGCCGGCACAAGGCCAAGATCACGCTGCCGCACCTGCGCACGCTGGACGGCCGGCCTGACGGCCGCCTCGTGCTGGTCACCGGCATCAACCCCACGCCTGCGGGCGAAGGCAAGACGACGACCACCGTGGGCCTGGGTGACGCGCTCAACCGCATCGGGCAGCGCGCCATCGTCTGCCTGCGCGAGCCTTCGCTCGGCCCGGTCTTCGGCATGAAGGGCGGCGCCGCGGGCGGCGGCCATGCCCAGGTGGTGCCGATGGAGGACATCAACCTCCACTTCACCGGCGACTTCCAGGCCATCGCACTGGCGCACAACCTGCTGGCGGCGCTCATCGACAACCACATCCACCACGGCAACGCGCTGCGCATCGACGCCCGCCGCATCACCTGGAAGCGCGTGGTCGACATGAACGACCGGGCGCTGCGCGAAATCGTCGTCGGCCTGGGCGGCCCGGGCAACGGCTACCCGCGGCAGGACGGCTTCGACATCGTCGTCGCCTCGGAGGTCATGGCCATCCTGTGCCTGGCCACCAGCCTGGCCGACCTGAAGGCGCGCCTGGCGCGCATCGTCGTGGCCACCTCGCTCGACGGCAAGTCGGTCACCGCGGCCGACCTGCAGGCCACCGGCGCGATGGCCGCGCTGCTGCGCGACGCCATCCAGCCCAACCTGGTGCAGACGCTGGAGAACAACCCGGCCTTCATCCACGGCGGGCCGTTTGCCAACATCGCGCACGGCTGCAACTCGGTCATGGCCACGCGCACGGCGATGAAGCTGGCCGACTGGGTCGTCACCGAGGCCGGCTTCGGCGCGGATCTGGGCGGCGAGAAGTTCCTGGACATCAAGTGCCGCAAGGCCGGGATCTGGCCGTCGGCCGCCGTCATCGTGGCCAGCGTGCGGGCGCTGAAGTACCAGGGTGGGGCCGACGTCAAGGCGCTGTCCAAGGAGGACCTGCCGCGCCTGGCCTCCGGCCTGGCCTCGCTGGAGCGCCACATCGACAACGTCGCCCGCGTCTACGGCCTGCCTTGCGTGGTGGCGCTGAACCACTTCGTGCACGACACCGAAGCCGAGGTGGCGATGGTGCGCGAGCGCGTGGCCGCCACCGGCGTGCCCATGGTCGTGGCGCGGCATTGGGCCGAGGGCGGGCGCGGCGCCGAGGCACTGGCCCAGGCTGTCGTGGCCTGCGCCAGTGCGCCGAACCCGGCGCCCGCCTACCTGTACCCCGACGAGTCCACGCTGTGGGACAAGGCCGAGTCGGTCGCCCGGCGCGTCTACCGCGCCAAGAGCGTGGTCGCGAGCGCCAAGGTGCGCGCCCGACTGGACCAACTCCAGGCTCAGGGTTACGGCCACCTGCCGGTGTGCATCGCCAAGACGCCGTACTCCTGGGGCACCGACCCGGCCCAGCGCGGCGCGATCGAGGGCCACGAGATCGACATCCGCGAAGTCCGCCTGGCCGCGGGCGCCGAGTTCGTCGTGCTGGTCTGCGGCGACCTCATGACCATGCCGGGGCTGCCGGCCCTGCCGTCGGCGGCGCATATCGACGTGGACGAGGACGGGCGGATCGTCGGCTTGTTCTGAGGCCTGCGCGATCCTGTTCGGTCGTCCTCGAACACCTGTGGCCACTCGCCGAGCCGGTGATGGCCGGTGACAGGGCCTGAAGATGCGTTACCGTGCACACTCCCGTCGAGCCCTCACGAAGAGATGAACCTCATGCGCCTGTACATCGGCAACAAGAACTACTCCTCCTGGTCCATGCGCCCTTGGGTGCTGATGCGCGAGGCCGGCATCGCCTTCGAGGAGGTGATGGTTCGCTTCGACTCGTTCGCGCCGGGCTCCGAGTTCCGCCGCACGATCGACACCGTCAGCCCGACGGGCAAGGTGCCGCTGCTGGTCGATGAGGACCTGACGGTGTGGGATTCGATGGCAATCTTCGAGTACCTCGCCGAGCGTTTCCCGGACAAGAGCCTGTGGCCGGTCGACGCCCGCGCCCGGGCCCAGGCCCGCAGCGCCTGCGCCGAGATGCACGCGGGTTTCCGCGACCTGCGCATGGCCTGCCCGATGAACATCGAGGCCCACCTGCCCGAGGCTGGTGCGCTGGCCTGGCGTGACAAGCCGGGACTGCGCAAGGACGTCGCGCGGCTCGAAGCCCTGTGGGGCGGCCTGCTGGCGGCCCACGGCGGACCGATGCTCTTCGGAGCGGGGTTCACGATCGCCGACGCCTGCTTCGCGCCGGTGTGCATGCGCCTACGCACCTACGGCCTGCCATTGTCCGACGCGCTGCGCGCCTACGTCGATCGTGTCGCCGAGGTGCCAGGCGTCAAGGCCTGGATCGAGGGCGCGCTGGCGGAGGCCGACTTCATCGACTTCGAGGAGCCGTTCCGCCTGCGGCGCTGAGCGTGTGACCGTCGCCGGGGACGGCAGGCAAGAGGAGGTAGGTGGCGGGTGTTCAAGCTGCGAGCCTCCAAGCCCCAAGCCTCAAGCCTCAAGCCTCAAGCCTCAAGCCTCAAGCCTCAAGCCTCAAGCCTCAA
>CAZFVH010000104.1:0-3155 GCA_964522465.1 uncultured Rubrivivax sp. | reverse complement strand
CCTCAAGCCTCAAGCCTCAAGCCTCAAGCCTCAAGCCTCAAGCCTCAAGCCTCAAGCCTCAAAGCGTAGAAGCGTAGAAGCGTAGAAGCGTAGAAGCGTAGAAGCGGTACACGGCCCCTCGGCATCCACTCCCCCTGTGCCACCGCTCGTACCGAACACTCGCTTCCGTTCCTGGCGCAACGCACAGGCCGTCTATCCCACCCGAATCCTGCGGAGCCCGTCGTGATGTCCCCTGACCTCCAGCCCACGCTGAGCGGCCCCACGCTGACGCTGCGGCCCTTGCGGCCGAAGGACTTCGACGACCTGTGGCGTGCGGCCAGCGACCCGATGATCTGGGCGCAGCACCCGGAGCCCACGCGCTGGCAGGCTGACGTCTTCCGCCGCTTCTTCGACAGCGGCCTGGCCTGCGGCGGCGCGCTCGTGGCGCAGGAGGTGGGCAGCGGGGCCGTGGTGGGCAGTTCGCGCTACTACCAGTGGGACGCGTCGGCGCAGGCCGTGACCATCGGCTATACCTTCCTGGTCCGGCGCCTGTGGGGCGGGCTGGCCAACGCCGACATGAAGCGCCTGATGATCGAGCACGCTTTCGGCTTTGCGCGAACCGTGTGGTTCGAGGTCGGTCGCGACAACCTTCGGTCGCGTCGCGCGATGGAGAAGATCGGCGCCACGTTTGCCGGGGACCGTGTCGATCCGCCGGGGTCGGGCTCGGCGCCGCACGTGCTGTTCCGAATGGAGCGGCTGGGCTCCGAGGGGCCGACCTGAGCGATCGAACTTCCGACCTGTGACCTTCGACAAGGAGCCGATGCTCGCTTCAATCGAAGACTCACGGACACCGGGTGGCGTTTCGGTCCCTCATTGCAGGTTGCGCTCCTGGAGCCAGGAGACGATCAGCGTCGTCACTTCCGCCAGATGTTCCGGCTGGTTGACGAAGTAGTGGTTCGCGCCGTCGATCACACGCATCGTCTTGTCGCGCGAAGCCACGGCATCGAAGATCTTTCGGGTGTGGGGCTGCGGCACGGCGTCGTCGGCACCGCACTCCACGGCGAGGAAGGGAACCGAGATGCCGCGCCCGGTCACCAGGCTGTCGGCATGGGTGTCCTCGATCGACCACTGCGAGAGCCAACTGCGCAGCGTCGAGAAGCGGGCCAGGCCCACCGGTCCGCTGTTGACCGTTTCGGGGTGTCCCAGATAGGACCACATCCGCCGGCGCCCGTTCGGGTCGATCGAGATGTCCAGGAAGCGCGGGTCGGCCATGGTCCGATGCGTGATGAAGCCGCGTTCGACCTCGGCGCCACCGCGCTCACGAAGGCGTTGCAGGGTGTCCTTGACACGCTGCGTGATGCGCCGCATCCGTCCCCACTGCGCAGCGCGGAAGCGTTCCACAAAGGCGGGGTCGAAGGGCTCTGTTCGATCGGCATATCCCGGCCGATAGAGATCGAGCGCCGGGTCACGTGCGTCCGGATCGTTCTCGTCCAGTATCGATGGGTCCAGCCACTCCAGCAACAGGCGTGCCCGCGAATGGTGCGCCGCCAGGTTCATCAGCGCGTCGGCCGGCAGGAGGTCGGCTCCGGGGAGGTCTATCGGGTCGCCGGCAGGGGTCTGGGTGAGCGTGGGATGCTCGGCCTGTGATTGGTAGAGCGAAGCGAGCGAACCGCCGCCGCTCCAGCCGCAGATCACGACCTTGTCATAGCCCCAGCGCTGCCGCGCTTCGCGTACATAGGCGCCCATGTCGACGATCACGTTTTCCATGATCAGGGCGGTGTCGTTGCGTTGGTAGCGACTGCCTGCGCACAGCACATGGCAGCCAGCCGCCGCCAGACTGCGCGGAAGCGGCAGCAGCTGCAGCGTCGAGGCGGGGTGCATGAACACCAGCAACGTGGAGGAGGGTACGCCCGACGGCTTCAGCAGCACGCTCTCCAGGTTGACCAGGCCCTGGCTTCCGGAGAACCCGTAGGTCTCGGTGAAACGTGCCGGATTGCGAAACACCACGTGTTTCCACTCGGCCACGACCTCGTGCGTCCGGATATCCATCTTCAAGGCTCCACCGGCCGTTCAAGCCGGCCCGATCTGATCGACCAGATGACAACGCACCGCGCGCGCCGATCCTCTGTCGACGAGTTCAGGCTCGACCTCTCGACACAGGGGTTGCACGTGCGGGCAGCGGTCGGCGAAGCGGCAGCCCCTGGGGACCGCCAAGGGCGTCGGCACGTCCCCCTCGAGTTCCACGCGGGACCGCTTCACCGACGGGTCGGCGTTCGGGATGGCGGCCATCAGGCGGCGCGTGTAGGGGTGCGCGGGCTGCCGCAGCACGGCGCGCACCGGCCCCTGCTCGACGATGCGCCCGAGGTACATGACGGCCACGCGGTCACAGATGTAGCCTACGGTGGCGATGTCGTGCGAGATGTACAGCACGGCCAGTCCGAGTTCGCGCGACAGTTGCTCGAGCAGTTCCAGCACCCCGGCCTGGATGGAGACGTCGAGCATCGACACCGGTTCGTCGGCGACGATGAAGGCCGGCTCCAACACCAGCGCGCGAGCGATCGCCACGCGCTGGCGCTGTCCACCGGACAGATCGCTGGGATGCCGATCGGCATACTCCTCGAACGGCATGCGCACATGGGCCAGCGCCCGGGCGACCCGTTCGCGTCGCTCGGCGGGCGCCCCGATGCGGTGGATCTCGAGCGGCTCGGCAACGATCCGCTGCACCGTCAGGCGCGGATTCAGCGAACTGTACGGGTCCTGGAAGATGATCTGTGCGCGTGCTCGGTAGGCCTTCAGCCTGGGGCCCTCGATGTGGGTGATGGGCTGGCCGTCGTGCAGGATCTCGCCTGCGGTGGGCTCGTGCATGCGCACCAGGGTCATCCCCAGCGTCGACTTTCCGCAGCCGCTCTCCCCGACGAGCCCGACGATTTCGCGTGGCCGGATCGCGAGGTCCACGCCGTCCAGGGCCCGGACGATTCGTGGAGGTGTGCCCAGCAGCGCCGAGAACAAGCCTCCGCCCAGGGTGAAGTGCGTGGCCAGGCCTCGCGCTTCGACCACCGGACGATCGGTCGTGGTGTCACGGTTCACCGCCTCACCCTCCCTTTTGGCGACATGTGGCCGGACGCAAGGCGTCTGAGCGGAACGCCACGGCGTGATCCGCGAAGTGGCAGGCCACT
>CAZFVH010000103.1:0-19013 GCA_964522465.1 uncultured Rubrivivax sp. | reverse complement strand
ATCCACGCGCCGGTGCCCACGCGCGCCGAGGTCAGCGACGTCGCCAACGCGGTGCTGGACGGCACCGATGCCGTCATGCTCAGCGCCGAGACCGCCGCCGGCAAGTACCCGGTGGAGACGGTCGAGCAGATGCATCAGATCGCCTTGGAGGCCGAGCGCGCCGAGGACGTCCAGATCGACAGCGACTTCGTCAACAAGCAGTTCGGCCGCATCGACCAGAGCATTGCGATGGGCGCGCTGTTCACCGCGCACCATCTGGGGTGCAAGGCCATCGTCGCGCTGACCGAGAGCGGATCGACAGCGCTGTGGATGAGCCGCCACAACATCAAGGTGCCGGTCTACGGCCTGACCACGCGTGCCCAGACCGAGCGCCGCATGGCGCTGTTCCGCAACGTCCGGCCGATCCAGATGCCGTCCTTCACCGATCGCGACCAGGCCTTGCAGGCGGCAGAGAAGCTGCTGTGCGAGCGCGGCGTGCTGATGCCCGGCGATACCTATGCCATCACCTGCGGCGAGCCCATGGGGCACCCGGGCGGCACCAACATGCTGAAGGTGTGCCGGGTGGGGTGAGCGGCCGAGCGTCTGTTCCCCATGCCTGGGCCGGCCTCCGGCCGCTTCCTGTCTCTTTGTTGCGGCGCCTCGCCATGGCCCCTGCGATGGCTGCGGATCGGCCCTTGATCGGGGCCGTCCTGGTGCGCCTTCCCTTCCGGGCATGGCGGCAGACTTCTCAGGCCCTGAGGTCGCGCGGGTTCCTGTCCCTGCGCTTCCCTAGAATCGACCGACGATGTCGCGGTGTGTGAACACCGGCGGATGCCGCCGCATCCTCCCGGACCGCGGCACGCTCGGCCCGATGTCGGCGCCTGTCCACGACCCTTGCCCCCTCCCTGAACGAGGTGACCCCATGCCACTCGTCCCCATGCGCCAGCTGCTCGACCATGCCGCCGAGAACGGCTACGGCATCCCGGCCTTCAACGTCAACAACCTTGAGCAGGTGCAGGCGGTGATGGCCGCCGCGCACGAGGTCAACGCCCCGGTGATCCTGCAGGCCAGCGCCGGTGCGCGCAAGTACGCGGGCGAGTCCTTCATCAAGCACCTGATCCAGGCCGCCATCGAGGCGTACCCGCACATCCCGCTGGTGATGCACCAGGACCACGGCCAGAGCCCCGACGTCTGCCGCGGCGCCATCGAGCTGGGCTTCAGCTCGGTGATGATGGACGGCTCGCTGGAAGCCGACGGCAAGTCGATCGCCAGCTACGAGTACAACGTCGAGGTCACGAAGCAGGTCGTCGACATGGCGCACGCCATCGGCGTGACGGTTGAGGGCGAGCTCGGCTGTCTCGGCTCGCTCGAGACGATGAAGGGCGACAAGGAGGACGGCCACGGCGCCGAGGGCACGATGACGCGCGAGCAGTTGCTGACCGACCCCGAGCAGGCGGCCGACTTCGTGCGCCGCACCCAGCTCGACGCGCTGGCGATCGCCATCGGCACCAGCCACGGCGCCTACAAGTTCAGCCGCAAGCCCACTGGCGATATCCTGGCCATCGACCGCATCCGCGAGATCCACCGCCGCATCCCCAACACCCATCTGGTGATGCACGGCTCGTCCAGTGTGCCGCAGGACCTGCTCGAGCAGATCCGCCGCTATGGCGGGCAGATGAAGGAGACCTACGGCGTGCCGGTCGAGGAGATCCAGCATGCGATCAAGTTCGGCGTGCGCAAGATCAACATCGACACCGACATCCGCCTGGCGATGACCGGTGCGGTGCGTCAGTTCCTGCACGAGCACCCGGACAAGTTCGACGCGCGCGAATGGCTCAAGCCGGCGCGTGCCGCTGCCCAGGCCGTGTGCCGCCAGCGCTACGTCGAGTTCGGCTGCGAGGGCCAGGCGGCGAAAATCCGCGCCGAGACCCTGCAGGTCTACGCCGGGCGCTACGGGCGCGGTGAACTCGCGCAGGTCGCGCATTGAGCGCGCCCGGCCGGGCGTCGGCGCCATCCGTCGACGCGACGCAGGTGGCTGTGGTCCCGCGGGTGCGCGTGGTCATGGGCTCGTCCAGCGACTGGGAGACGATGCAGCACGCGGTGACGGTGCTGCGCGATCTCGGCGTGGCGCATGACGTCCAGGTGGTCTCGGCACACCGCATGCCCGACGAGATGTTCCGCTTCGCCGAGGCGGCCGCGGGGCAGGGCGTGCGCGCCATCATCGCCGGGGCCGGCGGCGCGGCCCATCTGCCGGGGATGATCGCGGCCAAGACCACGGTGCCGGTGCTCGGTGTGCCGGTGGCCAGCCGCCACCTGCAGGGCCTGGACTCGCTGTACTCGATCGTCCAGATGCCCAAGGGCGTGCCGGTGGCCACCTTCGCCATCGGCGCGGCCGGTGCGGCCAATGCGGCGCTGTTCGCGGCGGCCATGCTGGCCGCCGGCGGCGATGCCGCGCTGCGCGATCGCCTGGACGCCTTCCGCGCCGCGCAGACCGCAGCGGCGCAGGCCATGACCGCTGCGCTGCCACCCCATGTCTGATCCCCTGATGCTGCTGCCGGGCGCGCCGTCGCCCCGTGATCCGGGCCGGACGGTCACGCTGGGCGTCCTGGGCGGGGGACAACTCGGGCGCATGTTCGTGCACGCGGCGCAGGCCCTGGGCTACCGCACCGTGGTGCTGGACCCGGACGCCTCCAGCCCGGCGGGCCTGGTGGCGCACCGCCACCTGTGCGCGCCCTACGACGACGAAGCGGCACTGGCAGCGCTGGCGGCGCAATGCGACGCGGTGACGACCGAGTTCGAGAACGTGCCCGCGGCCGTGCTGCGCCGGCTGGCGGGGGCGGTGCCGGTGGCCCCGGGTGCGGATGCCGTCACCGTGTGTCAGCACCGCGCGCTCGAAAAGGCGCACTTCGAGCGCAGCGGGGTGCCCTGCGTGCCGTGGGCGCGCCTGGAGACCGAGGCCGACCTGTCCCGGGTGCCCGCATCCCTGTTCCCGGCCTTGCTCAAGACCGCGACGCTGGGCTATGACGGCAAGGGCCAGGCCTCGGTGCCCGGCCCCGTGGCCCTGGCCGACGCCTGGGCCTCGCTCGGCCGGGTGCCCTGCGTGCTGGAGCAGCGGGTGTCGCTGCGCGGCGAACTCAGCGTCGTGCTCGCGCGCGACCGCGCCGGACGCTGCGTGCACCTGCCCGTGCAGCACAACGTCCACCGAGACGGGATCCTCGCCGTGACGCAGGTGCCGGCGCCCGCCGTGGCGGCGGGCCTCGCCGACGAGGCTCTGCGGCTGGCGACGGCGGTGGCCGCGTCTCTGGACTACGTCGGCGTGCTGTGCGTGGAATTCTTCGCACTCGACGATGGTCGCCTGCTGGCCAACGAGATGGCGCCGCGCCCGCACAACTCGGGTCACTACAGCCTCGACGCGTGCGACAGCTCGCAGTTCGACCTGCAGGTGCGCGCGCTCGCCGGCCTGCCGCTGAGCGTCCCGCGTCTGCACTCGCCGGCGGTGATGCTGAACCTGCTCGGGGATCTGTGGTTCGCCTCGCCCGAGGCCGTGCCCTTCACCCCGGACTGGGCCTCGGTGCTGGCGCTCCCCGGCGTCCACTTGCATCTCTACGGCAAGACCGAGCCCCGTCGCGGGCGCAAGATGGGCCACCTGACGGTGACGGCGGCCACGTCGGCGCAGGCCCGCACCGTGGCGGCTGAGGCGGTGGGCCTGCTGGGGATGCCGCCGCTGTGGGGCGGGCCCGCGCCCGTGCCAGCGCCCTCTGCGGCGGGCCGCGATGGCGATGCGGCTGATCCCGGCCTGATCCAGGCGACGTCGGGCGACGGTGCCACGCCAACCGCTGCGTCGCTTGGGTCTGCCGACGGGCGGGCTTCCGCGCGGCCACTGGAGCCTTGATGACGGTCGCGGTCGTGCGCTTGCTGCAGGGTCAGGACGCGCAGGACGTGCGTGAGGCGGCGCGACTGCTGGCCCAGGGCGGGCTGCTGGCCTTTCCCACCGAGACGGTGTATGGGCTGGGCGCCCGCGCCGACGACGAGGCCGCGGTGGGCGCGATCTTCCGCCTCAAGGGCCGCCCGCCCGACCATCCCGTCATCGTCCATGTGCTGGACGTCGAAGGCGCGTGCGCCTTCGCGGCGGCCTGGCCGCCGGCTGCGGCGGTGCTGGCGCGCCATTTCTGGCCCGGACCGCTGACCCTGATCGTCCCGCGCCGGCCCGGCGTGGCCGCTGCCTGTGCCGGCGGGCAGGACAGCATCGGCGTGCGCTGCCCCAGCCATCCAGTGGCGCGCGCACTGCTGCGCCAGGCGCAGATGCTGGGCGTGCCGGGGGTGGCCGGCCCCAGTGCCAACCGGTTCGGCCGTGTCAGCCCGACGTGCGCAGCACATGTCGTCGAGGAATTCGGCCCCGATCTGGCGGTGCTGGACGGCGGGGCCTGCGAGGAGGGGATCGAGTCCACGATCGTCGATTGCACCGGCGCGACGCCGCGCCTGCTGCGACCGGGCACGCTGATTCGCCCGGCGCTGGAGGCGGTGCTCGCGCAGGTCGGTCTGGGTCTGGCCGGGCGGGACGCTGCCGCACCGCGGGTGTCGGGCTCGTTGGCCTCGCATTACGCGCCACGGGCCCCGGTCACGATCGTGGACGGCGCCGTGCTCCGTGGGCTGCGCGGACGTGAGCCGGGCGGGCCAGACGCTGCCGCGCCCGATGCGGCCGCGGCTGATGCCGGGGCGGCGGCCACCCGCGTCGGCGTATATTCACGCACCGTGCCGCCGGCGGGCGCGGCATGGTGGCATCGGGCGATGCCGTCTCAGGCTGCCGCGGTGGCGCATGAACTCTTCGCGGTGCTGCGCGACTTCGATGCCCAGGGCGCCGAGGCGATCTGGGTCGAGGCGCCACCCGAGACCGTCGAATGGGAAGGCGTGCGCGACCGCCTGCGGCGTGCGGCCACCCGCTGAACGATCTCGACCCCGCGACCCGCCGCCCGAACCTGCTGACGAGCCCCCTGAACGTGTATCTATCTGGATGTGTGCGATGACTGTCCTGCGCCGACTGCCTGTCCTGCCCTCGATCCGGCGAGCCTTCCTGGCGCTGGCCGGTGCGGCGCTGCTGGCCTCCTGCGGCGGGGGCACTTCTCAGGTCGAGCCCTTCGTGCCGGCGCGCGTGATCGTCTTTGGTGATGAGATGAGTCTGGTGGCGGCCGGGGGCGTGAAGTACACCGTCAATGCGTTGAAGGCTGCGCCAGACACCGGCTTCGACTGCTCGGCCAACCCCGTGTGGACGCAGGTGGTGGCCTCGGGATACGGCTTCAGCTTCGACAGTTGTCCGGTCGCTGGTACCGACTCTCAGAAGGGCGTGATGCGCGCCGTGGCCGGTGCGAGGGTGGCGGCCTTGCAAGCTCAGGTGGATGCGCAGACCACCGACGTCTCGTCTGTCACGGGCGGCCTGAATGCGCGTGATCTGGTCACGGTGCTGATCGGAATCCACGACGTCAAGGACCTGCAGGCGCAGGCCGGTTCCGAGTCTGAGCGCCTGGCCGCTGCGCGTGCTCGTGGGGCCGAGATCGGACAGGTCGTCAACGGGATCGTCGCGCGCGGCGCGAGAGTCCTGGTGGCCACGGTGCCTGAACTCGGGCTGTCCCCGTTTGGACGTGCAGCGGTCGGTGATCTGCCGACGCGGCTATCCAGGGAACTCAACGCTGGTATCCGTACGACCATCACCGCTGATGGACGCCGGTGGGCTGTTGTCCTGGCGGACGATCTGGTCAACGCGGCGGTTCTGAACCCTTCCAATTTCGGTCTGACGAACGTGACAACCGCGGCGTGCAACGTGACGCCGGTGCAGACCTGTACGACTGCAACCCTGGTCTCGGGCGCGACTGGTTCCGGATGGCTTTGGGCTGACGACACCTGGTTCGCGCCGGGTGGACATCGGGAACTCGGCGCCCGCGCTCGTTCGCAGGCGCGCGACAACCCGTTCTGATCGCCCCGTGCCCTCGCTGACGCCCGCTGCGCGCTCGCTGCGCAGCGATTTCTCTTTGTCTGCGCTCGTCGCCGGCTTCGTCGCCGTGCTGGTGGGCTTCACCAGTTCGGTGGCCATCGTCTTCGCTGCGGCCCAGGCGCTGGGCGCGACGTCGGCCCAGGTGGTGTCGTGGATCTGGGCACTCGGCCTGGGGATGGCGGTCACCTCGATCGGGCTGTCGCTGCACTACCGCCAGCCGGTGCTGACCGCCTGGTCCACGCCCGGGGCGGCGCTGCTGGCGGCCACCACCGGCATCGGCCTGGCCGAGGCCACCGGCGCCTTCATCGTCAGCAGCCTGCTCATCGTGGTCGTGGGCTGGACAGGCTGGTTCGAGCGTTTGATGGGGCGCCTCCCGCAGGCCATCGCGGCGGCGCTGCTCGCGGGCGTGCTGGCGCGCTTCGGGCTGGACGCTGCCGGGGCTGCGGCCACGGCGCCGCTGCTCGTGGTGTCGATGGCGCTGGCCTTCCTGCTGTGCCGGCGTCTGTGGCCGCGTCAGGCGGTGCCGCTGGCGCTGGTGGTCGGCGTGGTCGTGGCATTCGGACAGGGCCGGCTCGACCTGCGGCAAGTGGACCTGCAGTGGGCCTCGCCGCTTTGGACGGCGCCCGCCTTCACGCTGCCCGGGCTGCTCGGCGTGGCGCTGCCGCTGTTCGTGGTCACGATGGCGTCGCAGAACCTGCCGGGTGTGGCGGCGCAGCGCGCGGCTGGCTATGACACGCCGGTGTCGCCGCCGCTGGTGGCCACCGGTCTCGTCGGCGTCGTGCTCGCGCCCTTCGGCGGTTATGCCTTCAACCTGGCGGCCATCACGGCGGCCATCTGCATGGGTCGCGAGGCCCACGAGGACCCGGCGCGGCGCTACGTCGCCGCGGTCGCCGCCGGGGCCTTCTATCTGCTGGCGGGCCTGGCCGGTGCGGCGGTGGTCGGCCTGCTGCTGGCGTTCCCGCGCGAACTCGTGTTGGCCGTGGCCGGCCTCGCCCTGCTGGGGACGATAGGCAACGGGCTGGCCGCCGCGCTGCAGGACCCGACCCGGCGCGACGTCGCCGCCTTGACCTTCCTCGTCACGCTGTCGGGCCTGAGCCTGGCCGGCATCGGCTCGGCCTTCTGGGGCGTGGTCGCCGGCACGATCGCACTGCTTGTGCAACAGTGGCGGGCTGCAGGAGCCCATTGATGCACATTCTCTTCGTCGCCGACCCGCTCGAGAGCTTCCGGGTCTACAAGGATTCCACCTTCACGATGATGCGCGAGGCCGCGCGCCGTGGCCACCGCCTGCTGGCCTGTGAGCCGCGCGATCTCTCCTGGCGCAGTGGCGGGCCGGTCACGGCGCGGGTGCGAGAGATCACGCTCACCGGCGAGGACGGCGCGGGTGGCGAGGCGGCGCGCTGGTTCGAGACCGTCTCCGAGCACGCCGCCTGGCCCGTCCACCGTGCCGATGCCGTGGTCATGCGCAAGGACCCGCCCTTCGACAGCGAGTACTTCTACGCCACCCACCTGCTGGAGCAGGCCGGTCGCGAGGGCGCGCGCGTCTTCAATCGCCCCGCGGCCTTGCGCGACCACCCGGAGAAGCTGGCCATCATGGCCTTCGCCGACTGGACCCCGCCGACGCTTGTGACTCGGCGCGAGGCCGACATCCGCGCCTTCCACGCCGAGCACCGCGACATCATCCTCAAGCCGCTGGACGGCATGGGCGGCATGGGCATCTTCCGTGTCGGCCCCGACGGCATGAACCTGGGCGCCATCATCGAGACACTCAACCGTGGCGGTGCGCAGACCGTGATGGTGCAACGCTACCTGCCCGAGATCGCGCAGGGCGACAAGCGGGTGCTGCTGATCGGCGGTGAGCCGGTGCCTTACGCGCTGGCCCGCATCCCGCAGGGCGGCGAGGTGCGCGGCAATCTGGCCGCCGGCGGGCGTGGCGTGGCGCAGCCGCTGTCGGCGGCCGACCGCGCGATCGCGCAGGCGCTCGGCCCGGTGCTGGCCGCGCGCGGCCTGCTGCTGGTGGGCCTGGACGTCATCGGCGACCGTCTCACCGAGGTCAACGTCACGAGCCCGACCTGCTTCCGCGAGATCATGGACCAGACCGGTTTCGACGTCGCGGCGATGTTCGTCGATGCGTTGGAGCGGGCCTTGGCGCAGGTGGCCGCATGAGGCGCACCCTGCGCCCCGTCCCTGACGGCGGATCTCACTGATGGCGCTGCTGAGCCTCACCGGGGCCCATCTGGCCTACGGCCATGTGCCGCTGCTCGACGGCGCGGCCTTCTCGCTCGAGCCGGGCGAGCGCATCGCGCTGATCGGCCGCAACGGCACCGGCAAGTCCTCGCTGCTGAAGGTGCTGGCCGGCGCCGAGCGCCTGGACGACGGTCTGCTCCAGATGCAGGGCGGACTGCGCCGCGTGCTGGTGGCGCAGGAGCCGGCGTTCGCCCCGGGCGTCAGCGTCTTCGACGCTGTGGCCGAGGGGGTGGTGCAGGCGCGCGCGCTGCGTGAGCGCTTCGAGGCCGACACGGGCGACGAGGACCTGGACGCCTTGCAGACCCAGATCGAGGCGGTCGACGGCTGGACCTGGGAGCAGCGAGTGGACGAGGCGCTGCAGCGCCTGGGGCTGGCCGGCGGCGCGGTGGTGGACGCCTTGTCGGGCGGCCAGCGCAAGCGCGTGGCGCTGGCCCAGGCCCTGGTGGCGCGGCCCGACGTGCTGCTGCTCGACGAGCCGACGAACCACCTCGACATCGACGCCATCGAGTGGCTGCAGGACCTGCTGCTGCAGTGGCGCGGCGCCGGCGCCGGCAGCCCCGGCGGCCTGGTGCTGGTGTCGCACGACCGCGCCTTCATCGACGCCGTGGCCACGCGCATCGTCGAGCTCGACCGGGGCGTGCTGCGCAGCTACCCCGGCGCCTTCACCGCCTTCGAAGCGGCCAAGGCGCGCGAGCTCGAGGCCGAGGCGCTGGCCAACGCCCGCGCCGACAAGCTGCTGGCCCAGGAGGAGGTCTGGGTGCGCAAGGGCGTCGAGGCCCGGCGCACGCGCAGCGTCGGCCGTGTTGCCCGGCTGCAGGCGCTGCGCGCGCAGCGCGCGGCGCGGCGGGAGCAGGTCGGCCAGGTGCGGCTGGAGCTGGACGCCGGCCTGCCGCCGGGCAAGATCGTCGCCGAACTGCAGGACGTGGGCATGCGCTACGGCAACAGGGTGCTCATCGACGGTTTCAGCGCCACCCTCCTGCGCGGCGACAAGGTGGGCTTGATCGGCCCCAACGGCAGCGGCAAGACCACGCTGCTGAAACTCATCCTCGGCGAACTCGAGCCCACGGCGGGCCGGGTGCGTCGCGGCACGCGGCTGCAGGTGGCCTACTTCGACCAGATGCGCGCCGGCCTGGACCTGAACGCGACCCTCGCCGACACCATCAGCCCGGGCAGCGAGTGGGTGGAGTTCGCCGGCCAGCGCAAGCACGTGATGAGCTATCTCGGCGACTTCCTGTTCGCGCCGCAGCGGGCGAACTCGCCGGTGCGCACGCTTTCCGGCGGCGAGCGCAACCGCCTGCTGCTGGCGAGGCTGTTCGCGCTGCCGGCCAACGTGCTGGTGCTGGACGAGCCGACGAACGACCTGGACATCGACACCCTGGACCTGCTGGAGGAGCTGCTGCAAGGCTATGCCGGCACCGTCTTCCTGGTCAGCCACGACCGTCGGTTCCTGGACAACGTCGTGACGAGCACCATCGCCTGGGAGGGCGACCCGGCCTACGGCGGCCGCCCCGGGCTGTGGCGCGAGTACGAGGGCGGTTACGAGGACTGGCGGCGGCAGCGAGAGCGGGCGCGCGTGGTGTCGTCGCCGCCGTCCGCACCGGCGGCGCCGTCAGCGGGCCGGGCCGCACCGGCTGCCGGGTCTGCCACGTCGGGATCTGGTGCCGCGGCCGGGAGTCCGGGCGACGGCCCGGCAAGCGCCGCTGGGTCCGCCCGGGGCGCAGCGCCCGGCTCGGCCGGCAACGGCAGTGCCGCGACGCGCAAGCTCAGCTACAAGGAGCAGCGCGAACTCGAGGCCCTGCCGGCACGCATCGAGGCGCTGGAGGTCGAGCAGAAGGCCATCGATGCAGAGCTTGCCGACGGTGCCGTGTACGCACGCGACCCACGGCGCGGCGCCGACCTCGCTACCCGCCACGCGCAGATCGAGGGCGAACTCACGGCCGCGCTCGAGCGCTGGGAGGCGCTCGGCGCGCGATGAGCGCCATCCGTGGCCGGTCAGCGCCCCACTTGCCAGCGCGCGAGCCCCGATGACGCTGCGCCGCCTTCAAGGCGCGAGCAGGTCTGGCGTGGCGTCCGTATGTTCTGCCGGCGCGGCGTCGAACACCTCCACCGGGGTCAGCCCCACCACGGCCGCGGCTTCGGCCGGGCGGCCGTGCAGCCAGACGGGCTCGTCCTGCACGCGCAGCACGACCACCGAGCGCTTGTCCTGGCGGTCGGGTGGCAGCGAAGGGTCGGGCTTGTGCATACGGCTCATCAGCGGGTGGGCGTCGGCGTTCAGCGTCAGCATCGTGTAGCTCTCGACCACCTCGCCGCTGCCCGGGTCGACCCAGGTGTTCCAAAGTCCGGCCAGGGCCCAGGCCTGCCCGTCGGCACGGCGGAAGCGCCACCACACGTTGCGGCCCGTCTCCCAGCAGGGCTCGTCGAACCAGACGGCCGGGATGATGCAGCGCTGGCCGCGGGCCCAGGGCTGGCGATAGCTGGCCTTGGCGGTCAGTTCCTCGAAGCGCGCGTTGTTGGTCGAGTAGGGCAGCCGCGCCGATTTCGCGAACCATGGCACCAGGCCCCACTGCCCGACCACGACCTCGACCCCGGGCGCTTCCACCGGCCCGGTGCCGTTGTCGTCGCGTGACCGCCGCACCCGGACGAAGGGCCCGGGCGCGCGCGGAAACACCGGGCCTGGCGGAAAGCTCACCACCGCCTGCCGCGGTGCCCAGCGCTGCGCGATGTCTTGCGGCCGGGGCGGGGCGTATCGATTGCACATGGGGCGATGTTGCCACCGGTGCACCGTCGTTACAGTACCTCTTGCCCGAGAGGAGCTGACCATGAGCCCGATACCCCCGCGCATCCCCTTCGTCCCTGCCGACATCGCCGAGCCGGCCGAGGTCGTGGCGGCGATCCGTGCGCGGCGCGGCGGCGAACTGCTGACGCTGGACCGGATGCTGCTGCACAGCCCGGCGCTGGCCGCGGGCTGGAACACCTTCCTCGGCGCGGTGCGCGAGTCGCTGGTGGTCGATCGTCGGCTGCGCGAGCTGGCGATGTGCACCGTGGCCGTGCTCAACGGCGCGGAATACGAATACACCCAGCACGCGCCGCTGTACATCGCCGCCGGGGCGAGCGCGGCCCAGGCGCGCGCGCTGCGCGACCCCGACGCGGCGCGTGCCGACACCGCACTGTTCGACGAGCGCGAGCGCGCGGCGATCGCGCTGGTGATCGAGATGACACGCCGCGTGGCGGTGGCAGACGAGACCTTCGCTGCGGTGCGCCGGCATCTGGGCGAGCGCGAGACGGTCGAGCTGATCGCGGTCACGGCGGCGTACAACATGGTGTCGCGCTTCCTCGTGGCCACAGGCATCCACCCCGAGTGATGGGTCGGTGGGGTGATGGAAAGTTCAAATGCTTTCTGCAACCCCAACAGCCCCCTGGTGAACCCGACGCCACCTCCCGACCCGAGGCCTGGCCCATCCATCCACCGCCCAAGAAGGCGCTTCATGATTCGGACTGACACGTCGCGGGTTGGTTCGCACGGTCGTGCGGCGCCCGTCCTGAGGCTTTGGCATGCGTACGAGGGTGGCGACGAGGACTGTCGGTGACGGCGGGAGCGAACGCGGGTGGTGCAGGGTGCGCGGTGAGGGATGGCGGGGATGTCTGCCCGTCGGTCCGGCCCTGTCGCCCCTGTAGGCGCCTTGTATTGCGCCTAACCGTTTTCAGCCGTCTCGTGTCGGTGTCCCAGGTACCGGCGTGCGACCCCACAGCGTGGACAGCGGCGCCGCCCACAGGCCATCGCCGAGCGGCAGCGTCTCGTCGCCGTCGTACAGCAGGACGCCCCGCCGGAAATGGTCGCCGGCCAGGCGGGACCACTTCTTCAAGCCGCGCAGATCGCCTTCGCCCACCGTGGCAGCGGCCTTGACCTCGACACCGACCAACTGGCCTGCGGGGCCTTCCACGATCAGGTCGACCTCCACCTGGTCGGCATCGCGGTAGTGCAGCAGCCGGTAGTCCGCCTGCGCAGCTGCAGCGTGCTTGAGCAGCTCCGAGAAGACGAAGGTCTCGAGCACGCTGCCGAAGCGCGTCCGGTCAGCGCGGACGTCGTCTTCGCTCAGGTCGAGCAGAGCGCTCAGCAGACCGGCGTCGATGAACTGCAGCTTCGGCGTCTTCACCACCCGCGCAAGACGGTTGCGCGCCCAGACCTCGATGCGCCGCAGCAGGAACATCTGCTCGAAGACGCCGACGTAGCGAGCCGCGGTCTTGCCGTCCAGCCCGACCTGCCCAGCCAGCTGCGTGTAGTTGCACATCTGTCCCACGGTGTGCGCCAAGGCCCGCAGGAATCGGGGCAGTTGATCCAGCTTGTCGATGCGGGCCACGTCCCGAACGTCGCGCTGAACCAGGGCGTCCACGTACTGCCGGGCCCAGACCGCTCGGCGTCTGGCCGAAGGCCGGGCGACGGCCTCCGGGTAGCCGCCGCGCAGCACCCGCCCGACCAGCGACCCCCGGTCCGGTGATCGTGGTGCAGGCTCGGGTATCCGGCCCGCGAACACACTGTCCAGCCAGTTCACGGGCGACTGCTCGATCTCGGCCTGGGACAGCGGCAGCAGCGACAGGGTCTCCATGCGCCCGGCCAGCGAGTCAGCCACCGTGGGCAGGCTCATCAGTTGGGCCGAACCGGTGAGCAGGAAGCGCCCGGGCCGTCGGTCTTCGTCGACGCTGCGCTTGATGGCCAGCAACAGTTGCGGCGCCCGCTGGACCTCATCGATCACCGCGCGGTCCAGGCTGCGCACCAGGCCCACCGGATCTTCGCGGGCCGACAGCAAGGTGGCCTGATCGTCCAGGCTGAGGTAGCGCAGCCCACCCATGGCAACCTGTCGGGCGAGGGTGGTCTTGCCGGCCTGGCGTGGGCCAGCCAGCAGTACCACAGGGGTGTCGGCCAGGGCCTCGGCCAGGCGGGATTCGATCTGACGCGGGAACAGAGGCGGTTGGCTCACTCGGCGAGGATAGCGTGAATCCCGGGAAAGAGTCTCGTAAATCTCGGATCAAAGACGCGTGAATTTCGGAATCTCCAGGCGTGAAACCCGGATTTAAGGCGCCCACGCTGCGCGACCCTGACGCGGTGCATCCCGATGCCGCGCTGTTCGACGGGCGCGAGCGCACAGGCGCGGGCCTTGGCGGGCGACGAGCGGCCACCGTTCGGCCGCGGGTCACGAAACGTCCGCGCGCGTCCCTCGCGCCGATGCGCTGCGGGCCCCATGCCAGAATCTTCGGCAATCCAGGGGCTCTGTCATCCGCCCGCCACCGTGTCAGTGGACGGAGCCGGTGTACATGGCCAGCGCGGCGTGCCGCCAGCCCCCGGGCCACCACATGGAGAACACAGGCATGGACAAGATCAGGGTCGCGATTTCCCCGGACGTCGTCAGCGCCGACGGCCAGCCCATCTACGACCCGCAGGTGCTGTCGCTGCTGGACCACCCGCGCATCGAGTGGTCCTACCTGAGCGAGCCGGTGCGCGAGGTCACGCCGGCCTTCGCCGCACACTACGACGCGCTGTGCGCGATGCTCGAGCGCGTCGGCCCGGCCGGCCTGGGCGCGGCTGACCAGCGGCTGCGCCTGGTGGCCCGCTTCGGTGTGGGCTACGACACCATCGACGTGCCGGCCTGCACCACGCATGGCGTGATGCTGACGCTGGCGCCCGACGGCGTGCGCCGGCCGGTGGCCACCAACGTCATCACCTTCGTGCTGTGCCTGGCGCAGAAACTGTTCCTGAAGGACCGCCTGACGCGCGAGGGCCGCTGGGCCGAGAAGACCAGCCACATGGGCATGGGGCTGACCGGCCGCACGCTCGGCCTGGTGGGCGTGGGCAACATCGGCGCCGAGGTCTTCCGCCTGGCGCAGCCCTTCGAGATGAAGCACATCGCCTACGACCCGGCGGTGCGCCCGGGCCAGCTCGACGGTCTCGGTGTCGAGATGGTGGACAGCCTGGACGAGGTGATGCGCCGCTCGGACTTCGTCTCGATCAACTGCCCGCTGAACGCCCACACGCGGGGCCTGATCGGCGCGCGCGAGATCGCGCTGATGAAGCCCACGGCCTTCCTCATCAACACCGCGCGCGGGCCCATCGTGCAGGAGCGCGCGCTGTACGAGGCGCTGGCGGCGCGGCGCATCGGCGGCGCGGGGCTGGACGTCTTCGAGGTCGAGCCCACGCCCAAGGACAACCCCCTGCTGGCGCTGGACAACGTGATCGTCACGCCGCACGGGCTGTGCTTCACTGACGAGTGCTTCACCGGCATCGCGCGCAACACCTTCGAGGCGGTGCGCGCGCTGGCCGACGGCCGCGCCCCGCGCTACATCGTCAACCCCGAGGCCCTGCAGCATCCGGCGCTGGCCGGGCTCACCGCCTGACCACCCGGGCCCCGGCCCGCTGGCCGGCCCGCAGGAGACCTTCCATGCGCGACAACCCCGTCAAGACCCGCATCACCGCCGGCGGCCACGCCTTCGGCGCGATGATCTTCGAGTTCTTCACCCCCGGCATCGCCCAGATCTGCAAGGCCGCGGGCGCCGAGTTCATCCTCTTCGACATGGAGCACACGGCGGTCAGCACCGAGACGCTGCGTCAGCAGATGGCGCTGTGCCGCGGCCTGGGCATCGCGCCCTTCGTGCGCGTGCCGGCCACCGAGTACGACTTCATCGCCCGCATGCTGGACGTCGGCGCCATGGGCATCATGGTGCCGATGGTCGACACGGCCGAGCAGGCGGCCTTCATCGCCTCGTGCTGCCGCTATCCGCCGGTGGGCCGGCGCGGCGCGGCCTTCGGCGTGGCGCACGATGACTTCGAGCCCGGCCCGGTGCTGGAGAAGATCCAGCGCGCCAACGAGCGCACGCTGGTGATCTGCCAGATCGAGACCGCTGTCGGCGCGCAGAACTGCGATGCGATCGCCGCGGTGCCGGGGGTGGACGTGCTGTGGGTCGGCCACTTCGACCTGACCAACTTCATGGGCATCCCGGGGCAGTTCGACCACCCGCGCTACCTCGAGGCGCTGGACGCGGTGGTGACGGCCTGTGACCGCCACGGCAAGACGGCGGCCTTCATGGCCTCGGACCGCAAGTGGATGCAGGACTACCTGGCCAAGGGCTTCCGCCTGATGGCCTACGGGCTGGACATCTCGATCTTCCAGACGGCGCTGGCCGAGGGCATCGGCTTCATGCGCGAGCAGGCCGGGGCCAGCGGGTCGAGGTCCGGCCAGTGAGCCGCGGGTTGCTCCCCCAGCCGAGGCGGTCATGGCCGGCGTGATCGTCATCACCGGCGCCTCGCGCGGCATCGGCGCGGCCGCGGCGCGCGTGGCCGCGCGCGAGGGCTTTGCGGTGTGCCTGAACGCCGCGCGCAGCATCGAGGCTGCGCGGGCGGTGGCGCAGGAGATCGTCGCCGCCGGCGGCCGGGCGATCGCGGTGCAGGCCGACGTGGCGCGGCTGGACGAGGTACGCGCCTTGTTCGCCGCATGCGACAGGGAACTCGGCACGCCGACAGCACTGATCAACAACGCCGCGGTCGTCGGCGCCCGGCGCGACATCGCCGACGTCGACGCCGACTTCCTGCGCCAGATCTTCACCACCAACGTCGACAGCGTCTTCTTCTGCGTCGGCGAGGCCGTGCGCCGCATGTCCACGCGCCACGGCGGGCGCGGCGGCGTCATCGTCAACATCTCGTCGGCCGCGGCGCGCATGGGCGGCGTGCCCGGTTGGGCCGCCTATGCCGCCAGCAAGGGCGCGGTCGACGCCTTCGTGATGAACGCGGCCAAGGACCTCGGCCCGCAGGGCATCCGAATCTGCGGCCTGCGCCCGGGCATGACCCGCACCGAGATGCTCGAGGAGATCGGCGGCGACGCCACCATCGCGGCTGGCCTGCCGACCATCCCGCTCGGACGCGCCGCCGACCCGCAGGAGATCGCCGAAGCCGCCGTCTTCCTCGCCTCGGCCAAGGCGTCCTACATCCACGGCACCACGATCGACGTCACCGGCGGGCGCTGACCCGTCCTTCCTCGACGTCACCGGCGGGCGCTGCTGACCCGTCCTTTCACGTTCGCCCCTTTACGCCCGGGGCGTCTCCACCAGCGCATCACGCCGCGCGAGCGACGGGAACAGCCGCCACCAGGCCACCACGATCGCCAGCGTGCCCAGGCCGCCGAGCAGGACCGCACCGAAGGGGCCCAGACCGGCGGCGGTGGCGCCGGCCCGGAACTCGCCGAGCTGGTTGGACGCGCCGATGAACAGCGCGTTGACCGCGCTGACGCGGCCGCGCATCTCGTCGGGCGTCTCGAGCTGCACCAGGGTCTGGCGGATCACGACGCTGACCATGTCGGCGGCCCCGGCGATGGCCAGGGCGGCCAGCGACAGCGCCAGGTCGGTCGACAGCCCGAAGACCAGGGTGGCCAGGCCGTAGACCGCCACCGCGCTGAACAGCGTCGGCCCGGTGCGTCGCTGGATCGACCAGCGCGTGAGCACCAGCGACATCGCCAGTGAGCCCACCGCCGGCGCCGAGCGCAGCAGGCCCAGTCCCCAGGGGCCGACCTCGAGCACGTCCTTGGCGAAGATCGGCAGCAGCGCCGTCACCCCGCCCAGCAGCACGGCGAACAGGTCCAGCGACAGGGCGCCCAGCACCACCGGGCGCTGCCAGACGAAGCGCACACCGGCCAGCAGCGAGTCCATCGTGGCCGGCGTCAGGTGGAGCACCCGCGGCGGGCGGATCGACAGGGCCAGCGCGGTGGCCAGCGCGAACAGCGCCGTGCACAGGCCGTAGAGGACCGGCGCGCCGGCCGCGTAGACGAAGCCGCCGATCGCCGGGCCGGTGATCATCGCGCCCTGCATCCCGCCCGAGCTGAAGGCCAAGGCACGCGGCAGCACCGCGGCGGGTACCAGCGACGGCGTCAACGCCTGCTGGGCCGGCATCTGGAAGGCGCGCAGCGCGCCGAGCACGACGGCCAGACCGAGCAGCATCTCCCGGCCCACCCAGCCGCCCAGGCTGGCCGCGGCAAGTGCGGCGGCGACGCTGGCCTGCACCCCCAGGCACAGCGCCAGCAGGCGCGCGCGGTCGACCCGGTCCACCACGTGCCCGGCTGGCAGCGCCAGGGCCAGCGCCGGGGCGAACTGCAGCAGGCCGATCAGGCCCAGGTCCCAGGCCGAGCCCGTCAGCTCGTACATCTGCCAGCCGAGCGCGACGACCACCATCTGGCTGGAGCCGGTGCCGGCCAGACGCGCGTGCCACAGGCGCATGAAGGCGCGGTGCGCGCGCAGGGAAGAGTCCGGGGGAGGGGCCATGTCGGTGCGGGAGAGAGATGGCGTCGGGGTGGGCTGGCGCGGTGCGCGTCTGTCGGCGCGGGTGCCGGCAGACGACACCGCGCGCGACACCGCGCGACCGTGTCACGGCCGCCTTGCAGGCCCTGGATCGCCTGATCACACGATACACCGCTGCCTGGGAGCGCCGGCTGTCGGGTGCCGTGCCGAGAGACGTCGCGACGTTTCGTCCGATGGCCGCCGGCGGCGCGTGCGTGGTCACCCGCAGCACCTTGGGGCACACTCGGTGCCGCGCCGGCTCTCGGTTGCCGTCGAGGCGCCGACCTTCGACCTGATCCGATCGGCTGTCCAGAGCACTTCGGGCCGCCTCGCGTGGCTGAGCCCCCCGCGCGAGGTGGGCCGTGCGCAGCCCGGCCCGGGCGGGTGGGCAGGCTCGGGCGCTCAGACCCCCAGACGCCACTTTCCAAAGGACGCTACCGTGACCTCCGTGCCCCCGACCCTGATCGTGCTGTCCGACCCCGCCGAGCCGCAGATGCGCCTGCTCGAGCCGCTGCGCGAGCGCGTGCGCATCGTCATCGGCCCGACCCTGGCGGCCGTGGCCGACGCGCTGCCGCAGGCCGACGCGCTGCTGGTGTGGAGCGCCGGGCGCGACCTGGTGCGCGAGGTCTTCACCCGCGCGCCCCGGCTGCGCTGGGTGCACTCGCGTGCCGCCGGCCTCGACACCCTGCTGTTCCCGGAGCTGATCGACAGCCCGGTGCCGCTGACCAATAGCAGCGGTGTCTACAGCCGCTCGCTGGGCGAGTTCGTCGCCGCGGCGGTGCTGTACTTCGCCAAGGACTTCCCGCGCATGCGGCGCAATCAGGCCGCGCAGCGCTGGGAGACCTTCGACGTCGACGAGACCCATGGCGCGACCATGGGCATCGTCGGCTACGGTGACATCGGCCGCGCCTGCGCGCGCCTGGCGCAGGCGCTGGGCATGCGCGTGCTGGCGCTGCGGCGCCGGCCCGAGATGTCCCACGGCGACCCGCTGGTCGACGAGGCCCTGGGCAACGACCGCCTGCACGAGCTGATGGCGCGCTCGGACTACGTCGTCGTCGCCGCACCGCTGACCGCCGACACGCGCGGTCTGGTCGACGCCGCGGCGATCGCGGCGATGAAGCCCACCGGCGTGCTGGTCAACGTCGGCCGGGGCGCCGTCATCGACGAGCCGGCCCTGGTCGACGCGCTGCAGCGCCGCGCCATCCGCGGGGCCGCGCTCGACGTCTTCACCCAGGAGCCGCTGCCGACCGGACACCCCTTCTGGTCGATGGAGCAGGTACTGATGTCGCCGCACACCGCCGACCACACGGCCACCTGGATCGACGACGCGATGCGCTTCTTCGTCGCCAACGTCGAGCGCTTCGTGCGCGGCGAGGCGCTGCTCAACGTGGTGGAAAAGCGCCTGGGGTATTGACCTTATCGACGCGGGCCGGGGAATCCGTCGGCGGCGGCTCCGTTCGCGCGCCGGCGTGGCCGTGGCGCATGGTGCTCC
>CAZFVH010000102.1:10633-19135 GCA_964522465.1 uncultured Rubrivivax sp. | reverse complement strand
CATCTTCACCTACATGTGGGCCGGCCCGCACCACCTGCACTACACGGCGCTCCCCGACTGGGCCCAGTCCATCGGGATGATCTTCTCGCTCGTGCTGCTGGCCCCCAGTTGGGGCGGGATGATCAACGGGATCATGACGCTGTCGGGTGCCTGGCACAAGCTGCGTGACGACCCGATCCTGAAGTTCCTCATCGTCTCGCTGTCGTTCTACGGCATGTCGACCTTCGAGGGGCCGATGATGTCGATCAAGACGGTGAACGCGCTGAGCCACTACACCGACTGGACGGTGGGCCACGTGCACTCCGGCGCGCTGGGCTGGGTGGGGCTGATCTCGATGGGTGCGCTTTACTACCTGATCCCGCGCATGTACGGGCGCAAGCAGATGTTCAGCGTGCGCGCCATCGAGCTGCACTTCTGGATCGCCACGATCGGCATCGTGCTCTACATCGCTGCGATGTGGATCGCCGGCGTGATGCAGGGGCTGATGTGGCGAGCGGTCAACCCCGACGGCACGCTGGTCTACAGCTTCGTTGAGAGCGTGAAGGCGACCTTCCCGTTCTACGTGATCCGGCTGGTCGGTGGCCTGCTCTACCTTGGCGGCATGCTGCTGATGGCCTGGAATGTCGTCATGACCGTCCGCTCCGGCCGAGTCGTGACCGCGCCGGTGCCCGCCGCCGTGCCCGCCCACGCCTGAGTCGACGAGGAGAGCAAGCGCATGGCACACGCCACACAGACCCCCCGCGGTCACGAGAAGATCGAGACCAACAATTTCCTGATGATCGTCCTGATCCTGGTCGCGGTGGCGATCGGCGGGCTGGTCGAGATCGTCCCGCTGTTCTTCCAGCGCTCGACGACGCAGCCGGTGGAGGGCTTGAAGCCCTACACCGCCTTGCAGCTCGCCGGGCGGGATGTCTACATCCGGGAGGGTTGCTACAACTGTCACTCGCAGATGGTGCGGCCCTTCCGCTCCGAGGAACTGCGATACGGTCCGTACTCGCGTGCCGGCGAGTTCGTCTACGACCACCCCTTCCAGTGGGGCAGCAAGCGCACCGGCCCCGACCTTCACCGGGTGGGCGGCAAGTACAGCGACGAGTGGCAACGTCTGCACCTGATCTCGCCGCGTGCGCTGGTGCCGGAGTCCAACATGCCGGCCTACCCCTGGCTGGAGAACGCAGCCATCGATCCAGCGTCGATGGCGCCCCGCCTGCGGGCGCTGCGCACCCTGGGCGTGCCCTACAGCGACGAGGACATCGCGGGTGCCGCCGATGCCGTGCGCGGCAGGACGGAGCTCGACGCCATCGTGTCCTACCTGCAGGTGCTGGGCACCGCGGTGAAGTGAAGGGGACGCCATGGACGTCAATACCTTGCGTATCGCGGTGACGGTCGTCAGCCTGCTGCTGTTCCTGGGCATCGCCGCCTGGACCTGGCAGCGTTCTCGACTGGCCGAGTTCGAAGAGGCGGCGCAACTGCCGTTCGCAGACGAGGAGGACGCTGTCGCGCAGGCGGGCGGCGTCGGGAAGGGGAACAGGACATGAGCGACTTCTTTTCCGGGGGCTGGTCGATCTACATCGCCGCGCTGACCATCGTCAGCCTGGTGGCCTGCCTGGCGCTGCTGATCATCGCGAGTCGGCGCCGCGTGATGGCCGACGACAACACCACGGGGCACGTCTGGGACGAGGACCTGAAGGAGTTGAACAACCCGTTGCCGCGCTGGTGGATGTGGTTGTTCGTCATCACCGTGGCGTTCGCCGGGGCCTATCTGGCCCTGTACCCGGGTCTGGGCAGTGCGCCAGGGACCTTGAAGTGGAGCAGCACCGGGCAATTGCAAGCGGAGACCGACAAGGCCGTGTCGGCGATGGCGCCGGTGTACGCGCGCTATGTGTCGATGTCGGCCGAGCAGCTGGCCGACGATGCACAGGCCATGGGGATCGGCGAACGCCTGTACCTGAACAACTGTGCGGCCTGCCATGGCTCCGATGCACGGGGGAGCAAGGGCTTTCCCAATCTCACCGACGGCGATTGGCTGTGGGGGGGCACGCTCGAGCAGGTCAAGCAGACCATCGCCGAAGGCCGCAACGGGGTGATGCCGCCGATGGCCGCCTCGCTCGGCAGCGCTGACGATGTCCGCAACGTCGCGCACTACGTGCTGAGCCTGTCGGGCAGCGCACACGACTCGGTGGCGGCGAGCCTGGGCAAGCCGAAGTTTGCGGTCTGCGCCGGTTGCCATGGCGCCAACGGTGGTGGCAACCAGGCACTCGGTGCGCCAAACCTGAGCGACAAGATCTGGCTGCACGGCTGGGGCGAGCAAGCGATCGCCTCGATCGTGACCGCAGGCAAGGACAACATGATGCCGGCGCAGGCCTCACGGCTCACCCCCGAGCAGATCCACGTGCTCGCCGCCTACGTGCTCAGCCTTTCCAGGGGCGCGCCGGCGGTGGCCTCGCGCTGATCGGGCGGCGCATCCGGCGATCCTCTCGTCGCTCCCTTCAGCGGACCTTTCATGGCGCAGGCCACCACACCCCCCGCAGGCGATGAGGACGGTCATTTCGTCTCGCTTTACCAGAAGCAGGAGACGATCTATCCCCGTGCCGTCAGCGGGTGGTTCCAGCGCTGGCGCTGGGCGCTGGTCTGGGTCACGCAGGCGGTGTTCTACGGCCTGCCCTGGCTGGAGTGGAATGCACGCCAGGCCGTTCTGTTCGACCTCGGTGCGAGGCGCTTCTACATCTTCGGTCTGGTCCTCTACCCGCAGGACCTGATCTACCTGACGGGTCTGCTGATCGTCAGTGCCTATGCGCTGTTCCTGTTCACGGCGGTGGCCGGACGGTTGTGGTGCGGTTATGCCTGCCCGCAGACGGTCTACACCGAGATCTTCATGTGGGTCGAGCGGCGCATCGAGGGCGATCGGGCGGCGCGCATGCGACGCGACGCGGGGGCCTGGTCGCTCGACAAGTCGTGGCGCAAGGCGGCCAAGCACCTGGCCTGGATCGCCATCGCGCTGTGGACCGGCTTCACCTTCGTCGGCTACTTCACGCCGATCCGCACGCTCGGGGCCTCTGCGCTGACCCTCGGCCTGGGCCCCTGGGAGTGGTTCTGGGTGCTGTTCTACGGCTTCGCCACCTATGGCAACGCCGGCTGGATGCGCGAGCAGGTGTGCAAGTACATGTGCCCCTACGCGCGCTTCCAGAGCGCGATGTTCGACAAGGACACGCTGATCATCAGCTACGACACCGCCCGTGGCGACCCCCGAGGCTCCCGCGGGCGCAAGGCCGACCCGAAGGCCATGGGCCTGGGCGACTGCATCGACTGCGGCCTGTGCGTGCAGGTCTGCCCCACCGGCATCGACATCCGCAACGGCCTGCAGTACGAGTGCATCGGCTGCGCCGCCTGCATCGACGTGTGCAACGGCGTGATGGACAAGATGGGCTATCCGCGCGGGCTGGTGCGTTATGCGACGCAGAACAGCATCGGCCACCGATGGTCGGCCGCCGCGATGTGGCGCCGCGTGCTGCGGCCGCGCGTGCTCGTCTACACCGCGGTCCTCGTGCTGATCTGTGCGGCGCTCGGCGTGAGTCTGGCGCTGCGCTCACCGTTTAAGGTCGACGTGGTCAGGGACCGCGCGTCGCTCGCCCGTCTGGTCGAGGATGGGCACATCGAGAACACCTACCGGCTGCAGTTGATGAACACCACCGAGCAGATGCAGCGCTACCGCGTCAGCGTCGCGGGCTGGCCGCAGGCGCGTGTGGTGGGCGTGGCCGAGGTCGAACTCGGCCCGGCCCAGGCCCGCTGGGTGCCACTGGCCGTCCGTCTGCCGCCGGAAGAGGTCCAGCAACGGGGGCCGGGCGTGCACGAGGTGACCTTTCTGGTCGAGCGCATCACCGAACCAGGTCAAGCCCCTGCGGCGGTGGCCGAGGGCTCGACCTTCGTGATTCCGAGGTGAAGGAGATCGACTTGTCTGCGAACCTATCGACGCCGACCCCGCCGTCCCACCCCGCCGCCTGGTGGCGCGTGGGCATGATGTGGCTGGTGGTGGGCGGTCCCCTGGCGGTGGTGGTCGCCGGCATCACCACGGCCGTGATCGCAGTGCGGGGTGCCGAGACGGTGCTGCCCCGCGACGACAGCGCGCGGTTCTCGGAGCGTCCCGCGATCCAGGGGCGCAATCATGCCGCCACCGCCGACGACACGAGGTAGGACGTCGTGAGCCAGCGCATGGGCCGGGCCGAGCAGGTGCTGTCGGTGCTCTGGCCGGCCTTCGTCATGGCCGGAGCGCTCGAGACCGTCGTGTTCGCGATGGTCGATCCCGAGACGCTCACATGGTTCGGCGGCGAGCCCTTGGGCTGGTCACGGCAGGCCGTCTACACGGTCAGCTTCTTCGTGTTCTGGGGTGTCATCGCCGCGGCGAGCGCACTCACGGCCGCCCTGAGTTGCGAAGTCCGCGACGTCAGGGCGTCCGAGGTCCCGCCCGCCGCACCGCGCGCCGGTTGACCCGGGGCGAGCGCAGTCGGGTGACACGGGCACCCCTCGTCAGCAACCCGGGTTGTTGACGATGCGCCGCAGGCCTTCCTGGTCGACGATGCGGATCTGGCGCTGACGGACCTCGAGCAGGCCTTCGTCCTGGAATTTCGAGAACGTCCGGCTGACGGTCTCGAGCTTCAGTCCGAGGTAGCTTCCGATCTCCTCGCGCGTCATCCGCAGGATCAGTTCGGTGCGGGAGAAGCCGCGCGCATGCAGGCGTTGGGTCAGGTTCAGCAGGAAGGCCGCCAGGCGCTCCTCGGCGCGCATGCTGCCCAGCAACAACATCACGCCATGGTCGCGCACGATCTCGCGGCTCATGATCTTGTGGAACACCCGCTGCAGGTCCGTGATCCGCTGGGACAGACCTTCGAGCTGTTGATACGGGATCACGCAGACCGTCGAATCCTCGAGCGCCACCGCATCGCAGGCGTGCCGCTCGGTACTGATCCCATCCAGGCCGAGCAGTTCGCCCGACATCTGGAAACCGGTCACCTGCTCGCGGCCGTCCTCTGACGCGATGCAGGTCTTGAAGAATCCGGTGCGCACCGCGAACAGCGCCTGGAAGCCGTCCCCGGTACGAAACAAGGCGTCGCCCTTGGGTACGCTGCGCCTGACAGCCACCAGTGCGTCCAGTTCCTCGATCTGCGAAGCGGACATGCCCACGGGCAGGCACAGCTCCCTGAGGTTGCAAGATGAGCAAGCCGTCTTGAACGGCTCGAGTCGTGTGGTTGTGGCCAGGGCCATGGGCATCTCCCTTCCGCGTCGTCTTGACGTCACGTCGAGACCGATCTTTGCGTCCGATCGGTTCTCACCCTCGTTGTCGTTTGGCAGGCCACTCGTCGGTGGCTCTTGTCCCAGGTCAAGCCCATCAAGAGCTGGACGCGTCAAAGTGTAGACCGATGAGTGCTGTCTTCCAACCCCCCGTGTGGCTCGTGCCCGAGGATCTTCTTCGTCGAATGGACGTTCCGGGCCCGCGCTACACCTCCTACCCGACCGCCGACCGCTTCGTCGACGCCTTCGGCCCCGAGCACTACCGCACCGCGCTGCGGGAACGGGCCCAGGGGCTGCATGTCGGGGGGGCGGCGGCCCTGTCGCTGTATATCCACATTCCGTTCTGCGAGTCGGTGTGCTACTACTGCGCATGCAACAAGGTCGTGACGCGGCATCACGCCAAGGGACTGGCCTATCTGGACCTTCTCGAGCAGGAGGTTCGCCTCCACGTGGCCGAACTCGGGACCCAGCAGGTGGTGTCGCAACTGCACCTGGGCGGCGGCACGCCTACCTTCCTCAGCGACGAGGAGTTGTCACGTCTGATGGGCGGTCTGAGAAGGTCGTTCCGCTTCGAGCCGGGCGCCGAGGTGTCGATCGAAGTCGATCCCCGCACCGTGACGCCCGAGCGCCTGCAGGCGCTGGCCAGGCTCGGATTCAACCGCATCAGTTTCGGCATCCAGGACGTCGACCCTGACGTGCAGCGGGCCATCCACCGCGTGCAACCCTTCGACAACGTCAGGGACCTGATGCATGCCGCCCGCGCGATCGGCTTCCAGTCGATCAATGCCGACCTGATCTACGGCCTGCCCCGGCAGACGGCGGCCTCCTTCGAACACACGGTCCGTCAGGTCGCGTCGTTGCGCCCGGACCGGATCGCCCTGTACGCCTATGCTCACCTGCCTGCACGCTTCATGCCGCAGCGGCGCATCACCTCGGGTGACCTGCCCTCGGGCGAGGCACGGTTGAAGATGTTGTCGCAGGCCATGAGCGGCTTCATGGGTCAGGGCTACACCTACATCGGCATGGACCACTTCGCCGTGCCCAGCGATGCCTTGGCCGTCGCCAAGCGTCAGGGGCGCCTGCACCGCAATTTCCAGGGCTACAGCACCCAGCCCGATTGCGACCTGCTGGGACTGGGTGTGTCGGCCATCGGGCGGGTCGGCCCGTGCTACAGCCAGAACGCCCGCACGGTGCAGGAGTACGAGGCTGCGTTGCGGCAGGGGCAGTTCCCGACGCAGCGCGGGCTGCGCGCGACGCGCGACGATCTGGTGCGTCGTGCCGTCATCATGTCCATCATGTGCCAGGGTCGGGTCGATTTCGAGGCCCTCGGGGCGGCGCATCTGCTCGACGCGCGCGACTATTTCGCCCGCGAGCTCGAGGATCTGCAGCCTCATGTGCACGAGGGACTGGTGACCGTCGACAACGATTGCATCGAGGTCACGCCGCTGGGCTGGTTCTTCGTTCGTGGACTGGCCATGGTGTTCGACCAGCATTTGCGCACGGCCGATCGCAGCCGGTTTTCGCGCATCATCTGAGCCTGAGGGGGCGAGTTCGGCCCCCGGTGTTCCGCACGTCGACACACCCCACCTCGAATCCCGATCTTGGAAGCCTCGCTCGTCTTCAGCGCCCTGCTGCTTGGCCTGGCCGGTGCACCGCACTGCGCGGCCATGTGTGGTCCCGCCTGCGGCGCGGTCGTCGGCTCCTGCAGTCGTGGAGGCGGCGTCTTCGCCGCGTCCTGGGCCTTTCATGCGGGGCGGGTGCTGGCCTACACAGCGTCAGGCGCCCTGGCCGCCGCCGGCGTCGGTGTGCTGGCGTCCACCAGCACGGCTTGGCCGGTGCTGCGGCCGCTGTGGACTGGGCTGCACTTGGCCGCCATCGTCCTCGGACTCTGGCTCGCCTGGACCGGCCGTCAGCCGGCCTGGATGAGCCGCGTCGGTCGCGCCAGAACCGCGGTGGCCTTCCAGCCGGCAGGCCATAGCGGCTGGAGGCCTCTGCACGGCCCGGTGTCGGGCGCGGCGGCGGCTACCGGCGGCGGGCTGGCCTGGGTGCTGTGGCCTTGCGGATTGCTCCAGTCGGCGCTCGTCGTGGCCGGCTTGGCCAACACGCCGCAAGGCGGTGCCATGGCCATGTTCGCTTTTGCCGCGACGTCGGCGCTGGGCCTGCAGTGGGCACCCTGGGCCTGGCGGCGCTGGGCGGCGCGCGGCGCGGACGGCCAGCGGTCGCATGTCATGGCCTGGGCTGTGCGTGGTGCCGGCCTGATGCTCGCCATCGGCTCGGCCTGGGCCCTCGGGCAGGACGTGTGGGGCCGGGTCTGGGACTACTGCTTCGGCTGAAAGGCTCGAACTCGGCGGCAGAGCCGTCGATCGTGTCCCTTGCGCAGGGCCCGTGGCACGCGCTCGACGCCGTCGTTCCCCTTTGCAGGGCGCCCTGCGTAGGCCTGCCATCAGGGCTTTGCAACCATTGGTTTGTCAACAGTGTCCTGCATCCCCTGACGCCCCTGTCGGCGCTGGCCCTGTGCATAGAATCAGACATGCCTTCGCGCCCGGACGAGCCATCGCCTCCCACGCCCATGCCTCCGGGTGGTGGCGCCGACCACGGTGCGGTGGTGGTCGAGCGGCAGACGGCGCGCGTCAAGCCCCCCTCGCTGTACCGGGTCGTCATGCTCAATGATGACTTCACGCCGATGGAATTCGTCATCCGCGTGCTGCAACAGTTCTTCCACCATGACATCGAGACGGCCACGATGATCATGTTGAAGATCCACCACGAGGGCCGGGGCATCTGCGGTGTCTACACCAAGGACGTCGCGGCCACGAAAGTCGAACTGGTGCTCGCCGCGGCGCGGCGTGCCCAGCATCCCCTGCAATGCCTGATGGAGGCCGCATGATTGCCCAGGAACTCGAGGTCAGCCTGCACATGGCCTTTGTCGAGGCGCGACAGCAACGACACGAATTCATCACGGTCGAGCACCTGCTGCTGGCGCTGCTCGACAACCCTTCTGCCGCCGAGGTGCTGCGTGCCTGCGCGGCCAGCATCGACGACCTGCGCAAGAGCCTGACGGGGTTCATCAAGGAGAACACCCCGACCGTCTCGGGCACCGAAGAGGTGGACACGCAGCCCACGCTGGGCTTTCAGCGCGTGATCCAGCGAGCGATCATGCATGTGCAGTCCACCGGTAGCGGCAAGAAGGAGGTCACCGGGGCCAACGTGCTGGTGGCC
>CAZFVH010000102.1:0-10623 GCA_964522465.1 uncultured Rubrivivax sp. | reverse complement strand
CGCACGCCGTGTACTACCTGCACCAGCAGGGGGTCACGCGGCTGGACGTGGTGAATTTCATTGCCCACGGCATCCGCAAGAACGACCCGGCCGAGCCCGCCAAGGCTGGCGAGTCCGGTCCGCAGGAAGGGGCCGAGAAGGAGGAAACCTCCGACGGCAAGGCCTCCCCGTTGGACCAGTTCACGCAGAACCTGAACCAGCTCGCGCGCGATGGCAAGATCGACCCGCTCATCGGCCGTGAGCACGAGGTTGAGCGGGTCATCCAGGTGCTGTGCCGGCGCCGCAAGAATAACCCGCTGCTCGTCGGCGAAGCCGGCGTGGGCAAGACCGCGATCGCCGAGGGACTGGCGTGGCGGATCACGCAGAAGGATGTGCCCGAGGTCCTTTCGCGCTCGATCGTCTACTCGCTCGACATGGGCGCGCTGCTGGCCGGCACCAAGTACCGCGGTGACTTCGAGCAGCGTCTCAAGGGCGTGCTCAAGCAACTGAAGGATCAGCCGAACGCCATCCTGTTCATCGACGAGATCCACACGCTCATCGGTGCCGGGGCGGCTTCGGGGGGGACGCTGGACGCGAGCAACCTGCTCAAGCCCGCGCTGTCCAGCGGGGCGATGAAGTGCATCGGCGCGACCACCTTCACCGAGTACCGTGGCGTGTTCGAGAAGGATTCGGCGCTGTCGCGGCGCTTCCAGAAGATCGACGTCGTCGAGCCCTCGGTCGAACAGACGGTGGAGATCCTCAAGGGCCTGAAGTCCCGTTTCGAAGAGCACCACGGCATCAGGTACGCCACGGCAGCGCTGCAGGCTGCCGCAGAGCTGTCGGCCAAGTACATCAACGACCGACACCTGCCGGACAAAGCCATCGACCTGATCGACGAGGCGGGTGCCGCGCTGCGCATCCTGCCCAAGAACAAGCAGAAGAAGACCATCACGCGCGCCGAGGTCGAGGACATCATCTCCAAGATCGCGCGCATCCCGCCAGCCAGTGTGTCGAGCGATGACCGCAGCAAGCTCAAGTCGTTGGACCGGGATCTCAAGAGCGTCGTTTTCGGGCAGGATCCAGCCATCGACGCGCTGGCCGCCGCCATCAAGATGGCGCGTTCCGGTCTGGGCAAGCCCGATAAGCCTATCGGCTGCTTCCTTTTCAGTGGCCCCACGGGTGTGGGCAAGACCGAGGTCGCTCGCCAACTGGCCTATGTGCTGGGGATCGAGCTGATCCGTTTCGACATGTCCGAGTACATGGAGCGTCACGCCGTGAGCCGGCTGATCGGCGCCCCTCCGGGGTATGTCGGCTTCGACCAGGGGGGGCTGCTGACCGAGGCGGTGACCAAGAAGCCGCACGCGGTGCTGCTGCTCGACGAGATCGAGAAGGCGCATCCCGATGTCTTCAACGTGCTTCTGCAGGTGATGGACCACGGGTCGTTGACCGACAACAACGGACGCAAGTCGGACTTCCGCAACGTGATCCTCGTGATGACCACGAACGCTGGCGCCGAGACGATGAACAAGGCGACGATCGGCTTCACCAGCAAGCGCGAGGTCGGCGACGAGATGGGCGACATCAAGCGCCTGTTCACTCCTGAGTTCCGCAACCGGCTCGATGCGATCGTGAGCTTCCGTCCGCTGGACCAGGACATCATCCTGCGCGTGGTCGACAAGTTCCTGCTGCAGTTGGAGAGCCAGCTCGCCGAGAAGAAGGTCGACGTGACCTTCTCCGATGCGTTGCGTCGCCAGCTCGCCAAGGAGGGCTTCGATCCGCTGATGGGTGCACGCCCGATGCAGCGCCTGATCCAGGACAAGATCCGGCGTGCCTTGGCCGACGAGCTGCTGTTCGGCCGGCTGGTCGATGGTGGGCGCCTGTCGGTCGATGTGGACGATGCGGGGGGCGTCACGCTCGACATCCGGCCTCCCAAGAAGAGCGATCGCTCGCGCGCAGAGCCTGTGACCGTCTGATCCTGGCGGATCGCGGGCCAGGCCTGTGTTCCGCCCCCCCGCCTCAGTCAGCGCAGGGGTAGGGGCTCAGTACGGTCGCCAGAAGCCATATGCCGGATGCCGGGATCCTGCCGGTAGTAGCGCTTGAACATCTCGTACAGGGCAGGGTGCTCTGCCTGCATGCCCTGCGGGCTGACGAAGAACGACTCACTGGCTACGGCGAAGAATTCTTCGGGCGCTTCCGCGCCATAGGGATCGAGTGCAGTCTCCTCCTGGGCGTCTACCCGGGCGCAGAACGATTCGAATTCCTCGTGCAGTGTCCGCTCCCAGGCGCAGTGGTCGATGTCCGACGGCAGCAGGGGCACGCCGTCGGGGACGCCGTCGGCCATGTCCAGCACGTGCGCGAACTCGTGGACCACGACGTTGTAGCCCTGCGCGGCCTTCGGGCCGGCTGCGCGCACGTCGCGCCAGGACAGCATCACCGGCCCGCCCTGGACGGCTTCGCCCGACAGCACTTCTTCCCAGGCGTGCACGACGCCGTCGTCATCGGTCGTCTCGCGCCGCACCACGGCCTGCCCTGGGTGCACCACGATGCCGACGAAGCCGTCGTAGGCCTCGAGACCGATCTCCAGCACGGGCAGACAGGCTTGGGCGGCGATGGCCACGGCAATGTCGTCACGCACCTCCAGGCCGTGTGCGCCGGTGAATTCCTTGCGATCCAGGAACAGGCTGGTCATGCGGCGCAGTCGTTGCTGCGTGCACTCGTCTCCCGCGAGGAAGGGGAAGCGTTTGAGCGTGCGCCGCCACAGGGCGTCCGGGATGGCGCGACGTGCGAGCACCGACGCCTCCCGCCTGGCTAGCCAGTGACGTCGCAGCGCTGCCCACATCGCGTCCGGCGCTCTCTTCGCGGCTCAGCACGCAGGCGGGACGACCGGCAACCGCCGCAGGCCCGCCGCGCTCAGGCGCAGCACATCGCCCCGAGGTGCACCTGCGTCCAGGTCCCAGTCCGACAGCACCTGTCGTTCCAGATCGGCGTCCAGCGCGCGGCGCCCGGGGCGATGCGTGTGGCCGTGGATCATCACCGTCGCCTTGGCCGCTTTGAGCCCGTCGACAGCGGCCTGTGAGTCGACATCGGCCCAGCCAGCGGGTGTGGGCGCGCGTACCTTGCGTGCCTGGCTCTCCTGCCGGATACGACCTGCGAGTGCCTCGCGCTCGGGCAGAGGACGCGCGAGGAAGTCGCGTTGCCAGGCCGGCTGCCGCACCGTGCGCCTAAAAGCCTGGTACTCATGGTCTTCCAGGCACAGCGCGTCACCATGGGTCAGAAGCCAGCGTTGCCCGAAGATCTCCAGGCACGTCGGGTCTGCGAGCAGGTGCACGCCATGCCGGTGCAGTGTGGCCGCGTCCAGCAGGAAGTCGCGATTGCCTGGCATGAAGCCGACCCAGGTGTCTTGCGCGCAGGCCGCCAGTCTCGCCAGGCACTGCCCGTCGAACGGCCGTTCGGCCTGTTCAGGGCCGACCCAGACCTCGAACAGGTCGCCGAGGATCAGGACAGCGTCGGCCGGCGTCGATGCCAGATGCGCCTCGAAGGCCTGCAGCGTGTGGGGAAGTGCAGGGCACAGGTGCAGGTCCGACAACAGATCGACGACCTGCCAGTGCGCTGGCGCATGCATCGTCGCGGCCAGTCCCGTGGACTCGCCGCCGGACGTGGGGACCTGTGCCACGGGCAGCGGCGGCCTGTCGGCACTGTCAGGAGCGTCTGGGACCGAAGGCACGCAAGCGTCGTCCGGTATTCGTCGGCGGCTCAGGCGGGCCTCGTCACCGCGGCGCTGATGCAGCCCGGGTGCGCACGCTCAGGCGTGTAGGCTTCCCGGCTTGTCAGCTCGCGACCCCGACTGCGCGTTCGATCGTCACGCTGTCCAAAGGCACATCGTCGTGAAAGCCGCGGCGGCCGGTGCGCACCGACTCGATCGCATCGACCACCTCGGAGCCCGCCACCACCTTTCCGAAGACGGCGTAGCCCCAGCCCTGGCGCGTCTCGGCGGTGAAGTTCAGGAAGGCGTTGTCCGAGGTGTTGATGAAGAACTGCGCCGTGGCGGAGTGCGGGTCGGACGTGCGTGCCATCGCGACGGTGTACTTCGCGTTCTGCAGGCCGTTCCCTGCCTCGTTGGTGATGGGCGCGCGCGTGGATTTCTGCTGCATCGACGCATCCATGCCACCTCCCTGGATCATGAAGCCCTTGATCACCCGGTGGAAGACGGTGCCGTCGTAATGGCCACTACGGACGTAATCTAGGAAATTGCCGACGCTGGCCGGGGCCTTCGCATCGTCGAGTTCGAGGCGGATGACGCCGGCAGAGGTATGCAGTTCGACAGTCTTGGGCACGCTCAGTTCTCCAGGGTGGCCTTGGTGATGATGACGGGGGTGTTCGGGACGTTCTGATGCGGCCCCTTGGTCCCGGTGGGGACGTTCTGGATCTTGTCGACCACGTCCATGCCGGTGGCGACCTTGCCGAAAACCGCGTAGCCATTGCCGTCACGGCTCTTGGCGGCGTCCAGGAAATCGTTGTCGCGGGCGTTGATGAAGAACTGCGCCGTCGCGGAGTTCGGCACGACGGTGCGGGCCATCGCGACGGTTCCGCGGGCGTTGCTCAGGCCGTTGCGCGACTCGAGCGGGATCGGCGGTCGGGTCGGCTTCTGCGTCATGTCGGGCGTGAAGCCGCCCCCCTGGATCATGAAACCCGGGATCACGCGGTGGAAGATCGTGCCGTCAAAGTGTCCGGACCGGACGTAAGCAATAAAGTTGTCCACCGTCTGGGGCGCCCGGGCCCGGTCGAGTTCGAGCACGATGTCGCCTTCGGTGGTGGTCAGACGCACTTTCTGCGCCCAGGCCGCGCTGGCAGGCAGGACCAGCAGCAGCGCGATGCACATCAGTCGGCGGGACAGGCGGCGGACGGTGTTCATGGGACTCCTCGGGCTTCGTGGGCGCTCGTATCGGCTGACATTGACGGCTCGGCGGCCGATGCGGGTCGCCAGAACGCGCGCAGCTCGAAAGTCTAGCCTGTGACGTGCCCGGTGCCGCAGATCCGGCTCGGTATACTGGTTTTCGCCTCAGGTCGGCGGGCTGTGCACCGAGGGTGCTTGCCGGGCCCGGGCGCCCCGGACCACCACGCCCTTCCGCATGAGCCTGCGCATCCACAACTCACTGACGCGCCGCGTCGAGCCCTTCCAGCCGATCGACCCGGGCCGCGTCCGGATGTATGTCTGCGGCGTCACCGTCTATGACCTGTGCCACATGGGGCATGCGCGGATGATGCTGTCCTTCGATGTCGTCGCGCGCTGGCTACGGTCCAGCGGTTACGACGTGACCTATGTGCGCAACGTCACCGACATTGACGACAAGATCATCCGCCGCGCCACCGAGCGCGGGATCACGATCGGTGATCTGACGTCCGAGATGATCGCCCGCATGCACGAGGATCTGGCGGCACTCGGCGTGGAGCCGCCCACGCACGAGCCGCGTGCGACCGAATACGTGCCGCAGATGCTGACGCTGATCGAGCGCCTGGAGGCCCGGGGCCTGGCCTACCGAGGCAGCGACGGAGACGTGAACTTCGCGGTGCGTCGATTTCCCGGCTACGGCAAGCTCTCGGGCAAGTCCATCGACGAGTTGCGCGCCGGAGAGCGCGTGGCCGTGCTCGAGGGCAAGGACGATCCGCTGGATTTCGTGCTCTGGAAGGCGGCCAAGCCGAACGAGCCGGCGCAGGCGCGGTGGGACAGCGCCTACGGCCCGGGCCGTCCAGGTTGGCACATCGAGTGCTCGGCCATGAGTTGCGCGCTGCTGGGCGAGCATTTCGACATCCACGGCGGTGGGCTCGACCTGCAGTTTCCGCATCACGAAAACGAGATCGCGCAGAGCGAGGGCGCGTCGGGCCGTCCTTTCGTCAACGTCTGGATGCACAACGGCTTCGTCAACGTCGACGACCAGAAGATGTCGAAGTCGCTCGGCAACTTCTTCACCATCCGTGAGGTGCTGCAGCGCTACGACGGCGAGACGGTGCGCTTCCTGATGCTGCGCACCCACTACCGCAGCCCGTTCAACTTCAGCGACGCGCACCTCGACGAAGCGCGCTCGGCGCTGCGACGCCTGTACGGCGCGCTCGAGACCGTGCCGGTGGACGGCCTGGTGGAGGTCGACTGGTCATCGGATGCCGCGCGTCGGTTCCGTGCGGCCATGGACGAGGATTTCGCCACCCCGACCGCGGTGGCAGTGCTGTTCGACCTGGCGGGTGAGGTCCATCGCGGGCGTGATCCGTCGCAGGCTGCCCAGCTCAAGGCGCTGGGGGGTGTGCTGGGGTTGCTGCAGCAGGCTCCGAAGGCCTATCTGCAAGGTGCGGGCTTGGCTGTCGGGCCGGATGAGGCCTGGGTGGCTGAACGGATCGAGGCCCGGGCGGCTGCCAAGAAGGCGCGGGATTTCGCGGCAGCTGATGCGATCCGCGCCGAACTCGCTGCCGCAGGCATCGAGCTCAAGGACGGGCCGCAGGGCACCACATGGTCGCGACGTTGACAACCCGGGTGTGGGCCCTCTGCGTTCACCGCCATGTGACGCTGCGATGAACGACACCGCAGCATGGGCCGCGCCGCAGGCGCCGGTCTACTGGGATGAGGCCTGCGTACACCTGGCGCAGGGCGACCGCGTCATGCAGCGCCTGATCCCGCAGTTCGGCCAGGCCCGCCTGCTCAGCCGCGGCGACGCCTTCACCACGTTGGCGAGGTCGGTCGTCGGGCAACAGATCTCGGTGAAGGCGGCGCAGTCGGTCTGGCGCCGGTTTGCCGAGGCTGCCGGCACGCCTGACGGCCCGCTGTCGCCGGCTGGCGTGTTGGACATGCCGGTGCCGGAATTGCGGGGGGCCGGGCTTTCCGCGCGCAAGAGCGAGTACCTGCTCGACCTGGCCCGTCACTTCACCGAAGGCCGGTTGCACGTCGAGCGCTGGCCAGCGATGGACGACGAGGCGATCATCGGCGAGTTGGTGGCGATTCGCGGCATCGGTCGGTGGACGGCCGAGATGTTCCTGATCTTCCACCTGATGCGTCCGGACGTGCTGCCGCTGGACGACCTGGGCCTGCTCAAGGGGATCAGTCTGAACTATTTCAGCGGCGAAACGGTTTCCCGGGCCGAGGCACGCGAGGTAGCAGCAGCCTGGGCGCCCTATCGATCCGTGGCCACCTGGTATCTCTGGCGGAGTCTGGACCCGCTGCCGGTAGACTATTGAGATCACGGGTTTCATGGCGACCTTGATGAGCAAGAAGCACTTCCTCGATTTCGAGCAGCCGATCGCCGAGCTCGAGTCACGGATCGACGAGTTGCGCTACGTGCAGAACGAGTCGGCCGTCGACATCTCCGACGAGATCGAGCGGCTGGGCCGAAAGAGCCAGCAGCTGACCAAGGACATCTACGCCAACCTGACACCCTGGCAGGTCACGCAGATCGCGCGGCACCCGCAGCGTCCCTACACGCTGGACTATGTCGCCGAGATGTTCACCGACTTCCAGGAACTTCACGGTGACCGTTCCTTTGCTGACGACCTGTCCATCGTCGGTGGTCTGGCGCGGTTCAACGGCCAGCCCTGCATGGTGCTGGGCCACCAGAAGGGCCGCGACACGAAGGAGCGCGCCATGCGCAATTTCGGCATGTCGCGCCCTGAGGGTTACCGCAAGGCGCTACGCTTGATGAAGCTCGCCGAGAAGTTCCGTCTGCCTGTCTTCACCTTCGTCGACACCCCGGGGGCCTATCCTGGCATCGGCGCAGAAGAGCGTGGCCAGAGCGAGGCCATCGGGCGCAACATCTTCGAGATGGCGCAGTTGGAGGTGCCCATCGTCACCACCATCATCGGAGAGGGCGGCTCGGGCGGTGCCCTGGCGATCAGCGTGGGCGATCAGGTTCTGATGCTGCAGTTCGCCGTGTACTCGGTGATCTCGCCGGAAGGCTGCGCCTCCATCCTCTGGAAGACCTCCGAGCGCGCACCTGACGCGGCGGAAGCCCTGGGCATCACCGCGCACCGGCTCAAGGCCCTGGGCCTGATCGACAAGATCGTCAGCGAGCCGGTGGGCGGCGCGCACCGCAACGTCAAGCAGATGGCGTCCCAGCTCAAGCGCGGGCTGACGGATGCGCTGCGCCTGGTGGCCGATCTCGACACTCGGGCGCTGCTGCAGCGGCGCTACGAGCGCCTGCAGGCTTACGGGCGCTACAACGACACGCGCGAGCGGCGCGATGCGTGAGGCCACCGGCAGCCTGTGCAACTGACGACGAGCCCGTCGCCGCGTCCGGCCGGCGGGTCGGGGTGGCGGCCAGCGGTGGCCGGGATTCGACGGCCCTCCTGCACGCCACTGCCAGGGCAGCCCGCGACATGGGCGTTCTGGTCTTTGCGCTGCACGTGCACCATGGTCTGCAGCCACAGGCCGATGCCTGGTGGCGCCACCTGCGGGCGCAATGTGCCCGATGGCGTCAAGGCGGTCTGCCGGTGCGCTTCGTTGCCTGTCGTCTGCGCGGCGGGCCAGGTCCTGGCGAGAGCGTCGAGGCCTGGGCGCGACGCGAACGCTACGCCGCACTGGCGGCGATGGCGTGCCGTGAAGGCGTCGACACCGTCCTGCTGGCTCACCACCGGCGAGACCAGGCCGAGACCGTGTTGCTCCAGGCGTTGCGCGGCGCCGGTCCTGCCGGCCTGTCGGCCATGCCGCGCGAGATCGAACGGCGCGGGGTCCGCTGGGTGCGTCCCTGGCTCGACCACCCGCGCGAGGCGGTCGAGCACTACTTGCGTCGCCACCGCCTGAGATGGGTCGACGACCTGAGCAACGACGACCCTCGGTATGCGCGCAACCGTCTTCGATTGCAGGTCTGGCCGGCGTTCTCTCAGGCCTTCCACCACCTCGAAATCCCTCTGTGTGCGGTGGCACGGCGTGCGCAGGAGGCCCAGGCTTGCTGCGAAGAACTGGGTGCGCTGGACGCGGTCAGCGCGGTGTCGCTCGACGGTGCGTTGCAGTTGGCGTCCTGGCAGGCCTTGTCGCCGGCACGCCGGGCGAATCTGCTGCGCCACTGGGCCCGGCAATGGAGCGACGTCGGTCTGCCGGAGTCGCTCCTGCAGCGGCTGATGCGCGAGCTTCCTGCGGCACGCAACGGTCTCTGTTGGCCGGCACCTGGTGGGCAGTTGCGACTGCAGCGGGGGTTGCTGGACTGGTGCGCGACGCCTGTCGACCCTCCCTTTCGGGCACGGCCTTCCCCGTCATAGAATCATGGGCTTTGCGCCATTGGCCGGCGCGTCAGGATTTCGAACCATATGGCCCTGATCGTCCACAAGTACGGCGGCACCTCGATGGGGTCGACCGAGCGCATCCGCAACGTCGCCCGACGCGTGGCCAAATGGGCCCGGGCCGGACACCAGATGGTGGTCGTGCCGTCGGCGATGAGCGGCGAGACCAACCGACTGCTCGGTCTGGCCAAGGAATTGATGCCCGACGCGCGCACGCCCGAGGCCCTGCGCGAGCTCGACATGATCGCTTCCACCGGGGAGCAGGTTTCGGTGGGCCTGCTGTCATTGGCGCTGCAGGCAGAAGGCATGCCCGCGGTCAGCTACACGGGCTGGCAGGTACCGGTGCGCACGGACTCGGCCTACACCAAGGCACGCATCACCGCCATCGACGACGCCCGGGTGCGTGCCGATTTGGCGGCCGGCCGCGTGGTCATCGTCACAGGTTTCCAGGGCATCGACGACGACGGCCACATCACCACGCTGGGTCGCGGCGGCAGCGACACCTCGGCGGTCGCAGTCGCGGCGGCGATGAAGGCCGACGAGTGTCTGATCTACACAGATGTCGACGGCGTCTACACCACCGACCCCCGCATCGTCCCTGAGGCGCGGCGTCTGTCGGCCATCAGCTTCGAGGAGATGCTGGAGATGGCCAGCTTGGGCTCGAAGGTGCTGCAGATCCGGTCGGTGGAGTTCGCGGGCAAATACCGCGTGCCGTTGCGTGTGCTATCGAGCTTCACCCCTTGGGACATCGACCTGGCGGAAGAGGCCCGCTCGGGCACGCTGATCAGCTATGAAGAGGACGAGAAGATGGAACAGGCCGTCGTATCCGGCATTGCCTTCAACCGAGACGAAGCCAAGGTCACTGTGCTGGGCGTGCCAGACCGCCCCGGCATCGCTTATCAGATCCTGGGGGCTGTGGCGCAGGCGAACATCGACGTCGACGTCATCATCCAGAACGTTTCCAACGACGGTCGCACCGATTTCTCCTTCACCGTGCCGCGCAGCGACCATGCCCGTGTGCTCGACCTGCTCAAAGCTGGCGTGGCTCCGGCGATGGGCGCTGCGGCTGTCGTCGGCGACCCACGCATCTGCAAGGTCAGCATCGTCGGCATCGGTATGAAGAGCCATGTCGGCGTGGCGGCGAAGATGTTCAAGGCACTCAGCGACGAGAACATCAACATCCAGATGATCTCCACCAGCGAGATCAAGACCAGCGTCGTCATCGACGAGAAGTACATGGAGCTCGCCGTGCGGGCGCTGCACCGCGCCTTCGAGTTGGACGCTCCGGCCGAAGCCTGAGATCACCGCATGCAAGCCAGCCCAGGCTGGGCTGGTTTAGAATTCAAGACTTGGAGTCGTGACCGAGAGGCCGAAGGTGCTCCCCTGCTA
>CAZFVH010000101.1:0-19286 GCA_964522465.1 uncultured Rubrivivax sp. | reverse complement strand
CACGGCGGCGGAGATCGCCTCCATGCAGGCCGACGGCGTGCTGTTCAGCGCCTGAGGGCGCGCGCCATGGGTGACGGCGTTGCCGTCATCGATCACCGCCAGATCTGCGATGTTCGACCGCGACGGACGTTCGGATGTGAACGCCGCGCTCGCCGAGAGATGGGACGCCATGGCAGCGTTCGGGTTCGAGGCCTGGGTGGGCGCAAGGACTCGTGCGCGTACGGGCCGAGCTCATTGGCGCCCACGCGCCGCGCGATCACGCCGTCCTGCTCTGGGGGAAAGAAGCGCACGGCGATGTCGGCAATTCCTGGACCTGGAGTCGGAAGCCGATCGACAGACGCTGCGCCGGCCAGACCTGTTCCTGCCGGCCTACCGGGACCGGCTGGTGGTGCTGGATGAAGTGCAGTGGGTGCCCGAGCTGTTCACCGCCCTGCGCCCCGAGATCGACGCCGACAGGCGGGCAGGGCGCTTCCTCTTGTTGGGCTCCGCGGCCGCGGGGCTGCTGAGGCAGTCGGCCGAATCGCTGGCCGGGTGCATCGCCTACGAGGCGTTGACGCCCTTCCTGGCGTGCGAGGTCGAGCCCGACCTGGCCACGCTGCAGCGACTGTGGCAACGCGGAGGCTTTCCATTGAGCAATCTCGCGGCGCAGGACGCGGCCTCGCTGCGTTGGCGGCAGGCCTTCCTGCGCACCTTGATGCAACGCGACCTGCCCGCCCTGGGTGTGCGCGTGGCGGCCGAGACGATGCGCCGCTTCATGACCATGCTGGCCCACTTGCAAGGGCAGCTGCTGAACGGGGCCCAGCTCGGGCAGGCGCTGGGCGGCTTGTCCCACACCACGGTGGCGCGCTACATCGACCACCTGGTGGACGCCCTGCTGGTACGCCGGCTGGAACCGCACCAGGCCCACGTGGGCAAGCGGCTGGTCAAGTCACCCAAGGTCTACCTGCGCGACAGCGGCCTGGTGCATGCCCTGCTGGGTCTGGGCACCCCACAAGAGCTCCAGGGTCACCCGGTGGTGGGCGGCTCATGGGAGGGCTTCGTCATCGAGCAGATCGCCGCCGCCATGCCCGAGGGCGCGCACCTGGGCTTCTATCGCACCTCGGCTGGCGCCGAGATCGACGCCGTGGTGGACACCGGCATGCGCCGCATCGCCTTTGAAGTCAAGTTCTCCTCCGCGCCCAAGCCCACGCGCGGGTTCTGGCAGGCATTGCAGGGCCTGCAGATCGATGAGGCCTACGTGGTGGCGCCCGTGGTCCGGCGCTACCCCCTGAGCGAGGAGGTGCAGGTGCTGCCGGTGTGGGAGGTGGCAGGGGTGTGGGCGGAGCGACCCTGAAGCAGTCGCTGCTTCGACCGGCAGGTCCTGGCCAAGGACTCACGAGAAACAGAAACGCAAGTCCTTGCTTTTTTATGAGCGCCTTGCCCTGCGCGAGGGCGATGGGAGGCTGTCAAGAAAACGTTTTGCAATTCCCAGTTTTCCATGAGAACGGCTTGCCCCGCGGGCGGCGGGGGGCTCTCGGCCGCGTAACAGCGTGCCGAGTTCGGGCCGCAGGCCCGGCCCGGTGGGCTCGGTCGCACAGCCTGCGCGCGCGGGCATTTACAGCGTTGTCGTGGCCGGGTCCAGGTCGACAGCCCGGTGGATCGCACCTTGGCGCAGGCTGCGCATCTCGGTGAACTCCTGCAGCGCCTGCGACAGCGGGTGCATGTCCGCGTCCGCCGCGGTGGCTTGCAGGTGCGCGCTGGCATGGGCTCGGCCGGCGGTGACTCGGTTCATGGCGGAACTCCCATCCAGGCGTCAGCTCGGCTTGATCCCTGCGCCGACCCGAGGAGTCAACGGCGCTGCAGGCCTGCGTCTTCGTATGAGCCAGGGGCCTGGGTACCCGCCCGAGGACGAGGCCCGGGCGAACTCCCATCCGGCCCGCCGGGAATCGCACTACGATGCCGCCCTTTCAGCCTGGCCAGCTTGCCCATGCCCACCCGCCACCGCTTCCACCAGCTCGATGTCTTCACCCAGGTGCCGTTGAAGGGCAACCCGCTGGCCGTCGTGCACGACGCCCAGGGCCTGGACGACGCCACCTTGGCGGCCTTCGCGCGCTGGACGAATCTGTCGGAGACGACCTTCCTGCTGCCGCCCACCCCGTCCGCCCGGGCCGAGGGCGCCGACTACCGTGTCCGCATCTTCACTCCCGGCGGCGAGTTGCCCTTTGCCGGGCACCCCACGCTGGGCAGTTGCCAGGCCTGGCTGCTGGCCGGCGGCCGGCCCCGACGCGACGACCTCATCGTCCAGGAGTGCGGCGTCGGTCTCGTACGCATCCGCCGCGACGGCACGCGTCTGGCCTTCGCCGCACCGCCGCTGCGCCGCAGCGGGCCGCTGGAGCCGGCGCTGGTGGCGCGCATCGCCCGCGGCCTCGGCCTGCGCGCGGACGAGATCGTGGCCCACCAGTGGGTCGACAACGGCCCGGGCTGGTGCGCCGTGATGCTGGGCTCGGCGGCGCAGGTGCTCGCGCTGCGGCCCGACCCGGCCGTGGTGGGCGACCTGAAGCTCGGCGTCGTCGGCCCGCAGCCGGCGGGGCAGGAGACGGCCTTCGAGGTGCGCACCTTCGTCGGCTCGCTCGGCGTGCCCGAGGATCCGGTCACCGGCAGCCTGAACGCGAGCCTCGCGCAGTGGCTGATCGGGGTTGGGCTGGCACCGCCCTGCTACGTGGCGGCGCAGGGCGCGGCGCTCGGACGTGCCGGGCGCGTGCACGTGGCGGTCATCGACAATGAGATCTGGGTCGGTGGCGACGTCCTGGCCTGCATCGAGGGACAGCTCGATCTCGGCATCGTACGGCGCGCCGACATGACGTCATCGTCCGCCGCATGAACACCCGACTCGATCATCTCGTCGTCCTCGCCGCCACCCTGGAGCAGGGTGTGGCGTGGTGTGCCGCCACGCTGGGGCTCGCGCCCGGCCCGGGTGGCAAGCACCCCTTGTTCGGCACCCACAACCGCCTGCTGAAGATCGCCACCGCCGTGTTCGAGGATGCTTACCTCGAGATCATCGCGATCGATCCGCAGGCGGCGCCGCCCGCACGGCCGCGCTGGTTCGGGCTGGACGATCCGCATGTACAGCAACGTCTGCATCGCGACGGTCCTCATCTGGCGCACGTGGTGGCGCGTTCACCGCAGCTCGACATGCATCGCTGGGGGTTGATCCAGGTCGGCCTGCAGCCCGGGGAGCCGGTCAAGGCCGGCCGAGACACGCCGCAGGGCCCGCTCGCCTGGGAGATCCTGGTGCGTCCGGACGGTGCGCTGCTGTGCGGTGGCGCCTTGCCGACGCTGATCCAATGGCAGGGCCGGCATCCGGCACAGGCGATGGCGCCGTCGGGCGTGACGCTGCAGGCCCTGACGCTGCGCGGCGTACCGTCGCGTGCCGCCACCGTGTTGCGTCTGCGCGGCGTGGACCTGCGCGAGACGCCCGACGGTCCGGCCCTCGAAGCCGTGCTGCACACACCCAAGGGCGAGGTGTGCCTGGTTTCTACTTAGGAGGCTGTCGGAACTGGGAGTCGCCGGCCGCGAATCCTGCGATGACGGACCCTGCTGGGGCCGAACTTTTCGGTCGGCGCCCGACCCCGACAGCCTCCTGGACTCGATCGATCCGGGCTGAGTGATCCCTTCGACCACCGTGCCGGCCACCCTCCGCCTGGGGGCGCCCGCTTCATCTCAACGACACACCCATGACCGAAGAACTGTTCCGCGAAGACGCCACCCTGCTGGCCTGCGAGGCCACCGTGCTGGCCGTCGACGAGGTGGGCATCGTGCTCGACCGCACCGTCTTCTACCCGCTGGGCGGGGGGCAGGCCGGGGATGCGGGCCTCTTGCGCCTGCCCGACGGCCGTGAAGCGGCGGTCGTCGACACGCGCAAGCACAAGGAACGACCGGGCGCGATCGTCCACGTGCTGTCACCCGATGCCGACTGCGGTTCGATCGCCCCGGGCATGCGGGTGACGGCCTGCGTCGACGCCGCGCGGCGTCGCGCCCACATGCGCTTCCACACCGCCACCCACCTGCTGTGCGCGCTCGTGCCGCATCCGGTGGACGGCTGCTCGATCACGGCCGGCTACGCGCGGCTGGATTTCCACATGACCGAGCCGCTCGACAAGGAGGCGCTGACGGCCGGCATCGCCCGGCTGGTGGCCGGCGCGCATCCGGTGCGTCACCGCTGGATCAGCGAGGAGGAACTCGACGCCAACCCGGGCCTGGTTCGCAGCATGAGCGTGCAGCCGCCGCGCGGTTTGGGCCGCGTGCGGGTGCTCGAGATCGAGGGCGTGGACCTGCAGCCCTGCGGCGGCACCCATGTGGCCAACACCGCGGACGTCGGGGGTGTCGTGGTCACCAAGGTGGAGAAGAAGTCGGCACACACCCGACGTGTCGTGCTCGGGTTCGCCGACGCCGCTTGATCCGCCGCCCGGGCGCGGTCACCGCGGCGTCGCGCCGCGGGAATCCCTTCACACGGGGTTGCCCGGGCGCAACTGCGCGCGCAGCGCGGCGATCTCTTCGCGCAGGGCGCGTACCTCGGCGTGCAGGTCGGCCTCGACGTGCGCTCGGTCCTCGGCGACCGCAGGGGCTGTCCCGGCCTTGTCCGCTTCAGAGAAGCTCTGCATCGCGCTGACGATGACCCCGATGAACAGGTTCAGCATGGTGAACGTGGCCATCAGGATGAAGGGGATGAAGAAGGCCCAGGCGTAGGGGTAGACCTCCATGACCGGGCGCACGATGCCCATGGACCAGCTCTCCAGCGTCATGACCTGAAACAGCGTGTAGAGCGACAGCCCCAGGTTGCCGAACCAGTCCGGGAAGGTGGCGCCGAACAGCTTGGACGCGATGACGGCGAAGACGTAGAACATCAGGCCCAGTACCGCCGCGATCGACGACAGCCCCGGGATGGCCGCCAGCAGCCCACCCACCACGCGTCGCATCGACGGCACCACCGTCAGCAGGCGCAACACTCGCAGCACGCGCAGCGCGCGCAGCACCGCAAAAGGCCCGCTGGCCGGCACCAGCGCGATCGCCACCACCAGGAAGTCGAACACGCTCCAGGGGTCGCGGAAGAAGGCCGACCGGTGTACCCACAGCCTGAGCACGATCTCGACCACGAACACCGACAGCAACGCCCGGTCCAGCAGGACGAGTTGAGGCCCGACCGCGGCCATCACACTGGCGGAGGTTTCGAGCCCCAGCACAACGGCATTCAGCAGGATCAGCCCGACGATGCCATTCTGGATGGCCGGGCGTTGGAGCCACGCGCCGAGTCGAGCACGTGAGTCCGTCGGAGTGTGGGAGTAGGTCGACACGCAGAAAAGGGCGCTGGTGCACCCGAAGTTGGACGAACGCGGGATTCTGCCAACCGCTCCGTGGGCCTTGGGCCACAAGGGGTGAAAGCCGCGCGGCCGTTCGGGCCGGACAACGCGCGGCTGTTGCTGGAGGTCTGCGCTTTTCAGTTCGAGCGGAAGTTGTCGTGGCAGTTCTTGCAGGTGGCCGCAGTGCTGCCGAAGGCACCCTTGATGGCGTCCAGGCTGCCGGTCTTTGCCGCGGCGTCCAGCTTGGCGACCTCGCCGAGCAGACGGTCGTAGGCGGCCAGGAACTTCGGCGTGTCAGTCCAGATCTCCGCCTTGGCCCGGGTCGGCAGGCCCTTGTCGGTGCCCGGCCCGAAGGCGGCGCCTGGGAGCTTGGCCAGGACGGCGACCAGCGCCGCGTTCTCCGCCGCGACCTTGGCGTCGAAAGGCACGCGCCCCTGCACCATGCCACCGATGCGGCTGAAGTGGTTGCCCATCAGCGTGAATGCACCCTGGCGGTACTTGATGGCGTCCTCGGGTTTCTGGAACTGCGCTGCGGCAGGCACGGCGTGCAGGCAGGCGATGGCAACAGCGGTGGCGAACAGGCGTTTCATCGGAGGGCTCCTGGGAAGGCTGGACGAGGGGTGGCGCAGGACGAGCAGGGCATGGGCGAGAAGGCTGGACCGGCATGCGCCGCCACACCAACGGGAGCGCTCGACCCCGACGTCACGGGGCGTGACGGAATCCATCCACCCGTGACACTTTTCGAGTGTAGGGATGGTGCGCTGGACGCGTTTGCGCTTCCCCCGATGACCGAGCGCGCTGATCGCGTTATCTTCGGGAACTTGTCGAGACCACCGGAGGACATCGCCATGTCTCCATCCCCGGCCGAAGTGCCCATCCGCGTCTGGGACCTGCCCACGCGCCTGTTCCACTGGGTGCTCGCTGCCAGCCTCGTCGGCTCCATCGTCAGCGCCAAGGTGGGGGGGCAGGCAATGGTGCTGCACTTCAGACTGGGTTATCTGGCGCTGGCGCTGCTGCTGTTCCGGGTGCTGTGGGGGCTGGTCGGCGGACGCTGGTCGCGGTTTGCCAGCTTCGTGCGCGGGCCGTCGACGTTGTGGCGCTACTTGCGTGGCCGGCATCGGCCCGAGGAGGGCTTGGACGTCGGGCACAGCCCGCTGGCGGCGCTGTCAGTCCTGGCGTTGCTGGCCGTCCTCGCGCTCCAGGTGGGCTCCGGGCTGGTGGCCGATGACGAGATCGCCAACGTCGGCCCGCTCAACCGATACGTCAGCGGTGCATTGGCGTCGTGGATGACGGGTTGGCACAAGTCCTGGGGCCAGTGGATCCTCATCGGGCTGGTGGTGCTGCACCTGGCCGCGATCGCCTTCTACCGGTTCGTGCGTGGTCGCGACCTGGTGTCCCCGATGATCAGCGGTGACAAGCCCCTGCCGCCCGGCGTGCCGGGCAGCGCCGACGCGGCGCCGCAGCGCCTGCTGGCGCTGCTCGTCGCGGCGGCCTGCGCGGCCTGCGCCTACTGGGTGGCCAGCCACTGAACCGCCGTATGGGCCAGACCGCCCCTGCCCTGCCCGTGTCATTCACGCTGGCCGTCGCCGATACCCCCTGGTTGCTGCAGCAGGCACGCACGCTGTTCCTGGAGTACGCCGGACAACTGGGCGTGGACCTGTGTTTCCAGGGGTTCGAGGCCGAACTCGCCTCGCTGCCCGGCGACTATGCCGGTTCGGCCGGTCTGCTCGTGCTGGCGCTGGTCGATGGCGAACCCGCGGGGTGTGGGGCCTTCCGGCCCTTGCCCGAAGCCGATTACGTCGATGCCTGCGAAATGAAGCGCTTGTACGTGCGGCGGCCCTTTCGTCGTTTCGGCCTGGGACGACTGCTGGCCGAGCACCTGCTCGACCGTGCCTTCGAGGCAGGCTATTCGACGATGCTGCTCGACACGCTGGACGACATGGAAGCAGCGCGTCAGTTGTACGAGACGCTGGGCTTCCGCGAGATCCCGCCGTACTACTACAACCCCGTCCCGGGGGCGCATTACCTGAAGGTGGACCTCCGCGCGCGCTCGGTGGTGCGGGGTTGAGCGTAGAGGACCGTTGCCCGGTCGGAGGGGGCCGCGCCCGGATACGATGGAGGCCATGCATACATCCCCAGTCGAGATTCGTTCGGGCGCATTGCGCCTGTCCCTCAGACCCGACGTCGGCGGCAGTGTCGCCGGCCTGTGGCACGGCGACCTGCCGGTGTGGCGCTGCGCCGATCCCTTGACGCTGGCGCAACCGCGCGCAGGCGCCCATTTCCCGCTCGTGCCCTACTCGGGCCGCATCGGCTACCGCCGTTTCCGCTGGCAGGGCCGCGACCACACCACGCTGGCGAACTTCGGAGACAACCCGCATTCGCTGCACGGCGTGGGCTGGACGCGTGCGTGGCGCGTGGTGCAGGCGGGGGACGACACGGTCGAGTTGGCGCTGACGCATCGACCCGATGCCGAATGGCCCTTCGCCTTCGAGGCCACACAGACCTTCGTCCTCGACCCCCAGGGCCTGCGCGCGATGATGTCGATCACCAACATCGGAGACGTCACCGCGCCGGTCGGTCTGGGCTGGCACCCTTACTTCCCGCGCCGCGAGCGCAGCCGCATCCACGCCGAGATCTCCGGCCGCTGGGAGACCGACCCATTCGAACTGCCCAACCGCTGCGTGCCCCAGCCGGGCATCGATGCCGATGTCGCGCACCTGTCCTATGACCATTGTTTCGAGGGCTGGCAGGGCGCGGCGCGGGTGCGTGACGAGCGCATGCGCGTGGCTGTCACCTCGTCGCTGCCTTACCTGGTCGTCTACACACCGCCGCAGCAGGACTATTTCTGTGTCGAGCCGGTCAGCCATGTGCCCAACGCCATCCACATGTCGGAGCCCGCGCGCCACGGCGTGCGCGCGCTGGCCGCGGGCGAGACCTTCAGCGCGTGGATGCGCGTGGATGTGTCGCTGGTCTGACAGGGGTCGTGTGCCGCCGGCGATGAGCGCCGCGCGCGTTGTCAATGGTTTCCTACGATGCAAGTCCTCGACTTCCAGCCCCTTTCCGTGCCGGCCTCGCTGCTGGGCGAGTCACCCTTCTGGCATCCTGACGAGCAAGCGCTCTGGTGGTGCGACATCCCGGGGCGTGCCCTGCACCGCTTCGATCCGCTGACAGCGCGACACGAACACTGGGCTTTCGACACCGAGCCGGGGAGTTGCGCGCCGCTGCCCGGTGGGGATCTGTTGTTGGCCATGCGTGACGGCCTTTGGCGCTTCGATCCACGCACCGGTCGCCGCAGCTCACTCGCCGCGCCGCCCTACGATCCGGCGCGCGAGCGGTTCAACGACGGCAAGGCCGACCCGCAGGGCCGCTTCTGGGTGGGCACGATCTACGAGCCACGCGAGCCGGCGCTGGCCAGCCTGCACTGCTACGACGGCGGCCTGCTGCACCGCCGCGCCGACGGCATCACCGTCAGCAACGGGCTCGCCTTCAGCCCGGACGGGCGCACGATGCTGTGGAGCGACACGCGCAGCCACACCATCTTCGCGTTCGACTTCGACCCGGTCGACGGCAGCCTGTCGCGACGGCGGGTCTTCGCCCGGTTTGCGGCGCGCGTGCCCGGCGACCCCGAGCAGGCCTACGGGGGTCGCCCAGACGGCGCCGCGATGGACAGCCAGGGCTGCTGCTGGGTGGCGATGTTCGAGGGCGGGAGGCTGCTGCGCTTGTCGCCGCAGGGCGAAGTCCTGGCCGAGCATCGGCTGCCGGTGCGCTGCCCGACCATGCCCTGCTTCGGCGGACCGGACTTGCGCACCTTGTACCTGACCACGGCGCGCCACGGGCGTCCCGACGACGAACTGACGCGCGAGTCCTGGGCTGGGCGGGTGCTGCAGTGCCGAGTGGACGTGCCCGGTCTGCCCGTCAACTTCGCGCGGCTCCAAGGCTGATGTCGTCCGATCGCGACGCTCACGCGGGTGTGGCCTGCCAGGCCCGTGCGGTGGCCTGGCGGGCGCTGGAGGCTGCGCGCGACTGGGATCTGGTGGTGGTCGGCGGCGGTGCCACCGGATTATCGGTGGCGTTGGATGCGGCGCTGCGAGGCTTCTCCGTGGCGCTGATCGAGGCCGAGGACTTCGCCAAGGGTACGAGCTCCCGCGCCACCAAGCTGCTGCACGGCGGTGTGCGCTACCTGGCGCAGGGCGATGTTTCGCTGGTGCGCGAGGCCCTGCACGAGCGCTCGGCGTGGATGGCCAACGCGCCGCAGGTGGCGCAGCCGTTGGCCTTCGTCGTGCCGGCCTATCGCCTGCGGGATCTGCCCTTCTACGGCGCAGGCCTCAAGGCTTATCAGTGGCTCGCGGGGCGACGCAGCCTGGGGGCGACCGGCTGGCTCGACGTGGCCCAGACGCAGATGGCCTTGCCCGGTGTACGCCGCCGTGGCCTGTGTGGCGGCGTGCGGTATTGGGACGGGCAGTTCGACGACGCCCGGCTGGCCTTGCTGCTTGCCCGCGCCGCCCGTCGGGCCGGCGCCTGCGTGCTCAACCATGCGCGCGTGGTCGGGCTGCAGGCCGAGCACGGAGGATCGCAGGGGGGGCGGCTGACCCGGGTCGAGGTGGCCGATGTCCTCGGCGTCGCGCGCGCTTCAGTGCGCGCGCGTTGCGTCGTCAATGCCACTGGCGTCTGGGTCGATGCCCTGCGTGCGCAGGATCGAGCGCAGGATGGCAGCTCCATGGCCCCCATGGTGCAGCCCAGCCAGGGCGTGCATCTGGTGGTGGACCGGGCCTTCCTGCCGGGCCACGAGGCGCTGCTCGTGCCGCGCACCGAGGACGGGCGCGTGCTGTTCGCCGTCCCCTGGTTTGGCAAGACCGTCCTCGGCACGACCGACACCCCCCGCGAGGTGGCCCCGCTGGAGCCCCGGCCGCTGGCGCAGGAGGTGGACTTCATCCTGCGTGAGGCCGCGCAGGTCCTGGAGCGCGCCCCGCAGCGCTCTGACGTGCGTTCGGCGTGGGTCGGCCTGCGGCCGCTCGTGCGCCCGCAGGCGGCGGTCGGGGCGACGAAGACGCTGTCGCGCGAGCACACCATCGAGGTGTCTCCGTCCGGGCTCGTCACCGTCACCGGTGGCAAGTGGACGACCGCCCGCGCCATGGCCGAGGACGTGCTCGCGCAATGCATGCGCCACGGTTTGCTGCCACAGCGGCCACCCGGCGTGACCGAACAGCACCGTCTGCCCGGCGCGGCGCCCGGGCGATCACTGACGCTGCCGCCGGGCGCGCACCTCTACGGGCTGGAGGCCGAGGCCTTGCGTTCGTTGCCGGGCGCGGACCGGTGGATCGCCCATGATGCCGAGACCGGCACGGGCGTGCTCAGCGAGGCGATGGTGCGCTTTGCGGCGCGCCAGGAGATGGCCTGCGGGGTCGAGGACGTGCTGGCTCGGCGCAGTCGACTGCTGTTCCTCGATGCCCGTCAGGCGCAGTCCGTGGCCCGGGACGTCGGCGAGGTCCTGTCGCAGGAACTCGGCGATCGGTTCGACGCGGCGGCGTCGGTGCGGGACTTCGTGGACCTTGCCGAGCAGTACGCAAGCTGCCCCTGAGGTCGCCCCTCGGGTAGCCTCGCAGCCGTTGGTGCCCGCAGGCTCGCGCCCGCCGCCGGTGCGCGGTGGGCCCCATTTGGCGTGCGCGGTCTGCGCCGCAGGCTCAGGGAAGCGCCTCGATCGCGTCCAGCACCTCGCGCACCGACAGGATCTCGCCGAGCAAGCGCGATGTGCCGTCCCCTGGAGCCGTCAGCGCATAGACAGGCACGCCATTGCGTCCCAGGCGCGACAGCGCCGCCGTGATCTCCGGGTCCCGGCGTGTCCAGTCAGCGCGCAGCAGCAGCACGCGCTTGCGCTCGAAGGCTTCGAGCACCTGCGGGTCTGACAGCGTTGTGCGCTTGTTGTACTGGCAGGTCACGCACCAGGCTGCGGTGAAGTCGACGAACACCGGGCGGCCCTCGGCCAGGGCCTGAGACACCCGCGCCGGTGACCAGGCCTGCCAGCGCGACTCGCCCTCGATGGTCGCGTCCGCCCTGGCACCGGCCGGTGGCAACGTGCGCAGTGCCGGGATGGCCCACAGGGCTGTGAGGCCCAGCAAGCCCAGGGCGGCCACACGCACCGCGACACGGGTGCCCGGTCGCGCCCGGGCAGAGCCCGTCCACACCCACGCCACCAGGGCGCCTGCGAGCAGCACACCGAGCCATCCTGCCACGGCATCGATGCCCGACTGCTGCCCCAGCACCCACAGCAGCCAGATGACGGTGGCGAACATCGGAAAGGCCATCAGACCCTTGAACTGCACCATCCAGGCGCCCGGCCGCGGCAGGGCGCGCGCCAGTGGCGGCCAGGCGCTGGCGGCCAGATAGGGCAAGGCCATGCCCAGGCCGAGCGCGGCGAAGACCGACAGCGCCTGCAGGGCCGGCAGCGAGACCGCCAGCCCGAGCGACGCGCCCATGAACGGCGCGGTGCAGGGCGAAGCCACCGCCACCGCCAGCACACCGGTCAGGGCAGAGTCGGCCACGGGGTGCCGTGCCCGCATCGCGGCGACTGGGCCCGGCAGGACATTGCCGAACTCGAAGACGCCCGCCAGATTCAGCCCGATGACCGTGAACAGCGCGGCCAGCGCGGCGACGAACCCGGGCGACTGCAACTGGAAGCCCCAGCCAAGTTGTTCCCCGCCGGCGCGCAAGGCCAGCAGCAGGCCTGCCAGGACGAGGAAGCTGGCGATCACGCCAGCGGTGTAGGCCAGACCACCGGCCAGCAAGCCGCGGCGGTCGTTGCCGTGCGACGCGAAGCCCACGACCTTGATCGCCAGCACCGGGAAGACGCAGGGCATCAGGTTCAGCAGCACACCGCCGGCCAGCGCCAGCAGCAGCGCCGCCCACAGGCTGATCGGTGTCGTGGCCGGCGGACCCTGTGCCGAGGTGCCGGCGCCCGCCGCATCTGCGCCTGCGGCACGAGCCCCGGGCGTGGGCAGCGGTGGCCATGGACCTTCGATCGGCAGCACGACCCGCACGCCGGCCTGGGCGTCATTCGTCGTCAGCACGACCGGCATCGCGCCCGGGGCGGCCGAGCGCTGCGCCGATAGCGCCACGCGCGCCTGCCAGGAGGATGCGTCCCAGCGCGCCTGCGGTGCGGCCGCGTTGTCGATGACGCCCGGTGTCTCGGGCATGAAGTGCAGTCTTTGGCCTGCCCACGCCGTCGGCAACCCGGCGAGCGTGACCACGATGGCGTCGGCTTCCACTCGCGCCGCGGCCCGTACATCTCCCGCTTCGACAGGGGTCGAGGCGAAGGCCGACTCGAAAAGCGCGGTGTCTGCGCTCGCGGTCTGTCGCGTGGGCAGATCGACTGCAAACGATCCTTCCTCCGGGATGCAGACGTCCTTGCACACCAGCCACTGCGCCTGCAGGCGCACGGGCAGCGTGTCGCTCCGCGGACCTTCGGGTACGGTCAGCGGCACAGCCAACACCAGCGTGCCTTCGTAGCCGAAATTCATCAGGCTGCCCAGCGGTAGTGGCCGTGGCGTCGGCCAGACGATCGGGCCAGTGGAGTGCCCTGGCGGCAACTGCCAGACCAACTCCGTGGGCAGGCCCGAGTCGCCGGGGTTCTTCCAGTAGGTGTGCCAGCCTGGTGCGTGGTCGATCCGCAGCCCCAGCCACACCGGGCGCCCTGCCGCGATGCCTTCCGGGGCGTGCGCGATCAGTTCAGCCCGCACCTGTTCGGTCTGGACCACCCGACCCGGAACGGGCAGACCGGCGATCGGGGCCGACCAGGCGCAGGTCAGGGGCAGTGCGGCGAGCCACAGCGCTGCGGCCCCTTGTCTGAGTGCCCGCAGGATCCATTCGTGGATGGCTTCGGTCATGGGGTGTGGGGCCGCAGGTCAGGGGGTCGTGGGGCTGAGATCGAGCCGCGGGGGGGGGCGATCGCGAGACGCGCAGATTATGCGGACGCCGGCTGCACGGCGAGCACCAGATCGGTACGGCAAACCGGGCGATCGGGCCCGGCCAACTCACAGGGGTGCCCTACGGCTCCGCCCGATCACGCACAACCGCCGTGGGGAAGCTGAGCGTACGCGGGTTTCCACGTATACTCCTTGGGTTTGCCTCAGACGCCCAACATCGTTGCCATGACCGATCGGATCGTTCGACCGGGCCCGTGGCCCGAAGCGGGAGATGACATCGGTTCAGAGCCTTTCAAGGTGCTGAACCGTGATGAAGCGCAGGCGTTGCGAGAAAAAAACCCGTCGGTGTCGCCTTGGCGCATCGTGCGGGTACAAGGGTGGGTTGGGGTGGCGGCAGCCATTGTGGGATGGCTGGTGTCTGGGAGCGAGTCGATCGGTTTGTCGGTGCTGTACGGGGCCGCGGCCGCAGTGATTCCCGCTGCACTGATGGCCCGGGGCATGTCGAGCCGCCTGTTCGGCGGGTCTGCGCAAGGTCGAGTGGTCAATTTCGTCCTGTGGCAGGTGGCGAAGCTCGGTCTGGCGGTGGCGATGCTGCTGTTGGCGCCGTGGGTGTTGAGTGTGCCGAGTTGGCCAGCTCTGCTGGTCGGCTTGGTGGTGTGTCTGAAGGTGTATTGGGTCGCGCTGGTGTGGCGTGGCCGGTGAGAACGACTGAGCAGTCAGCGAGACGATCATGAGTAACGAAGGCCAAGCCCCCAGTGGGCCGACCGCGAGCGAGTACATCGTCCATCACCTTCAGCATTTGCAGAAGGACTTCTCGTTCCAGAGCGTGAAGCAGACGAGCATCGTCGATTTCAGTGTTTTCAACCTGGATTCGATCTTCTTTTCGACGCTGCTGGGCGTGATTGCCGTCACCTTGCTGTGGGTGGGCGCGCGGCGTGCGAGCGACGGTGTGCCGGGCCGCTGGCAGGCGGCGATCGAGATGCTGGTGGAGTTGGTTGAGGGTCAGGCCAAGGGTGTCATCCGCAATGCGCAGAGCCGTCGTTTCGTGGCTCCGTTGGCCTTGATGGTGTTCGTCTGGATATTCCTGATGAATTTCATGGACATGGTGCCCGTGGATTTCATCCCTCAGATCTGGCATCAGGTGGGGCCGCAGCTCGGGTTCAAGGATTACATGCGCGTGGTCGCCACGGCCGACCTGTCCACCACGCTGGGCATGTCGACCTTCGTGCTGCTGCTGTGCATTTACTACAACATCAAGATCAAGGGCCTCGGCGGCTGGGGTCACGAGCTGATCTCGGCACCGTTCGGTGCCCATTGGGCGCTCGCACCTTTCAACCTGCTGATGCAGATCATCGAGTTCATCGCCAAGACCGTCTCGCACGGCATGCGGTTGTTCGGCAACCTGTTCGCCGGAGAGCTGGTCTTCATGTTGATCGCCTTGATGGGCGGCGCATGGGCGTTGAATGCGACGGGCGTCGGCCTGGCTGTCGGCCACGTGATCGCGGGTGTGATCTGGACTTTGTTCCACATCCTCGTGATCGTGCTGCAGGCCTTCATCTTCATGATGCTGACCTTGATCTACGTCGGTCAGGCGCACGACGCACACTGATCCCGGCGCGACGGCCGGGGAGACCTGGTCGTCGGGCTGCGGGTTCCTTGAAGCAATCCTGTTCCCTTTCCCATCCACCATCCCTCTGGAGATCCTCATGGAAAACGTTCTCGGTCTCGTCGCTCTGGCTTGCGGCATCATCGTCGGTCTGGGCGCCATCGGCGCATCGATCGGTATTGCGCTGATGGGCGGCAAGTTTCTCGAATCGTCGGCTCGCCAGCCCGAGTTGATGAACGAGTTGCAGACCAAGATGTTCGTTCTGGCCGGCCTGATCGACGCTGCGTTCCTGATCGGCGTGGCCATCGCGTTGCTGTTCGCCTTCGCCAATCCGTTCACCCTGGCCTGACCTAGGCTTGCCTTCACGGGTCGGAAGGAGCTGTGCCGTGAACATCAACGCTTCACTGATCATCCAGTGGATCCCGTTCATCGTCTTGGCGTGGTTTACCGCCAAGTTCATCTGGCCGCCGATCACCAAGGCGCTGGATGAGCGTGCGACGAAGATCGCCGACGGGCTCGCGGCAGCCGATCGCGCCAAGGTCGAACTGGCCAGTGCCAACAAGCGTGTCGAGGCGCAACTTGCTGCGACCCGGGACGAGGCCGGTCGACGTCTGGCCGATGCCGAGCGGCTTGCGCAGCAGCTCGTCGAGGAGGCCAAGGCTCGCGCCACGGCCGAGAGCGCTCGCATCGTGGCGGCGGCTCGCGCCGAAGCCGAGCAGGAGAGCGTGCGTGCCCGTGATGCGCTCCGCGCCGAGGTGGCGGCGCTCGCCGTCAAGGGGGCGGAGCAGATCCTGAGACGCGAAGTCGACGAGCGCATGCACGCCGAACTGCTGTCGCGCCTCAAGACCGAACTCTGACCTTTGCCGAGCACGCCATGGCTGAACTCGCCACCATCGCCCGGCCGTACGCGGACGCCCTGCTCAAGGCGGGCGTGCCCGTCGAGTCCGTGGACGCATTGGCCGCTGTCTGCGCCGACCCGCAATTGCGGGCCTTGGCAGGCAACCCCCGGGTCAGCGACGACACTGTCTTCCAACTCGTCGTCGACGTGATGTCCCGGCAGGGCTTGACCTTGTCTACGGCCGCATCGAACTTCCTGCGTGTCGTCATCGACAACGGGCGGCTGCTGGCGCTGCCCGAGGTGGCCAGCCAGTACAGGGCGCTATTGAACGAGCGCGGCGGCGTCTCCGAGGCCGTGATCTACAGCGCCTGGCCGATCGAACCGGGCCAGCTGCAAGACACTGTGGCCGTGCTCGAACGCCGTTTCGGCTGCCGGCTGGACGTTCGCGTGGAGATCGATCGCGAACTGATCGGCGGCATCCGGGTCGTGGTCGGCGACGAGGTTCTCGACACCTCCGTCAAGGCCGGGCTCGAACAGATGAAGGCCGTCCTGACCGCCTGACGGTGGCCCAGGATCCGGAACCCAGGAGAACCTCATGAATCTGAACCCCGCAGAAATTTCCGAGCTGATCAAGAGCCGCATCGAGGGGCTGCAGGCCAGCGCCGACATCAAGAATCAGGGCACCGTGGTTTCCGTGACCGACGGGATCTGCCGTGTGCACGGTCTGTCCGACGTGATGGCCGGCGAGATGCTGGAGTTCCCCGCCACGAAGAGCGGGCAGCCTACGTTCGGCCTGGCTCTGAACCTCGAGCGCGACTCGGTCGGCGCGGTGATTCTGGGCGAGTACGAGCACATCTCCGAGGGCGACACCGTCAAGTGCACGGGCCGCATTCTGGAAGTGCCGGTCGGGCCCGAGCTGATCGGTCGCGTCGTCAACGCACTGGGCCAGCCCATCGACGGCAAGGGTCCGATCAACGCCAAGATGACGGACGTCATCGAGAAGGTCGCCCCGGGCGTGATCGCGCGCCAGTCGGTGAGCCAGCCGGTGCAGACGGGCCTGAAGTCCATCGACTCCATGGTCCCCATCGGCCGTGGCCAGCGCGAGCTGATCATCGGCGACCGCCAGACCGGCAAGACCGCAGTGGCGATCGACACGATCATCAACCAGAAGGGTCAGAACATGACCTGCATCTACGTCGCGATCGGGCAGAAGGCCAGCTCGATCAAGAACGTGGTGCGCGCGCTCGAGCAGAACGGCGCGATGGACTACACCATCGTCGTCGCCGCCTCGGCGTCGGAGTCGGCGGCGATGCAGTACGTGTCGGCCTACTCGGGCTGCACGATGGGCGAGTACTTCCGCGACCGCGGCCAGGACGCGCTGATCATCTATGACGACCTGTCCAAGCAGGCCGTCGCCTACCGCCAGATCTCGCTGCTGCTGCGCCGCCCGCCGGGCCGCGAAGCCTTCCCCGGCGACGTGTTCTATCTCCACAGCCGCCTGCTCGAGCGCGCCGCGCGCGTGAACGCCGACTACGTCGAGGCCTTCACCAAGGGCGAGGTCAAGGGCAAGACGGGCTCGCTGACGGCGCTGCCCGTGATCGAGACCCAGGCGGGCGACGTCTCGGCCTTCGTGCCGACCAACGTCATCTCCATCACCGACGGCCAGATCTTCCTGGAGACCTCGCTGTTCAACGCCGGCATCCGCCCCGCCATCAACGCCGGCATCTCGGTGTCGCGGGTGGGCGGCGCGGCGCAGACCAAGCTGATCAAGGGCCTGTCGGGCGGCATCCGGACCGACCTCGCGCAGTACCGCGAGCTCGCGGCCTTCGCGCAGTTCGCCTCCGACCTCGACGCCGCCACGCGCAAGCAGCTTGACCGCGGCGCGCGCGTGACCGAACTGCTCAAGCAGCCACAGTACTCGCCGTTGTCGATCAGCTTGATGGCCGCGACGCTGTATGCCGTCAACAAGGGCTTCCTCGATGATGTCGACGTCAAGAAGGTGCTGGCCTTCGAAAGCGGGTTGCACCAACACCTGAAGTCCAGTCATGCGGCGCTGCTGGCCAAGCTCGAGAACGACAAGGCCATGGACAAGGACGCCGAGGCCGAGTTGAACGCTGCGATCGTCGCGTTCAAGAAGTCCTTCTGAGCCCCGCCGGACCCACCTGCTGAGGAGCACCCGAGATGGCGGTCGGCAAGGAAATTCGCGGCAAGATCAAGTCGGTGGAGAACACCAAGAAGATCACCAAGGCCATGGAGATGGTCGCCGCCTCCAAGATGCGCAAGGCCCAGGAGCGCATGCGCCAGGCACGGCCCTACAGCGACAAGGTCCGCAACATCGCGGCCAACTTGTCGAAGGCCAACCCGGAGTATCGTTCTCCTTTCATGCGTTCGGCGGGCGGTGCCAAGGTGGCGGGCTTCATCGTCGTCACCACCGACAAGGGCTTGTGTGGCGGTCTGAACACCAACATCCTCCGGGCGTTGACCGGTCGCATGAAGGAGGCGCAGGCCGCAGGGCACTCGGTCGAAGTGGTGGCCATCGGCAACAAGGGCTTCGGCTTCATGAACCGCATCGGTGGCAAGGTTGTCAGCCACGCAGTGCAACTGGGGGACGCACCCCAACTCGAGAAACTGATCGGCCCGGTCAAGGTGATGCTCGACGCCTTCGTGGCGGGTCAGGTCGATTCGGTCCACCTGTGCTACACCAAGTTCATCAACACGATGAAGCAGGAGCCGGTGATCGAGCAGCTGCTCCCGCTGGCTGACGAACGGCTGGGCCAATCCGAGGCTGAGAAGGTGCAGTACGGGTGGGATTACCTGTACGAGCCCGATGCGCCGACGGTCATCGATGACCTGATCACCCGCTACATCGAGGCCCTGGTCTATCAGGCCGTGGCCGAGAACATGGCCAGCGAGCAGAGCGCACGGATGGTCGCGATGAAGGCCGCCACCGACAACGCCGGGACGTTGATCGGTGAGCTCAAGCTCATCTACAACAAGACCCGTCAGGCGGCGATCACGAAAGAACTGTCCGAGATCGTCGGCGGCGCCGCTGCCATCAGCGGCTGAAGCCCCCGGCCGCGCCCCGAACACATGCTTTGAAGGAACGCAAGATGTCCACCCCCCACGCCCAAGGCAAGATCGTCCAGTGCATCGGCGCCGTCGTCGACGTCGAGTTTCCCCGCGACCAGATGCCGCGCGTTTACGACGCGCTCAAGCTCGAGGGTTCTGCCCTGACGCTCGAAGTGCAGCAGCAGCTCGGTGACGGCGTCGTACGCACGATCGCGCTCGGTTCGTCCGACGGGCTGAAGCGCGGCCTGATGGTCAGCAACACGGCCAACCCCATCATGGTTCCGGTAGGCAAGGCCACACTGGGCCGCATCATGGACGTGCTCGGCACGCCGATCGACGAGCGCGGCCCCGTGTCGCAGGAGCTGACCGCGTCCATCCACCGCAAGGCGCCGGCCTATGACGAGCTGAGCCCCTCGCAGGAACTGCTCGAGACGGGCATCAAGGTGATCGACCTGATCTGCCCCTTCGCCAAGGGCGGCAAGGTGGGCCTGTTCGGCGGCGCCGGCGTCGGCAAGACC
>CAZFVH010000100.1:0-19425 GCA_964522465.1 uncultured Rubrivivax sp. | reverse complement strand
CGCAGGAAGTGCCCGAGATTGAGCAGGGCCTGCTTGAGATCAAGAGCTGCGCCCGCGACCCGGGGTCCCGCGCCAAGATCGCCGTCGTTTCCCACGACCGCAGGGTTGACCCCATCGGCACCTGCGTCGGTGTTCGCGGCTCGCGTGTGACCGCCGTCACGAACGAGCTCGCCGGTGAGCGCGTGGACATCGTGTTGTGGTCGGACGACCCCGCGCAGTTCGTCATCGGTGCTCTGGCGCCGGCCAACGTGCAGTCCATCGTCGTCGACGAAGAGCGCCACGCGATGGACGTCGTCGTCGACGAGGAGAACCTCGCGATCGCCATCGGGCGTGGCGGACAGAACGTGCGTCTGGCCTCTGACCTGACGGGGTGGCGCATCAACATCATGACGGCCGAGGAGTCCCAGGCCAAGTCGGCTGCGGAATCCGATAACGTGCGTCGTGTCTTCGTCGACAAGCTCGACGTTGACGAAGAGGTGGCCGACATCCTGATCGCCGAAGGCTTCACGAGCCTCGAGGAAGTGGCCTACGTCCCGATGCAGGAGATGTTGGAGATCGAGGCCTTCGACGAGGATACGGTCAACGAGCTGCGTACGCGGGCCCGTGATGCCTTGTTGACGATGGAGATCGCCAAGGAGGAGACGGTCGAGGAGGTTTCCCAGGACCTGCGCGACCTGGAAGGCGTGACCACCGACCTGATCGCGCAACTCGCCGCTGCCGGCGTGCACACCCGTGACGACCTGGCCGACCTCGCGGTCGACGAACTGACCGAGATCTCCGGCTTGGACGAAGGCCGCGCGCGCGACCTCATCATGAAGGCACGTGAACATTGGTTCACCGCCTGAATGCCCTGCATCGAACTGCCACCGTCCGCACGCCTCCACGCACTGGCCCGGAAACCGAAGGATCCCACCCCATGGCCGTGACCACCGTCGCCCAGTTTGCTGCCCAGCTCAACCGGCCGCCGGCCGCCCTGCTCGAGCAGCTGCAGTCGGCCGGCGTTGCCAAGAAGTCGCCCGACGATGCTCTGACGGATGGCGACAAGGAGCGCCTGCTCGAGTTCCTGCGGTCCTCGCACGGTACCGCGGGCGGTGACAGGCGCAAGATCGTGCTCACCCGCAAGAGCACCAGCGAGATCAAGCAGGCCGACGCGTTCGGCAAGGCGCGCACCATCCAGGTCGAGGTTCGCAAGAAGCGGACGTTCGTCAAGCGCGAGGAACTGGTGGGCACGGAAGAAGCGGAGCCGACCGCAGCGCCTGTGGCCGTGGTCGACGAGGCCGAGCAGGCGCGTCGCGACGCCCAGGCCGCTGCCCAGGCGGCCTTGCTGCAACGGCAGCTCGAGGATGCCGAGCGGCAGCGCCAGGCCGAAGCCGAGGCGGCGCAGCGCGAGCGCGATCGTCTGGCAGCCGAGGCCGCCGCCCGCGAGCAGGCCGCCCGTGAGGCTGCCGAGCGAGAAGCGGCACTGCGTGAGGCTGCCGAACGCGCAGCCGCGGAAGCCGCCGCGCGGACGGCCGAGGAGGCACTGCGCGCCCGTGCCACGGCGCAGGTGGTCGCCGCGCCCGCCGTCGCCGCGTCTTCGCAGGGCGGTGCTACGCCGACACCGGCACCGACGCCGGTAGCGGTGCCGTCGCCCGCACCGGCCGCGCGGCCGCAGCCGGCGGCCCCGGTGGTCGAGCCGCCGAAGTCTGGTTTGCGTGTAGTGAAGGCCGTTGATGCCGATGCGGCGGCGCGGCAGGCGCAGACAGACTCTGACGCGCGGCGTCGCAAGGCCGAACAGGAAGCGGCGGCCATCCGCGAGATGATGTCCCGCCCGAGGCAGGTCCTCATGGCGAAGAAGCCCGAACCGCCCAAGCCGGCCGCTCCCGCGGAACCGGTGGCGGGTATCAAGGGCACCATCCACAAGCCGGCGGTCAAGCCGGCAGCGCCTGGTGCCGCCGCCGCCGCAGCCGCAGCACCCAAGCCGGGCGAGAAGAAGCAGGTCAAGAGCGAGAAGCTGTCGTCCAGCTGGGCCGACGATGCCGCCAAGAAGCGTGCACTCAAGACCCGTGGGGACGCAGGCTCCCGGCCGGGTTGGCGCGCCCCGCGCGGTGCGCGGCGTGGCGAGCGTGAGGAAGACGGTCGTGGCTTCGCTGCCCCTTCCGAGACGCCGGTGCAGGAAGTGCACGTGCCCGAGACCATCAGCGTCGCCGATCTGGCGCACAAGATGAGCGTCAAGGCCAGCGAGGTCATCAAGCAGTTGATGAAGCTCGGGCAGATGGTCACCATCAACCAGCAGCTCGACCAGGAGACGGCGATGATCGTCGTCGAGGAGATGGGCCACAAGGCGCTGGCTGCCAAGCTGGACGATCCGGAGGCCTTCACCGAGGAAGAGGAGGCCGCACAGACGGCGGAGATGCTGCCGCGGGCACCGGTGGTCACCGTCATGGGCCACGTCGACCACGGCAAGACCTCTCTGCTCGATCGCATCCGCAGTTCGCGTGTGGCCGCGGGCGAGGCCGGCGGGATCACGCAGCACATCGGCGCCTACCACGTCGAGACGCCGCGCGGCACCATCACCTTCCTCGACACCCCGGGCCACGAGGCCTTCACGGCCATGCGCGCCCGCGGTGCCAAGGCCACCGACATCGTGATCCTGGTCGTCGCCGCCGACGACGGCGTCATGCCGCAGACCAAGGAGGCGATCGCGCACGCCAAGGCAGCGCAGGTGCCCATCGTCGTGGCCATGAACAAGATCGACAAGCCCGAGGCCAACATCGAACGTCTGAAGAGCGAGCTCGTGGCCGAGCAGGTCGTGCCCGAGGACTTCGGCGGGGACTCGCCCTTCGTGGCGGTTTCGGCCAAGACAGGGTTGGGCATCGACGATCTGCTGGAACAGGTGTTGCTGCAGGCCGAGGTGCTTGAGTTGACCGCGCCCACGCAGGCCTCGGCCAAGGGTCTGGTCATCGAGGCTCGTCTGGACAAGGGTCGTGGCCCGGTGGCTACCGTCCTGGTGCAGAGCGGCACACTGAAGCGAGGCGACGTCGTGTTGGCCGGCTCGAGCTATGGACGCGTGCGAGCGATGCTGGATGAGGACGGCAAGCCCGCACAGGAAGCAGGGCCGTCCATCCCGGTGGAGATCCAGGGCCTGACCGAGGTGCCCCTGGCCGGCGACGACTTCATCGTCCTCGCGGACGAGCGCCGTGCCCGCGAGATCGCGACTTTCCGCCAGGGCAAGTACCGCGAGGTCACGCTGAACAAGCGCCAGGCCGCCAAGCTCGAGAACATGTTCGACAGTCTGGGCGAAGGTCAGGCGCAGACGCTGGCGTTGATCGTCAAGGCCGATGTGCAGGGTTCGCAGGAAGCGCTTGCGCAGTCGCTTCTCAAGCTCAGCACGGCCGAGGTCAAGGTGCAGATCGTCCATGCGGCTGTGGGCGGCATCACCGAGAGCGACATCAACCTCGCCATCGCCTCCAAGGCGGTGGTGATCGGCTTCAACACCCGAGCCGATGCGGGCGCTCGCAAGCTGGCCGAGAACAACGGTGTGGACATCCGCTACTACAACATCATCTACGACGCCGTCGACGAGGTGAAGGCGGCGATGGAAGGGATGTTGGCGCCCGAGCAGAAGGAAGAGGTCATCGGCACCGCGGAGATCCGTACGGTGTTCATCGCCTCCAAGATCGGCACGGTGGCGGGCTGCATGGTCACGTCGGGCATGGTCACCCGCAGCGCGCGCTTCCGCCTGCTGCGCGACAACATCGTGGTCTACACCGGCGACATCGAATCGCTCAAGCGGATGAAGGACGACGTGCGCGATGTCAAGGAAGGCTTCGAGTGCGGCATCAAGCTCAAGAACGTCACCGACATCAAGGAAGGCGATCAACTCGAGGTCTTCGAGGTCAGGGAGGTCGCGCGCACGCTGTGACGCGGGGCATCTGCACGGCTGTACGCGGCCTTGCAAAGACCCTGGTGCGTCCGGTTTCGGCCACGCGGTTCGCGCGGGCCTGAAGCGTCTGTCCCATGAGGCACAAGAAAGCCATACCCAACCGCGGCCACCGCGTGGCCGACCAGATCCAGCGTGATCTGGCCGAGTTGATTCGCGAGCTGAAGGATCCGCGGGTGGGCATGGTCACGCTCAACGCGGTCGAGGTTTCGCCCGACTATGCCCATGCCAAGGTCTATTTCTCGCTGCTCGTCGGCGATCCGAACGAAAGCCAGGCGGCTCTGAACGAAGCGGCCGGCTGGCTGCGGAACGGTCTTTTCAAGCGACTGTCCATTCACACGGTCCCGACCTTGCGATTCCAGTTCGATCGCACCACCGAACGCGCGGCCGACCTCAATGCCCTGATCGCCAAGGCTGTGGCCGACCGGGTGCGCGACGAATGAGCGTCGCGCCCCGTTCAACACGCCGTCCTGTCCACGGCGTGCTGTTGCTGGACAAGCCGGTCGGCCTGTCCAGCCAGGACGCGCTGTGGCAAGCCAGGCGGTTGCTGCGTGCCGAAAAGGCGGGGCACACCGGCACCTTGGATCCTCTGGCCAGCGGTCTCCTGCCCCTGTGTTTCGGTGCAGCCACCAAGTTCGCACAGATCAGCCTGGAGGCCGACAAGGCCTACCGGGCGACCCTGAGGCTTGGTGTCACGCGTGTGGGCGGGGACCTGGAGGGTGAGATCCTGCGCGAGCGCGCGGTGCATGTCGACCGGGCATTGCTCGAGACGGTGCTGATGCGCCATGTGGGCGAGATCGATCAGGTGCCGCCGATGCATTCCGCCCTCAAGCACCAGGGGCGGGCGCTGTACGAATACGCTCGCGCTGGGATCGAGGTCGAGCGGTCCCCCAGGCGCGTGCGCATCCACGGCATTGAATTGATCGACTGGCGCGACGACGAAGTCGTGATTGACGTCTCGTGCAGCAAGGGCACCTACATCCGCACGCTGGCCGAGGACATCGGCGAAGCACTGGGCTGCGGTGCCCATCTGAGCGCATTGCGCCGCACCGGCAGTGGCGCTTTTCGTATCGAGCAGGCGATCAGTCTGGCTGCCCTGGCGGCGCTGGCCGAGCCCGACCGGGAGTCGTGGTTGCGTCCGGTGGACGCGATGCTCGAGGACTGGCCGCTGTTGCGGCTGGCCGAGAACGAGGCTGCGCGCTTCCTCTGCGGGCTGCGCCGGCGTGTGGCCATGGACGACCGATCCGCCATCCGTGTGTACGGCCCCGAACCACGCGCCTTCCTGGGCAGTGCCCACATCGTCGGCGGCGAGTTGATCGCCGACCGGCTCCTCAGTCCCATCGAGGTACGGTCGCTCTTGGCCGACGCCGCAATCCCATGAACAAGCAGATCCGCAACATCGCCATCATCGCGCACGTCGACCATGGCAAGACCACGCTGGTGGACCAACTCCTGCGCCAGAGCGGCACTTTTCGTGAGAACGAGAAGGTCGCCGAGCGCGTGATGGACAGCAACGACCTGGAGCGCGAGCGCGGCATCACGATCCTGGCCAAGAACTGTGCCGTGTCGTGGCAAGGCACGCACATCAACATCGTCGACACGCCGGGCCACGCCGATTTCGGGGGAGAGGTCGAGCGTGTGTTGTCCATGGTCGACAGTGTGTTGCTGCTCGTCGATGCGGTCGAAGGCCCGATGCCCCAGACACGCTTCGTCACCAAGAAGGCACTCGCCCTGGGCCTCAAGCCCATCGTGGTCGTCAACAAGGTCGACCGGCCGGGCTCGCGCATCGACTACGTCGTCAATGCCACCTTCGACCTGTTCGACAAGCTCGGCGCGACCGAGGAGCAACTCGACTTCCCCGTGGTCTATGCCTCGGGCCTGAACGGATGGGCCACCCTGGAGCCCGGCGAGCCCGGCACCGACCTCGCGCCTTTGTTCGAAACCGTGCTGCAGTACGTCCCCCCGCACGACGGCGATGCGAAGGCGCCGCTGCAGTTACAGATCTGTTCACTCGACTATTCCAGCTACGTCGGTCGCATCGGCATCGGACGCATCCATGACGGTGAGTTGGCTCCGGGCATGGAGGTGGCCGTGTGTGCAGGCACCGACGGTCCGCAGCGCAAGGCGCGCATCAACCAGGTGCTCAAGTTCGAGGGGCTGGAGCGACGGCAGGCCGACCGCGCGGGCCCGGGTGACATCGTGCTGATCAACGGCATCGAGGACATCGGCATCGGCGAGACGATCACCAGTCCCGAAGCGCCTCGGCCGCTGCCGATGCTGCGCATCGACGAACCGACGCTGACGATGAACTTCTGCGTCAATACCTCGCCGCTGGCCGGGCGCGAGGGCAAGTTCGTCACGAGTCGGCAGATTCGCGACCGGCTCGACCGCGAGCTGCAGAGCAACGTGGCACTGCGTGTGTCCGATACCGACGAGGACGGTGTGTTCGAGGTGGCTGGGCGCGGCGAATTGCACCTGACCATCCTGCTCGAGAACATGCGTCGCGAAGGCTATGAGCTGGCTGTCTCGCGGCCCAAGGTCGTGCTGCAGGAGATCGACGGCGCCAAGCATGAGCCGATGGAACTCCTGACGGTCGACGTCGAGGACACGCACCAGGGTGGTGTGATGCAGGAACTCGGCATGCGCCGCGGCGAGTTGCTCGACATGCAGCCCGACGGCCGCGGCCGCGTGCGCCTGGAGTACCGCATCCCGGCGCGCGGCCTGATCGGCTTCCAGGGCGAGTTCCTGAATCTCACGCGGGGCACCGGGCTGATGAGCCACATCTTCGACGGCTACGCGCCCTTCCAGGGTGAGATCGGCGGGCGCAAGAACGGCGTGCTGATCAGTCAGGATGACGGCGAGATCGTGACCTATGCCCTGGGCAAGCTCGACGATCGTGGGCGCATGTTCGTCAAGGCGGGCGATCCCGTCTACGAAGGCATGATCGTGGGTATCCACAGCCGGGACAACGATCTCGTCGTCAATGCGGTGCGGACCAAGCAGCTGACCAATTTCCGCGTCAGCGGCAAGGAAGATGCGATCAAGATCACGCCCCCGATCCAGCTCACGCTCGAGTACGCGGTGGAGTTCATCGAAGACGACGAACTGGTGGAGATCACGCCGAAGAGCGTGCGCGTGCGCAAACGCTTCCTCAAGGAGCACGAGCGCAAGCGGGCCAGCCGCGAAGCCTGATCGATTGCGCTGGGCGGGGTCCTCGCCCTGGTCAGGCGGGCAGGCGAGGGGAGAGAGCCGCGCCGCCGTTCGTTCCAGCCCTGCCGGATAGAGTCTCAGACGATGCGTTCGGCCGGCGAGGAGATCTTGCGCATCGACTCGAATCGGTCGCTGCCCGCCATCAGCGGGTGGGCAGCGTCGCCGCCGTCCCAACGCGGGTCGTCGATGCTTTCGAACACCTCTCGCAGGCGCTGGCCCCAGGTCCTGCGGATCATGCCGAAGTACGGATTCTGTTCGTCGATGCAGACCACGCGGTCGCTGCGGAAGTCGTCGCGGCGGTAGATCAGCAGGTCCAGTGGCAGCCCGACCGACAGGTTGGACTTCAGTGTCGAGTCCATCGACACCAGCGCGCACTTGGCGGCCTGGTCCAGTGGCGTGGCGGGCGTGAGCACGCGGTCGAGGATCGGCTTGCCGTACTTGCTCTCGCCGATCTGGAAGAAGCAGGTCTCGCGTGTGGCCTCGATGAAGTTCCCCGCGGAATAGACCAGGAACATGCGCATCGCCTCGCCCTTGATCTGGCCGCCGAAGATCATGCTGGTGTTGAAGTCGATGCCAGAGGCACGCAGTGACGGTCCGTCCTGGTCGTAGACGCGACGCACTGCGCTGCCCAGCACGCGAGTGGCATCGAACATGCTTGGGGCGTTCCAGATCGTCAAGGGCTCTTCGTGCGGGCCCCGGTCGAGCTTCTCGACTTGCAGGATCTCGCGCACGCTCTGGCTGATGCTGAGGTTGCCTGCCGACAGCATCACCATGAAACGGTCGCCCGGTTTCTCGTAGATCATCATCTTGCGGAAGGTGCTGATCGCATCGAGCCCGGCGTTGGTTCGCGAGTCGGAGAGGAAGACGAGTCCGGCATCCAGACGGATGCCCACGCAATAGGTCATGGTGTCGAAAGGTCGGTGGTCTTGTCGGTTGCGGCCCGTGGCCTGCACAGGGGCCGTGTCAGAGACGGCCGCTAACATCTTCGCATGATGCCGCACATCGCCGACGTGTCCGCCCACGTCTTGAACGTCTCGGACAAGACCAACTGGTTCTTCCTGCGTGTCGAGGATTCGGTCGGCCGCGCTGGCTGGGGCGAGGCCACGCTGATCGGCTGGGAGCCGGTGATGCAGTCAGCTCTCGCGCTGGTGGCGCCGCGCTGGCGTGACCTTCCCCTGGACCGGGTGTGTGAGGCCGTGCGGGTGGCGCCGCGCTCGGCTGCAGGGCTGGTGGGCCAGAGCCTGCTGAGCGCCTTTCTCCAGGCTTGCGCCAGTCTGCAGGCGCAGCACCGGGGCGTCGCGTTGCACGCGGTGCTCGGCGCACCCGTGAGGCGCCACGTTCCGCTGTACGCCAACATCAACCGCGCCACGCGCAACCGCACCCCTGCCGGCTTCGTCCAGACTGCGTTGCGCGCGCGCGATCAGGGCTACACCCGCTTCAAGGCTGCTCCCTTCGACGGTCTGATGCCGCGGGATGCCGGCACGGCGCAGGCGCGCCGTCGCATCCATCACGGCATCGACTGCATGCTCGCGCTGCGCGAGGCGCTCGGCCCGGATGCCCTGCTGATGGTCGACTGCCACTGGCGCTTCGATGAGGCGGGCGCGATCCAGGCGCTGGCCGATCTGGCGCCCGCGCGGCTGCACTGGTTCGAGTGTCCGATCGCCGAGACGCACGCCCATTGGCCTGCGCTGCGCCGCATCCGCCGCGCCTGCGCCGAACATGGTGTGCGTCTGGCCGCCGCCGAAACCCAGATCGGCCTGGAGTCGTTCCAGACCGTGTTCGACGAGGGCCTGTACGACGTCGTCATGCCCGATGTGAAGTACTGTGGGGGGCCGTGGGAGATGCTGCGCATCGCGCATGCCGCGTCGGAGGCGGGGGTCGGCTTCTCCCCGCACAACCCCAGTGGGCCGATCTGTACCTGGCACAGCCTGCACGTGGCGTCGGCCGCACCAGAGTGCGCGATGCTCGAAGTGCAGTTCGACGAGAGCCCGCTGTACGCGCAGGTGTTGGAGGCGCCTTTGTGGTCAGGACAGTCGGTGCTGGAGGTCGCCGAGGCGGTGCAGGTACCGCGCCTGGCGCAGTCGGTCCTGGACGCGCACCCGTGGCGCGAGGTGCCGCAGGGGATCGAAGCCTTGCTGGGCTGAGGCCTGGGCCACTGGCCATGTTTGCGCCGGGCGGTTCAGGCCTTCGACGTGGGAAGGGGTGACAGTCCAGGGTCGTTGCGCCGTGCGGCGAGCCTGCCGGACGGGGCTGTCCGTGCCGGCATCGGCCGATCGGGCACGCCTTTGCTCGCCCAAGGCAATGGTCGACGGCTGGGTCTGGGTTCAGTGCCCGGCGTCGCGCAACACGGCCTTCAGCCGGTACAGCGCGTCGAGGGCCTCGCGCGGCGTCAGTGCGTCCGGGTCGACCGCAGCCAGCGCTTGCAGCGCTGGATGCGGTGCGGACGTCGAGGGCGCCTGCAGGCTTGGCGGCGCTGCGAACAGGTCCAGTTGCGCTGACTGCGCACGTTGCTGGTCTTCCAGTGACTCCAGTGTCGCCCGCGCCTGGCGGATCAGCGACGGCGGCATGCCGGCCAGCCGCGCCACCTGCACGCCATAGCTGCGATTGGCGGGCCCGGGTTCGATGCGGTGGAGGAAGACGATGTCCTGACCGCTCTCGACCGCGCCGACGTGCATGTTGGCGGCGCGCTCGTGACGCGCAGGGAAGGCGGTCAGCTCGAAGTAGTGGGTGGCGAACAGCGTGAAGGCGCGGCAGCGGTCATGCAGGTGGCTGGCGATGGCCGATGCCAGGGCCAGACCGTCGAAGGTGCTGGTGCCGCGACCGATCTCGTCCATCAGCACCAGGCTGTGCTCTGTGGCACTGTGGACGATGGCCGCGGCCTCGGTCATCTCCAGCATGAAGGTCGACTGCGCGTTGGCCAGGTCGTCGGCGGCGCCGATGCGCGTGTGGATCGCATCCACCGGCCCGAGCCGACAGTGTCGGGCCGGTACGAAGGAGCCCATGGAGGCCAGCAGCACGATCAGCGCCACTTGGCGCATGAAGGTGCTCTTGCCGCCCATGTTGGGCCCGGTGATCACGAGCATGCGGGTGCGCGCGTCGAGGCGGCAGTCGTTGGCGATGAACTCCGGCGCATCGAGCTCGCGCAGTCGCTGCTCGACCACCGGGTGGCGGCCGGCCTCGATGTCGATGCAGGGGTAGTTGACGAATTCCGGTCGGGTCCAGCCCAGCGTGTCGGCTCGCTCGGCCAGCGCGGCCAGCGCATCCAGCGATGCCAGCGCCCGCCCCAGCGCCGACAACGTCACCAGATGCGGCTGCATCGCATCCAGTGTGCGTTCGTACAGCCATTTCTCCCGCGCCAGCGCGCGCTCCTGCGCCGACAGGGCCTTGTCCTCGAAGGCCTTCAGCTCCGGCGTGATGAAGCGCTCGGCATTCTTCAGCGTCTGCCGTCGGCGGTAATCTTCTGGCACACGGTCCAGCCCGGAGGTGGTGACCTCGATGTAGAAGCCGTGCACCTTGTTGAACTGCACGCGAAGGTTGCCGATGCCGGTGCGGGCGCGTTCGCGCTGTTCGAGGTCGATCAGGAAGGCGTCACAGTTCGTCGCGATGGCGCGCAGTTCATCGAGCTCGGCGTCGACGCCGGCGGCGATGACACCGCCGTCCCGCAGCAGCACCGCCGGCTCCTCGCTGATGGCGCCAAGCGGCTCCGCCAGGGCCGCGTCGGGCTGCAGATCCGATAGCAATCGCTGCAGCAGCGGGCTGTCTGCGGGGGTGACGGCGAGCAGGGAGGGCAGTGCGGCGAGGGTGGCGCGCAGCCCGGACAGTTCCCGGGGGCGGGCCTGGCGCAGCGCGATACGGGCGGTGATGCGCTCGACGTCGCTGACGCTGCGCAGGCGTTCGCGCAGCGCGTCCACCCGAGCTTCCATCAACTGCACCAGGGCGTCGTGGCGCTCGGCGGCGGCGCTTCGCACACGCGCCGGGTGTGTCAGCCATTGGCGCAGCAGCCGGCTTCCCATGCCGGTGCGGCAGGTGTCGAGCAGCGACAGCAGCGTCGGCGCGTCCTCGCCCCTCAGCGTCTGGGTGAGTTCCAGGTTGCGCAGCGTGGTGGGCGGCAGCTCCAGCAGGTCCTGCGCGCGTCCGACGGTCAGGCCGTGGACGTGGGCCAGCGCCTGGCCCTGGGTGTGCTCGGCATAGCTCAGCAGGGCGGCGGCCGCGGCGTGCGCCACGGGCAGATCCTGGGCGCCGTAGCCCGCGAGCGTCGACACGCGCAACTGCGCGCACAGCTTGCGCAGGCCCAGGGCGCTGTCGAACTGCCAAGGCGGGCGCGACGTGCGAGCGCAGCGCAGGGTCAGCAAGGCTGGCACACCGATGGCGGCCCCCGAGCCGTCGTGGAGCCACTCCGCCGGCGCCAACCTGGCCAGCCAGCCGGGCAGCTCGCGCTCGCCACACTCGGTCAGACCCAGCGTGCCGCTGGCCACGCCCAGCCATGCCAGCCCGAAGGTTGCACGTTGACGGTGGACGGCAAGGACCAGTGTCTCGGCCCGGTCCGCCAACAGCGCCGCGTCGGTGACCGTGCCCGGCGTGACCACGCGCACCACCTTGCGCTCCACGGGGCCCTTGCCTGCGCCGACTTCGCCGACCTGCTCGGCCACGGCCACCGACTCACCGCACTTGAGCAAACGGGCCAGGTGCGTCTCCAGTGCATGCACCGGGACGCCGGCCATGACGACCGGCTCCCCCGCCGACTGTCCGCGTGTGGTCAGCGTGATGTCGAGCAGGCGGTGAGCCTTGCGCGCGTCGTCGTAGAAGAGTTCGTAAAAGTCCCCCATCCGGTAGAAGACCAGGGTCTCGGGGTGTTCGGCCTTGATGCGCAGGTACTGTTGCATCATCGGCGAGTGCCCGGCCCAGCGGTCCGGGTCCACGGCTGCGCCGGCATGCGAGGATGCGTCGCGGAGGTCGGCGTCTGCCAGTGCGGACACGGTGGCCTGGGTCATGGTGGGCGTGTGCTGGCGGGCATGGTGGGTCGGGCTGCGTCCCCATGCCCGGGTGCGGATGCTCTTCAGCTGCGTGATCTTGGGACGCGTCCCATCAGGAAGAACTCGTCGTTGGGTCGCATGCCGATGGTGTTTGCCAGACGGTTGGACATGCCGAAGAAAGCGGTGATCGCCGCGATGTCCCAGGCGTCCTCGTCGGTGAAGCCGTGGTCACGCAGGGCGGCGAAGTCTGCTTCCTCGACCTCGTGCGAGCGCTGGCACACCTTCATCGCAAAGCTCAGCATCGCCCGCTGGCGCGGCGTCAGGTCGGCCTTGCGCCAGTTCACCGCCACCTGGTCGGCGATCAACGGTTTCTTCTCGTAAATCCGAAGGATGGCGCCGTGCGCCACCACGCAATACAGGCAGTCATTGGCCGCGGAGGTGGCCACCACAATCATCTCCCGCTCACCCTTGGTGAGGCCGCCTTCCCCGAGCATCAGCGCGTCGTGGTAGGCCACGAAGGCGCGCCATTGCGCCGGACGGTGCGCGAGCGCGAGGAAGACGTTGGGCACGAACCCAGCCTTGGCCTGCACCTCTAGGATGCGTTCACGGATGTCCTGGGGCAGATCGTCGAGAGAGGGTACCGGAAAGCGCGAGATCGAAGGCATGATCGGATCCTCGGTGGTGCCCGAGATGCTGGCGTCGCGGACGTCGGGAGCGGGTTGCGCTGGATTATCTTGCGCGCGCGCAGGCGGGTGGCCGTCGCGGGCTGCGGGCTCGTGCCCGGGCCGCGGACCCGGACATCGGAGCGGCCTAGAATCCGTCGTATGTGGACGCGTCGCCGAATCGCCGGAGCCTTGACCGCCGGGCTGTGTATGCCCGCCCTTGGGCAGTTCAGGGTCGAGATCTCCGGCATCGGGGCGACTCGGATCCCGGTGGCCATCGGCGCGTTTGCCGGTGAGGACGGCGTGCCGGTGGCGCTGTCGCAGGTGGTGCGTGCGAACCTCGAGCGCAGCGGCAGCTTTGCGACACTGCGGCCCTCGATGGCGCTGGACGAACGCACGCCGCTGCCCCAGGATCCGCTGCGCGCCCAGGGGGCAGACGCCTTGCTCGTCGGCTCGGTCGTTCGCGTCGGCGGGGGCAAGTTCGAGGCTCGGTACAGGCTCTGGGATGTCATCCGCAACGAGACGCTCTTCGCCCGCGCGCAGACAGGCGATGAGCTCGATCTGCGTCAGATCGCGCATCGCATCTCCGACGAACTATACGAAGCGCTCACGGGCGAACGGGGCGCGTTCAACACCCGGATCGCGTTCGTCACGCGGCAAGGCAGGACGCATTCCTTGCATGTGGCCGACGCCGATGGTCAGAACTCGCAAGTGGCCGTGCGCAGCATCGAGGCCATCATCTCGCCGGCGTGGTCGCCCGACGGGCGGGATCTGGCCTATGTCAGCTTCGAGACCCAGAAAGCGGCGGTCTGGCTGCAGACCCTCGCCACAGGCTCGCGAACCCTCGTCGCGAATTTCCGCGGCAGCAACAGTGCGCCGGCGTGGACGCCCGACGGCCAGCAACTGGCGCTGACGCTGTCGCGTGACGCCACGGCGCAGTTGTATCTGCTGCCGCGTGTCGGTGGCACGCCTCGCCGGCTGACCACCAGCCTCGCGATCGACACCGAGCCGGTTTTCGGGCCGGATGGCCGGACGGTGTATTTCGTCAGCGACCGCGGTGGTGGCCCGCAGATCTACCGCATCCCGATCGAGGGCGGCGACGCCGAACGGCTGACGTTTGGGGGCAGCTACAACATCAGCCCTGCGATCAGCCCCGATGGCCGCACGCTGGCCTACATTTCGCGGCAGGCAGGCGCGTTCCGATTGAGCACGCTCGACTTGGCGCGCGGCACGATCAGTACGCTCACGGATACGGCGCACGACGAGAGCCCGAGCTTCGCGCCGAACGGGCGCCTGATCCTGTACGCCACCCGCATCCAGGGTCGTGGCGCCTTGATGACCACGACATTGGACGGCAAGGTCCGTAGCCGGCTCGCCGATGTCGGGGCCGACGCGCGAGAACCCGCCTGGGGCCCATTCGGTCGTTGATCGCCCTGCGGTCGACGCGCTGTGTTCCCTTGACCCCCCACCCCCTCACAACACTGGAGTACCCACCGATGCGCGCACTAGTCAGAACCTCTCTTGCCGTGGCCGTAGTGGCGATGCTGGCCGCCTGCGGGTCGTCCGTCAAGCTGGACGATCCGCCGGTGGAGTCGCGTTCTCCCGTGCCCGTGCTGCCTGAGGGGGCGACCAGCTCGGCCGGATCGCGTGGTGTGGCCACGGTGGACATCGGGACGGCATCGGTCAGCCCGGTGGGCCGGGCAGGCACTGCTGGTGTGGGCAACGGGGTGGCCGGCTCGGCCAGTTCGGGCGGTGCCTTCGGGGGCCCTGGCGGGTCGGGTGCTGGCACGTCCGGCATGGGCGGCGCCGGAACGGGCGGTGCGGGCATGGGCAGCGCGGGCATGGGCAGCGCGGGCATGGGCATGGGCATGGGTGGAGGTGCCATGGGCGGCGGCGCCTCAGGGCTTGCCGGCAGTGGTGGTTCCTGGGGCTCCGCCGGTTCGGGCATGGGCAGCGGCTCGGGCATGGGGGGCGCCGCCGGCGGGTCTGCGGGCACCTTCGGCGGCGCAGCGGGCATGGGGGCCGGTGGTGCCTTCGGTGCCGGCGGCGCGTCGGCGGCGTCGGCAGCCGCCGCGCAGGCGCAGCGTGACGCCCTGACTGCAGAGATGCTCCAGGGAGTGGGCCGGGTTGTGTACTTCGATTTCGACAGCTTCGTCGTTCGGGATGACGCGCGTCCAGTCATCGAAGGCCACGCGCGCCTGCTGACGACCGATCGCGAGCGTCGTCTGGTCATCGAGGGGCACACCGACGAGCGCGGTGGGCGGGAGTACAACCTGGCGCTGGGTCAGAAGCGTGCGGAGGCGGTTGCCCGCTCGCTCGTGCTGCTCGGCGCAGGCGAGGATCAACTCGAGGCGGTGAGCTTCGGCGAGGAGCGGCCTGCCGTCCTGGGATCGGATGAGACCGCGTGGTCGCAGAACCGCCGCGCGGAGCTGAAGGATCGGCCGTGAGCCCAGTGGCGACGTCGGTGCGACCGGTGTGGCGGGGCGCCGTTCTGGCGCTGGCGGTCGGAATTCTCCCGCTGGCCGCGTCGGCGCAACTGTTCAAATCAGAGGACACCGACGCACGGCGGGCGATCATCGAACTGCGCGCACGCATCGCCGAGGCCGAGCAGGCCGCCCAGGCGCGCTACGCGGAAGCGATGGCTGCTGCCTCTCAGTCGGGTGCACAAGCACGCGCGCAGATGGCGACCCAGTTCAAGGAGCTGCTGGCGGCCGAGGTGCGGCAATTCGACAGCACAATGGCAGCACTCAGGCGCAGCCTCCTCGACCTGAACAACCAGATCGAAGCGCTGCGCGGTGAGCAGGCGCAGTTGCGCGGGCGACAGGAGCAGTTCGAGCGCGAACTCGAGGAACTTCGCAAGACTCAGGGTGAGGCGGTGCGCAAGGCGACCGACCGTGTGGCGTCGGTCGAGCGTGCGCAGGGCGACATGGGCGCGCGTCACGAGGAGCTGGGCTCGCGGCTGCAGCAGGCCGTCGAACGGGTGTCTGCCCGGTTGGATGTCCAGACCGGTATCTACGACGTGGCGGAGAAGCTCCGGTCCGATCTCCAGGCGCAGCGTGATCGCTCGGATCAGATCCGTACCGATCTCGACCGATTCCGTGTGGATACCGACGCGCGGATCCAGTCGGTCGGTCAGGAAGTGCAGGCCGCCAAGACAGCCACCGGCGCGCAGGGCGATCGCCTGTCCGGCTTCGAGCGGACGCTGGCGTCCCTGCGGAACGATCTGGGCACCATCGGTGACCGGGTGGCCGTGCACGACGTCAGCGCGCGGTCGATCGATGAGCGATTGGCTCTGTTCGATCAGGGTCTGCGAGCGACCGATGACCGTCTGCGTGCCGTCGATGTCCGGGCTGGCGAGATCGACAGCCGCGTGGTCGGCTTGGACGGACGTCTGGGGCAGACGGACGGCAAGGTGGCCGCCCTCGACGACCGGATCAATCTGATGGTCGGCCGCGCTGACGGTGTCGATGTCCGCATCGCCAAGCTGGACGAGCGCATCGGAGTGGCCGATGCTCGTCTGGGTGGCGTCGACAGTGTGTTGGGTGCCACGGTCAAGCGCGCCGATGTTCTGGAGGAACGGCTTCTCGTGACGTCGGCACGGTCTGATGCCATGGACGGCCGTGTCCAGGCCATCGAGGCACGAGCGCTGGGCAACGAGAATCTGCTGAATGCCGTCGATGGCCGAGTCGTCGGTTTGACCGCGAGGCTGGCCGAGGTCGACCAGCGGCTCCTGTTCGACGACGAGCGGGCCGCAGCCACGGATGCTCGTCTGTCGGACGTGCGGCAGCAGATCAGCGACGTTCGTGCCGGCGTGGCAGCGGCTGACCAGCGACAGGTGGCCACCGACGGGCGCGTCAGGGAACTCGAGTCCGGGCTGGAAGCGGCGTCCACGCGTGATCTGGCATTGAACGGACGTGTCGACGGGGTGGACAAGCGTGTGTTTGCGCTCGATACCCGCGTCGGCGATGTCGAAGGCCGGATGACTGCGTTCGGCGAACGCGTCCTGGCTGCGGCCGAGCGTGCGAGTGCTTCCGCTGAGCGGGTCTCGGCTTACGACACCCGGATCGGCGCGGTCGAGGCGACCGTCAACGGCTTCGACGACAGGCTGCGTGTGCTCGAGCCATTGAAGATCACGCTGGATGGGCAGGAGTTCCAGGCCGTCCAGGAGGAAAAGCGTCTGTACGAGGAGGCGGTCGCCCTGTTGCGGGCCAACGCCTTCGACAAGGCGGTGCAGGCTTTCGATTCCTTGTTGCGCCGATACCCCGGAAGCGGTTTCATCCACGCTGCGCGCTACGGTATCGGCAGTGCCCATTTCGGCGGGCGTTCGCACCGCGACGCCATCGAGTTCTTCCGGCAGTTCGTCGCCGATGCCCCGGAGCATCCCCGGGCACCCGACGCCATGCTGGCCATGTCCACCAGCCAGCTGGAGTTGAAGGACCGCACCGGCGCCCGTCGCACCATCGAGGGCCTGATCAGGAGCTACCCCAACTCTGAAGCGGCGCTGGTCGGTCGGCAGCGACTGCCCAGCCTGAGGTAGTCCACCTCAGCGCCTTTTGACCCTGGCGGCGGTCGGGCCAGGCCTGCCCTCGGGCATCGCAGGGTCCACGCAGACCGGTCCTATCTGATGCAGGACACCGACGTCTCCATCCTCACGACCCAGGTCCTCTGGGCCGCATTTGCCATCGCACTGATGTTTGGCGCTGTCGCCCAGCGCACGCATTTCTGCACCATGGGTGCGGTGGCCGATGTCGTCAACATCGGCGACTGGGGACGGATGCGGATGTGGACGATGGCCATCGGTGTGGCGATGCTCGGGTTCAACGCCATGGTCGGGCTGGGCTGGATCGAGGCCCGTCACAGCATCTACGCCGGCGCGCGCTGGATCTGGGCGTCCAACGTCCTGGGCGGTGTGCTCTTCGGTGTCGGCATGGTGTTCGCATCGGGTTGCGGCAGCAAGACACTGGTGCGCATCGGCGGGGGCAGCCTCAAGGCCGTCGTCGTGTTCTGCGTGATGGGACTCGCCGCCTACGCGACGATGCGGGGCTTGCTCAGCGTGTGGCGGGTGGCCACCGTGGACAGCATCGCCTGGACGCTGCCCACAGGTCAGGATCTTCCGAGCCTTTTGTCGCCTTTGCTCGGCCTGCCCACGCGGTCGCTTGCCTTGGGGTCTGGTGCCTTGCTCGGCGCAGTCCTCATCTTCCTGTCGCTGCGCGCCGCCGACGGGCGTCGAGGCGAGATCCTCCTGGCGGGTCTGGGCATTGGCGGTGCGGTGGTCGGCGTCTGGTGGGTGTCCGGATCTCTGGGCTTCCTGACCGAGCATCCGGTCACCCTCGAAGAGGCTTTCGTCGCCACCAACAGCCGTCGGATGGAATCGCTGACCTTCGTCGCACCGATGGCCTACGTGATCGACTGGCTGATCCTCTACAGCGACCGCACGAAGATGCTCACGTTGGCGGTGGTGACACCGTTGGGTGTGGTGCTTGGCTCGGCCGCCGTGGCGCTGTGGCAACGCACCTTTCGCTGGGAAGGCTTCGCGGGCACCGAGGACACCGCGCTGCACCTGATCGGCGCCGTTCTGATGGGCGTGGGGGGCGTGACCGCGATGGGCTGCACCATCGGGCAGGGCGTCTCGGGCGTGTCGACCCTGGCCCTGGGCAGTTTCCTGGCCTGGGCGGGGATCGTGCTGGGCGCCTGGGCCGCGCTTCGCCTGCAGATCTGGCGGCTCGAACGTGCGGGTTGACGGCTTCCCGTCTTCGGACCTGACGATGGCGGCGGGCTCGCTGCCGGCTGATCTTGAGCGGCGTTTCGGTGGGCTGCGGCGCCTGTATGGCGAGGAGGGCTATGCGCGCTTGCGCGCGCTGTCCGTGGCCGTGGTGGGGCTCGGTGGCGTCGGGTCCTGGGTGGTCGAGGCCTTGGCGCGCTGCGGCGTCGCCTCCATGGTGCTGATCGACATGGATCACGTGGCGGAGTCCAATGTCAACCGGCAGGTACAGGCGCTCGGCCGTACCTTCGGTCAGGGCAAGGCATTGGCTTTGCGAGACCGCATCGCCGATATCCACCCGGCATGCACAGTGCACGTCGTCGAGGAATTCGTCACGCCATCGAACTGGCCGGCCCTGTTGCCATCGCCGGTGCATGGCTTGGTCGACGCCTGCGATCAGGTGTCGGCCAAGGCGGCGCTCGCGGCCTGGGCCTTGGAGTCGCGCGTGTCTTTCGTGACCGTGGGCGCGGCGGGCGGGAAGCGTCATCCGCAGCGGGTCGAGGTCGACGACCTCGCGCAGGTCACGCACGACCCCCTGCTCGCGTCGCTGCGCCAACGTCTGCGTCGTGGTGGCCACACACCGCGGGGGGGCGCCATGGGTGTGCGCTGCGTGTTCTCACGCGAGCCGGTGCTCCGACCGGAGTCGCCTGTCTGCGAGGCCGGTGCACCGCTGGCTTGCCGCGGCTACGGCTCGAGTGTGATGGTGACCACCGCGTTTGCGATGACTGCTGCAGCGACGGTGGTCGATGATCTCCTGCGTTCGGACCGACTCGGATTTGTATCGGCGGGATCGCTGCACGTGATATAGTCTTTGGCTCTGCGGACGGGTTGTTAGCTCAGTCGGTAGAGCAGCGGACTTTTAATCCGTTGGTCGCAGGTTCGAATCCTGCACGACCC
>CAZFVH010000099.1:0-19475 GCA_964522465.1 uncultured Rubrivivax sp. | reverse complement strand
GGCGCTCGCCGGCGAACGGCTCGATGTCGCTCGCCTCATGCGTGAGGCGCCGATTATCCCCGACACCATGGACGCGCTGGATGCGCTTCAGACGTTGCGCACGTCCGAGGTTCCTATGGCGCTGGTGCACGACGAGTACGGGCACTTCGACGGCATCGTCACCCCGTCCGACATGCTGGACGCCCTTGCCGGCGCCTTCCACGCCGGGGAGGCGGAGGAGGAGCCCGCGTCGGTGCGCCGGGATGACGGATCGTGGCTGCTGGCTGGCTGGATGTCCGCCGACGAAATGGCGGAGCAGCTGGGCATTATCCTTCCCGAACGGCGGGATTACGAGACCGTCGCCGGCCTCGTGATCGACCGGATGCAACATCTCCCCGTTACAGGCGAGAAGGTGGACGCGTTCGGCTGGCGCTTCGAGGTGGTGGACCTCGACGGGCGGCGCATCGACAAGGTGTTAGCGACGCGCGCGCCCCATGATCTCGACGACACCGGTTGAGGGCCGCTACGGCTCCTCGGCGTCGCGCCCCGGCAGCACGCCCATCTCGACAACGGTCCAAACGGTAGCGACCACAAGGAACGAGAAGGCGGCCATGCTCAGCGTGGACACCGTCCCGCCGCCCACCTGCGGCTCAAGCCACGCGCCGGCTCCTGCGAGCAGGGCGGCAAGGGGCAATGCACCGGCAAGGCCCGGCGGGCGGCCCCGGTCGCGCAGTCGCTTCATCGACAGGATGACGAAGCAGACCGCGATGAGTATCGTCGCAAACGCCATGACCATCAAATAGATGTAGGCCGCCAGCGTCAGCGGGTCGAGGAACGCGCGTTCATCGAGCCCGCGCCCGGCGTAGGGCGCGAGCGCGCGCCACCCAAGGTTCAGCAGCACAAGCATAGAGGCGAGCGGGGCGACGCCGAGCCACCATACGCGGCGGTCGATGACGCCCTCCTCGCTGCGGTAGAGAAACCGCAGGCCGGGACCAGACAGGATCGAGGCCATCAATCCCTCAGAAGTTCGTTGATGCCGGTCTTGGACCGGGTCTGTGCGTCGACGGTCTTCACGATCACGGCGCAGTAGAGCGAGGGGCCGGCGGAGCCGTCCGGCAGCGGCTTGCCGGGCATGGCGCCGGGCACCACCACGGAGTAGGGCGGCACGTAGCCCATGTGGACCTTGCCGGTGGCCCGATCGATGATCTTCGTGGAGGCGCCGATGAACACGCCCATGGAGAGCACCGAGCCCTCGCCGACGATCACGCCTTCCACCACCTCGGAACGTGCGCCAATGAAGCAGTTGTCCTCAATGATCGTGGGGCCGGCCTGCAGCGGCTCCAGAACGCCGCCGATGCCGACGCCGCCGGACAGGTGCACGTTCTTGCCGATCTGCGCGCACGAGCCCACCGTGGCCCAGGTGTCGACCATCGTGCCCTCGTCGACGTAGGCGCCGATGTTCACGTAGGAAGGCATCAGGATCACGCCCTTGGCGCAGAAGCTGCCGCGCCGCGCGACGGCCGGGGGCACCACGCGCACGCCGGCCGCGCGCAGCTGGGCCTCGGACTGGCCGGCGAACTTGGTGGGGACCTTGTCGAAGAAGGTCAGCTCGCCGGCCTGAATCGGCCGGTTGTCGTTGAGGCGGAAGCTCAGCAGCACCGCCTTCTTGGCCCACTGGTTCACCTTCCACTGCCCCACGCCCTGGCGCTCGGCCACGCGCAGGCGGCCGGCGTCGAGCTCGGCCAGCGTGTGCTCGACGGCCTCGCGCACTTCAGGACGGGCGATCGCGGCGGCGTCGGCGCGCTGGTCCCAGGCGGTTTCGATGGTGGTCTGGAGGGCGGTGCTCATGGGTGCGAAGGGGCGGGGTGGATTGGATGAAGGCGCGGGCCTCTGGTGCTGCGAGGGCGGGTATTCCGGGCACTGGAGGCCGAGCGAGGCTGCGACCGCCCAGGTGCTGCGGGTTGGTGCGCATCCCAGCCCGGCAAAGCCCGCCATTGTAGGGAGGGGACTCCGGGTCGTTCAGGCACGCATGGTGCGCGAGATCGCCTCCGAAACCCAGGCGTTCAGGCTCTTGCCTTCTGACTGTGCCGCCATGGCGGCCCTTGCGTGCAACTCCGGAGGCAACCTCAGCCGGAATTGTCCGGAGTAGGGATGGTTGGGCTCGCGGCCGAGGGTCCGACAGGCCTGCAAGTAGTCGTCCACCGCCTCCTCGAACGCGCTGCGAAGACTTGCCACGCTGTCGCCGTGGAAGCCCACGACGTCGCGGATCCCGGCGACGTGGCCGACGAAGCAGCCGTCTTCCTCGCTGTATTCGATGCGCGCCGCGTAGCCTTTGTACATCATGGTGTTCATGGCCTCACCCCCAGTTGTTCCAGATACTGCCTGGCATCGCGGACCTGGTAGGGCTTGGCCTCCTTGGCGGGCTGGGGGCGGTGGAAGCTGGCGATGACGCCGTTCTTCTCGAAGTGCACACGGGAACCCTGGCCCTCGATCACCGTGCATCCGACCGCCACGAGCAGAGCCTCGATGCGCCTCCACTCGACAGACTTCGGCGCGGGCTCGGAAAAGACGGCCGCCAGTGTCTTGCGATGCGTGGCATTCACGACCGTAGGGTACCAAGGAATGGAACCACCAAGGCGCGCGTCTCAGCGACTCCCGCAATACGCCACGATCCGCTGCGCCGCCTCGACGCACTCCTCGGTGCCAGCCACCAGCGCAAGGCGCACGCGCCCGGCGCCGGGGTTGATGCCGTGAGCCGGGCGCGCGAGCAGCGAGCCCGGCAGCACGGTCACGTTCTGCTGCGCCAGCAGGCCCAGTGACCAGGCCACGTCGTCGCCGCTGGGCACGCCGGCCCAGAGGTAGAAGCCGGCGTCGGGCAGGGCGACGTCCAGCACCGGCTGCAGCATCGGGGTGACGCGCGCGAACTTGGCGCGGTAGAGCTCGCGGTTGGCGGCCACGTGCGCCTCGTCGTGCCAGGCCGCGATGCTGGCCTTCTGCACCACCTGGCTCATCGCGCTGCCGTGGTAGGTGCGGTAGAGCAGGAAGGCCTTGAGGATGGCGGCATCGCCAGCGACGAAGCCCGAGCGCATGCCCGGCACGTTGCTGCGCTTGGACAGGCTCGTCAGCGCCACCAGGCGCGGGAAGCCCGTGCGCCCCAGGGCCTGCGCGGCCTGCAGCGCGCCCAGCGGCGGCTCGTCGCGGAAGTAGATCTCCGAGTAGCACTCGTCGCTGGCGATGACGAAGCCGTGGCGGTCGCTCAGCGCAAAGAGCTGTTCCCACTCGGACAAGGGCATCACGGCCCCCGTGGGGTTGCCCGGCGAGCAGACGTAGACGAGCTGGGTGCGCGCCCAGGTGGCGTCGTCCACCTGGTCCCAGCGCACGGCGAAGTTGCGCGCCGGGTCGCTGTTGGCGAAGAAGGTGTCGGCCCCCGCCAGCAGGGCCGCGCCCTCGTAGATCTGGTAGAAGGGATTGGGGCACACCACCGTGGCCCCGGGGCGCGAGGGGTCCACCACCGTCTGCGCCAGCGCGAACAGCGCCTCGCGCGTGCCGTTGACCGGCAACACCTGCGTGGCCGCGTCCAGCGCCACCCCGTAGCGCCGCTGCGCCCAGGCCGCGGCCGCCTCGCGCAGCGCCGGCTCCCCGGCCGTGGCCGGGTAGACCGACAGGCCCGACAGCGAGGACATCAGCGTCTGCTCGATGAAAGGCGGCGTCGGGTGCCGCGGCTCGCCGATCCCCAGGCTGATCGGCCGCAGGTGCGCCGGCGGCACGACGCCGCGCGAGAGCTCGCGCAGGCGCTCGAAGGGGTAGGGGTGGAGGCGGGAGAGGAGGGGGTTCATGGGGGCGGATTATCTTGGCCCAGGCGGCGGCCGCGGGCGGCGCCGGCGCCGTGGTCCAGGCCCCGTCAGATCCTCCCGCTCGACCGCATGCCCTCCAGCCGCAAGGCCAGGGTCTGCGGCGGTCCGCGTCTGGCAGCGCGCGCTTCGGCGCCAGTTCAGGCGCGAGCAGGACTTCGATCTTGAGCACCGGGCTGGGCGACCCTTCTTCGCGGAGTTGCGCGTCGGCCACCCGCGGACGGCCCCCGTCTCTGGTGGCGAGCCACCAGGCCGATGCCCTGGGCGAATAGGCCCGCGTGCTGGGGGGCAGGGCGGTGCAAGCGTCTTCTCATCACGCGGGGGCGCACCCGGCGGACGTTTCCACAGGATATCCTTCGTGACACACACAGGCCCGACGATGAAGACCTTGATGACTTTGCAGGACTGACCATGGGAGCCCGTCTGCCGATCGCACCTGACGTGCTTGCCGCTCTCTGCCGGCGCCGTCGCATTCGCAAGCTGTCGCTCTTCGGATCACAGCTCAAGGGCACCGCCCGGCCTGACAGCGACATCGATCTCCTGGTGGAGTTCGAGCCGGACAGCGGGACGACCTATTTCGACATGGCGGAGATCGAGATCGAACTCTCCGAGCATCTGGGTGGGAAGAAGGTCGATCTGCGCACACCCGCCGAGCTCAGCCGCTATTTCCGCGAGGAAGTGGTGCGCACTGCAGAGCCGCAATATGTCGCTTCCTGAGGCCGACGTCATCCGCCTGCGGCACATGATAGACGCGGCGGAGCAGGCTTTGCGCTTCCGGCAAGGGCGAAGTCGCGCCGAACTCGGACAGGACCCGATGCTGCGTTTTGCGCTCCTGCACGCCGTGACCATCGTCGGCGAGGCGGCATCGCATGTTTCGGCTCCCACCCGTATGGCGATGCCGGATGTGCCCTGGCGCGCCATCGTCGGCATGCGCAATCGCTTGGTACATGCCTACTTCGACATCGACGCAGACGTGCTCTGGGCTTCGGTCAACGACGAACTGCCCGTCTTGGTTCAGCGGCTCGGCGCAGCCCTGGCCGCAGAGTGAGACACCACCCCCCTCCAGTCTCTTTTCGGCAAGGGCATGAGTGGCAGGGCACTCCGCGGCATGCGGTACTCCACCGGCCCAGCCCATCGGCGGGCGACCAGATCGGCGATGAGGATGCCCGTCACGCAGGCGCCCGCGGTGAACGCAAGACGGCCACGCCGCGCGGGGCAACGTCGCCGTGTGTCACAAGCTCCCCACGCACCCCGCCGCCCCGCAGCGGCAGGTCAACCGGCCCTCGTGATGGGTCTCGCCATAGTTCACGGTAATTTCCTCGCCGACCGCGATGTCGCTCAGGGCGTAGAACTCCACCCGGCCCTGGCGGATGCACAGGCGCGCGTTCGGGGCGCAGGAGTGGTTGGTGTAGCGCATCGGGTCGGCCGAGCGGCTGAAGTCGATGGCCTTCTTCGGTGACAGCTCGACGATCATGATGCGCTCGCTGCGCGTGGCGCGTATGCGGGCCTGGGCCACGCTGATCGACTCGCCGCGGATCTCGCCGATCTTGCGGCGCGCGGCGATGGGCTCGGCGGCGAAGACGCCCTGTCCGTCGATGGGACTCGCGCGCACCTCGACGGCATATTTCTGATAAGCCGGGCGCATGGCGGCTTGCGCTCCGGCAGGCGCGACCGTCGCGATATCGGGGAGGGCGCCCGCAGCCGGGGCCGACTGCCCGGTGGGCGTGGGAGGCGACAGCGCTGCGAGCTGGGGCATCGGTGAGGCGGCAGGGCATGCGCGGGGCGTGCCGGCAGGGGGTGGGAAGACTTGGGCCGATGGTATCATCCCGGCCTTGATGCGCTACTGGAAGGATGCGCATTTATTCAATGAATTCAAAGGCTTGTAACCGGCCTGCGGCCGCCTCCCGATGCGCTTGAACCAGATCAAGCTGGCCGGCTTCAAGTCCTTCGCCGAGCCCACCACCTTCCAGCTGCCGGGGCAGCGGGTGGGCGTGGTCGGGCCCAATGGTTGCGGCAAGTCCAACATCATGGACGCCGTGCGCTGGGTGCTCGGCGAAAGCAAGGCCAGCGAGCTGCGCGGCGAGTCCATGCAGGACGTGATCTTCAACGGCTCGGCGCAGCGCAAGCCCGCGGGTCGTGCCAGTGTCGAGCTCGTGTTCGACAACGCCGATGCCCGAGCCGGAGGCGCCTGGAACGCGTTCGCCGAGATCGCTGTCAAGCGCGTGCTCACGCGCGACGGCACCAGCAGTTACTACATCAACAACCAGCCGGTCCGTCGGCGCGACGTGCAGGACGTCTTCCTCGGCACCGGCTTGGGCCCGCGCGCCTACGCCATCATCGGCCAGGGCACGATCAGCCGCATCATCGAGTCGCGCCCCGAGGAACTGCGTCTGTTCCTCGAAGAAGCCGCGGGTGTGTCGAAGTACAAGGAGCGCCGACGCGAGACCGAGAACCGGCTGAAGGACACGCGCGAGAACCTGACCCGCGTCGAGGACATCTTGCGAGAGCTCGACGCCAACCTGGAAAAGCTCGAGCAGCAGGCCGAGGTGGCGCGGCACTACCGCGCCTTGCAGGACCAGGGCACCTTGAAGCTGCACCAGTTGTGGTTCCTGAAGCAGCGGGATGCGGCGACCGAACAGGCGCGGCTGGCGCGGGCGGTGGACGAAGCGACCAACGCGCTGGAGGCGCAGACCGCCGGCCTGCGCGAGGCAGAGGCGGGGCTCGAGGCGGTGCGCCAGGCACACTACGACGCGGCCGACCGGCTGCACACCGCACAGGGTGACCTGGCACAGGCCGCGCTCGAGGTCAGCCGTCTGGAGGAGCGCATCCGCTATGTCGTCGACAGCCGCCAGCGGGTGCAGCAGCGCATGGCCGATCTGCGTGCGCAGCATGCGCAGTGGGCGCGGCGCCAGGACGAGGCCGAGGTGGAGCTTTCCCGTCTGGCCGACACGGTGGACGCGGCGCAGGAAGAGGGCGAGACCCTGCAGGCGCAGGCCGAGGTGCTGGCCGAGCAGGTGCCCACCGCCGAGGAGGCCTTGCGCGACGCGCAGGCGGCTGCCACGGCGCAGCGCGGCGCAGTCGTGCAGGTGCAGCAGCAGATCCAGGTACTGGCGGCCGAGTCCCGCAGCCTGGACGAGCAGTCGCGCCAGTTGCGCGCCCGGCGTGACCGCCTGACAGGCGAGCGTCGCGGCCTGGCAGCCCCCGATGCGCAGGTGCTGCAGCGTCTGGAGGAGGACCTGGAGGCGGCGCGTGCGGTCCACGAGGAAGCGGAGGCCTTGTGGCAGGCCTTGCAGGACGAAGGGCCCGCCCTGGAAGCGCGTCGTCGCACCTGCCAGGCTCAGGCCAATGCCGAGGCGGCGCGCGAGTCCGAACTCGCTGCGCGTCTGCAGGCGCTGCGCGCGCTGCAGGAGAAGGTGCAGACCGAGGGCAAACTCGGTCCCTGGCTGCGCCGCCACGGGCTGGATGCCCTGCCGGGGCTGTGGACCCGGCTGCACATCGAGCCAGGATGGGAGCCGGCGCTGGAATCCGTGCTTCGCGAGCGTTTGAGCGCGCGGGAGATCGGCCAGCTCTCGACGGTGCGTGCCTTTGCCGACGATGCGCCGCCGGCACGGCTGGCCTTTTTCGACGCGCCGATTGCGCCCGGCCCGTCGAGCCCCGGCGCGCGGCCGCGTCTGGTCGACCGCCTGCGTCTGGCCGAAGCGCCGTTGCGAGCCTTGCTCACGGACTGGCTGGACGGCGTGTGCACCGCTGAGAGTCTGGACCAGGCGCTGGCCGTACGTGGATCGCTGACCAGTGGCGAGGTCGTGGTGACGCGCGAGGGACACGCGGTGTCGGCGCATGCGGTGACCTTCTATGCGCCGGATTCCGAGCAGGCCGGCCTGCTGGCGCGCGCCCAGGAGATCGAGAACCTCGACCGGGCGCTGCGCGCCCAGACGCTGATGGCCGAGGACTCCCGCACGGCCCTGGTGCAGGCCGAGGCGGCCGCCACGCAGACCCAGCAGCGCCTTGCGCAGGCGCGTCGGGACGCCGCGGCGGCGCAGTCGCGGGCCCACGCGCTGCAGGTCGACTGGCTGCGCCTGTCCCAGCAGGCGCAGGCCAGCCGGGCGCGCGCGGCCCAGATCGATGACGAACTCGCCGAGGTCGACGCCGGGCTCGAGGCCCTGCAGGAGCGTCGTGCGACGGGCGAGGCCCGCTTCGAGGATCTGGACCTCGCCCTGGCCGAGGCGCAGGAGCGACACGCCGCGCTCGAGGACGGTGTGATCGGCGCTGAGCGCCGGCTGACGCAGGTGCGAGAACAGCAGCGCGTCGTCGAGCGGCGTGCGCAGGAGGCGGTTTTCCAGGTGCGCGCACTGGAGGCCCGCCGGGGCGAACTGCAGCGTGTCATCGAGACCGCCGCCCAGCAGATGCGCGACAGCCAGCAGGCCGGCACCCAGCTCGAGCTGGAGCTCGGCGAGCTCGACGATGCCGCGGCGCAGGCCGGCCTGCAATCGGCTCTGGCGCTGAAACTGCAACGTGAGGCCGATCTCGGCGCTGCGCGCAGCACCTATGACGACCTCTCGGCGCGCCTGCGCCAGGGCGACGAGCAGCGCCTGCAGCTCGAGCGCGGTCTGCAGCCCATGCGCGACGAGATCACGCGGCTGCAGCTCGAGGCGCAGGCGGCTCAGCTTGGTGGTGCGCAGTACCTCGAGCAACTGCAGGCCGCGGGAGCCGATCTGGACGCGCTGGCGAAGTCGGTGGCCGACGGCGCGGTGCGCCTGTGGGGTCTGCAGGGCGAGATCGAGCGCATCCAGAAGGAGATCCAGGCGCTGGGGGCGGTCAACCTGGCCGCCCTGGACGAACTCGGCACCGCGCGCGAGCGCAAGACCTTCCTCGACGCGCAGAACGCCGACCTGAACGAGGCCATCCACACGCTCGAGGACGCGATCCGCAAGATCGATGTCGAGACGCGCGACCTGCTGCGCCAGACCTTCGACCAGGTCAACGAGCATTTCGGGAGGATGTTCCCGACGCTGTTCGGCGGCGGCGCGGCGCGGCTGGTGATGACCGGCGACGAGGTCCTGGACGCCGGCGTGCAGGTCATGGCGCAGCCCCCGGGCAAGCGCAACTCGACCATCCATCTGCTGTCCGGCGGCGAGAAGGCGCTGACTGCCATCGCACTGGTTTTCGCGATCTTCCAGCTCAACCCGGCGCCGTTCTGCCTGCTCGATGAGGTCGACGCTCCGTTGGACGACGCCAACACCGAACGTTACGCACGCCTGGTCGCGCAGATGAGCCAGGGCACGCAGTTCCTCTTCATCAGTCACAACAAGATTGCGATGGAGATGGCCGAGCAGTTGATCGGCGTGACGATGCAGGAGCAGGGGGTCTCGCGCGTCGTGGCCGTGGACATGGAGTCGGCGCTCGGCCTGGCCGAGGCCGCATGACGACAATGGCGAACACCGCAACCGGAGGGATACGAACATGGACCTGAGCCTGTCGCTGGCGCTGGCTGCGCTGGTCGCCTTGATGGGCATCGGCGCGCATTCGTGGTGGTCGACCCGCCGTGCGCGCCCGCGCCAGGCCGATCCGCTGGCCACCTTGCGCCAGATGGCCCCGCCCCGGCGCGAGCCTTCGCTCGACGGCCCGCCAACGTCCGTCGACGCTGGTTTCGACACGCTGCAAGCCCCGTCGGAGGGCGAACCCGGGGCTGCCGCGCCGGCAGGCAACGAGTCCTTCCACCTGCCCGTCGGACGTCTGGCCGCGACGCGCCAGGGTACGCGGTTGGATGCGTTGATCGATGTCATCGTCACCTTGCCCCTGGACGCGCCGGTCAGTGGCGAGATCGCGGTGGCGCATCTGCCCGCCAGCCGCCGCGCTGGCCACAAGCCGCTCATCATCGAAGGCTTGAACGCCCAGAGTGGCGACTGGGAGACCCCGGTCCACGGGCAGCGCTACTCGGAGTTCCAGGCGGGCGTGCAGCTCGCCAACCGGGTCGGGCCGCTGAACCAGATCGAGTATTCGGAGTTCGTCCAGAAGGTGCAGGCCTTCGCCGAGAGCGTGGGTTCGATGGCGGACTTCCCCGACATGATCGAGGTGGTGGCGCGCTCGCGCGAGCTCGACGCCTTCGCCTCGCCGCGTGACCTGCAACTGGCTGTGGTGCTGCGCGCGCGCGCGGTGCCCTGGTCCGTGGGCTACGTGCAGCAGTGCGGTGCGCGTCACGGCTTCCTGCCTGGCGCGGTGCCCGGTCGGCTGGTCCTGCCCGGCGCTGGAGAGGGCGACCCGCCCATCCTGGTGCTGTCCTTCGATCCGCAGGCGGCCTTGTCCGACGATCCTCAGTCGGCAGTCGTGCGAGAGGTGCAGATCAGCCTGGATGTCGCACAGACCCCACGTGAAGCCGAGCCCTTCCCGCTGTGGCACCGCACCTCGCGCCTGCTGGCCGCCGAGATGGAGGCGGCGGTGGTCGACGATCAGGGCATGGAGCTGACGCTGCATGCCTTCGACGGCATCGCGAAGGATCTGGAGCGCCTGTACGACGCGCTCGAGGCGCGTGGTCTTGCCGCTGGCTCCGCCGCTGCCCGGCGCCTGTTCAGTTGACGATGGACCGCCCGGGTATGGGGTCGGCCGACAAGGTGCGCGCGAGCCGCTGCGCCGAAGAACTGCGCGCGCAGTTGCATCGGCATGCCTACCTGTATTACGTGCTCGACGCGCCGGAGATTCCCGACGCCGAGTACGACCGGCTGTTCCACGAACTGCAGGCCCTGGAGGCGGCGCACCCCGACCTGCGCACGGCGGACTCGCCCACGCAGCGTGTGATCGGGCGTGTACTCGAGGGCTTCGAGCCGGTGCGGCACACCGTGCCCATGCTCAGCATCCGCACCGAGACCGACACCACCGAGGCCGGCGCCATCGCTTTCGACGCCCGGGTACGCCGTGAACTCGGCCTGGGGGAGAGCGACCCGCCGGTGGACTACTCGGTCGAGCTGAAGTTCGACGGCTTGGCGCTCAGCCTGCGTTACGAGGACGGCATCCTGGTGCGCGCGGCCACGCGCGGCGACGGACAGACCGGCGAAGACGTCACGCAGAACATCCGCACCATCGGCCAGGTGCCGCTACGGCTGCAAGAACCGACATGCCCGTCGCCGTCGGTCGGTACGGCGCCGCCCGGGCCTGTCGCCGACCTGTTCGCCGATACCGCGCACGAGTCCGCGTCGGCCAAGGCCGTTCACGCTGCGAGGCCCGCCGTGCTCGAGGTGCGCGGCGAGGTCTACATGCGCCGCGACGATTTCGAGCGTCTGAACGAACGCCAGCGCGAGCGCGGCGACAAGACCTTCGTCAACCCGCGCAACGCCGCGGCCGGGGCGGTGCGGCAGCTCGACCCGTCGATCGCCGCACGGCGCCCCTTGAGCTTCTTCGCCTACGGGCTCGGCGAAGTGCAGGGTTGGCCGCAGCCTGCGACCCACAGCGCGACGCTGGACGCGCTGGCGGCGTTCGGCCTGCCGGTGTGCGCCGACCGCGCCACGGTGCAGGGCGCGGTCGGGCTGGTGGAGTTCCATCGTCGCATCGCCCAGCGGCGCGATGCGCTGCCCTTCGACATCGACGGCGTGGTCTACAAGGTCGACCGCATCGACCTGCAGCGACGTTTGGGCTTCGTCACGCGCGAGCCGCGCTGGGCCGTGGCGCATAAGTACCCGGCGCAGGAGCAGCTCACGCGGCTGAACGGCATCGACATCCAGGTCGGCCGCACCGGCAAGCTCACGCCGGTGGCCAAGCTGGAGCCGGTGTTCGTCGGCGGCACCACGGTCAGCAATGCGACGCTGCACAACCTGTTCGAATTGCGCCGCAAGGGCGTGCGCGTGGGCGACACCGTGATCGTGCGCCGTGCGGGTGACGTGATCCCCGAGGTCGTGGGCCGCGTGCCGGCGCCCCGGTCGGGCTACGTGCCGAATTTCCGCATGCCGCCTGCCTGCCCGGTGTGTGGCAGCGCGGTGGTACGCGAGGCCGGGACGATCGAGCATCGTTGCAGTGGGGGCCTGTTCTGCGCGGCGCAGCGCAAGCAGGCCTTGCTCCAATTCGCCGGCCGGCGCGCGATGGACATCGAAGGGCTGGGGGACAAGCTCGTCGACCAGCTCGTCGACGGCGGTCTGGTGCGCACGCTGCCCGAGCTCTACACGCTGGGCGTGGCCAAGCTCGCTGCGCTGGACCGCATGGCCGAGCGCAGCGCCGCCAACCTCGTCGCGGCGCTGCAGCACAGCAAGCGCACGACGCTGCCGCGCTTCATCTACGCCCTGGGCATCCGCCACGTCGGCGAGGCCACGGCGCGCGACCTGGCGCGGCACTTCGGCGGCATCGACCGCCTGATGGACGCTGGCGAGGAGGACCTGCTGCAGGTCCCCGACGTCGGCCCGGTGGTGGCGCGCAGCATCCACACCTTCTTCGCCCAGCCGCACCACCGCGAGATCGTCGAGCAATTGCGCGCCGCGGGCATCGGGTGGGATGAACATGCCGGCGCGGTGGCTCAGGCCCCCGGTGTGCTCGCCGGCCGCACGCTGGTGCTCACGGGCACGCTACCCACGCTCAGCCGTGACGAGGCCAAGGCGCTGATCGAGGGCGCCGGCGGCAAGGTGGCCGGATCGGTGTCGAAGAAGACCTGGTGTGTGGTGGCGGGTGAGGAGGCCGGCAGCAAACTCGACAAGGCACGCGAGCTGGGCGTGCCGGTGGTCGATGAACAGGGGCTGCGTCGGCTCCTGGCAGGTCTCGATCTGACGGCTGTTTCAGCCTGACCGTGGACTGCGCGCCGGCGCGCGCAGCGCCAGCCACAAAGCGACGGCCGAACAGGCCATCGCCGTCAGGTGTACCGGGCCGAGCGGCTCGGCGCGGATTAGCGCGCCCGACAGCATCGCCACCACCGGCACCATCACCGAGGACAGGCCCGCCACCTGCGCCGGCAGCAAGCCGACGATGGAGAACCAGGTCAGATTACCCAGGGTCATCGGCATCCAGGTGATGTAGGCGATGACCAGCAGGCTGGGCCAGGAGGGCAGGAACCACGGGCCTTCACCCACGGCCAGCGCGACGGCCACGATGGGCACCGAGGCCACCAGCAATTGCCAGCCCGTCAGCACCGCGGCCGGGGCGCGTGGTGGGCGATGCTTGAGGATCAGCGTGCCTATGGCCCAACCGATGGCCGAGCCCAGACCATGGGCGAAGCCGGCGGGTGCGTCGGCGTAGGCCGGCAGGCTGCGCCACATCAGCAGGATGACGGCCGCCCCCCCGAAAGCCAGCGCCAGCACCATGCGCCCGGACAGCCGCTGGCCCAGCACGATCACGCCGATCAGCGCTGCCCACAGCGGCATCGTGAAGCCGAGGATCGCCGCCTGCCCGGACGGCAGCAACACCGCCGCATAGGTGCTCGTGACATTCCAGACGGTCAGGTAGCACAGGCTGGCGCCCAGCACGGTCGGCCAGTCCTCGCGAGGGATCTTCAGTGACTGCCCGCGCGCACGGGCGACCGCCAGCAGCGTCAGTCCCGCGGTCGGCAATGCGATGGCGCGGAATGTCCAGACCGAGATTTCCTGCACGGCATATGGGAACAGCGGCCAGTTGGTGCCCCACACGACCGTGAGCAGCACGAGCAGCCACAGTGCCCGGCGTGGAATGGTGGGAGAGGTGTTCACGGGCGGCGGGGCGCCGGCAGCAGCGGGCGCAGCACGGGCCAGACGTTGTCGAGGATACGGGCGTGGGCCTGCGCGGTGGGGTGGATGCGATCGGGTTGGAACATCTGTTCCGCGTCCGGCCCGTTGGCCACGCCCTCCAGCAGGAAGGGCAGCAGCGCCGTACCTTCGGCACGCGCGACCTGTTCGAACAAGCGTGCGAACTCATCGGCGTATCTGCGACCGTAGTTCGGCGGCACCTGCATCCCGGCGATCAGCACCTTCGTGCCTGCAGCCTTGGCCGCGCGGGTCATCGCAACCAGGTTGTCTCGGGTGCTGGCCAGCGGGAGCCCGCGCAGCGCGTCGTTGCCGCCGAGTTCGATCACCACGATGGCGGGCGAATGGCGCTCGAGCAGCGCGCCCAGACGGGCTCTCCCTCCCGCGGTGGTGTCCCCGCTGATGCTGGCGTTGACAACGGTGGCCGCGATGCGCTGCTCACGCAGACGCTGCTCGAGTCGGGCCACCCAGCCTGCGCCGCGCGCGATCCCATACTCGGCCGACAGGCTGTCACCGACCACCAGCACCACCGGCGCGGACCCTGAGCCCCGTGCGGGCGTGAGAGCCCCCGCCGATGCGTACAGTCCGAGGGCGGTACAGTGCATCAACCAAAGGCGTCGGGCTGTTGACGTGGCGGTTCCGAGGGCGCGGCCGCTAGATGCGCACCCGTACGGCAACAGTCGCCGAGTCCTGGTCGAACCTTCGTTCCGGCCCCCGCCGGTCACCTCTACCTCGCCTGCCGACCTCTCCTGCATGTCCGACCCCATCATTGCCGTCCGGCACCTGAGCAAACGCGTCACCGACGCCACCGGAACCCTGACGATACTCGATGACATCGACTTCTCACTCGCTACCCGGGAATCCGCAGCGATCGTCGGAGCCTCGGGTTCGGGCAAGAGCACGCTGTTGTCGCTGATCGCCGGACTCGACACGCCGAGCGAAGGAACAGTGCTCGTCGATGGCGAAGACCTGTTCGTCCTCGGCGAGGATGAGCGTGCGGCATTGCGTGCGCGCAAGCTCGGCTTCGTCTTCCAGAGCTTCCAGTTGCTGCCCAACCTGACAGCGCTGGAGAATGTGATGTTGCCGCTGGAACTGCTCGGACGCAGCAGCGCCCGCGCGCAGGCCACCGAGATGCTGCGTCGCGTGGGCTTGGGCGAACGACTGGGGCATTACCCGCGGGTGCTGTCCGGTGGCGAACAACAGCGCGTGGCGCTGGCGCGCGCGTTCGTCGTCGAGCCGGCGGTGCTCCTGGCCGACGAACCTACCGGCAGCCTGGATTTCGCCACCGGCGAGCGCGTGATGGCGTTGATGTTCGAGATGAATCGCGAGGCCGGCACGACGCTGGTGCTCGTCACGCATGACCGGGACATCGCCCGGCGCTGCGACCGCCAGCTCAGGATCGAGGCTGGCCGGCTGGTCGCAAGCGATCACTCGGCGAACTTGTAATCGGTGCGTGCCGACTTGCGCAGCTTCTCCTGGAAATCCTGCATCTGCGTCTGCTCCATGCGCTGCTTGAGCTGGTCCTTGACCTCGTCGAAGCCCGGGAACTCGGCGTCGCGCGTGTCCTCCAGACGGATGATGTGCCAGCCGAAGGAACTCTTCACCGGAGCATCTGTCATCTCGCCCTTCTTCAGCGCTGCCATCGCCTGACCGAACTCGGGCACGTACGCGTCGGCTTTGGCGTAATCCAGATCGCCGCCATTGGCGCCAGAGCCCGGATCCTTCGAGTGCTCGCGCGCGACGTCCTCGAACTTCGCGCCGCCCTTGATCTTCGCGATCAGGGCCTTGGCCTCGTCTTCCTTCTCCACCAGGATGTGGCGTGCGCGGTACTCGGTGCCGGCGGCCTGCGCCTTGAACTTGTCGTACTCGGTCTTGGCCTGGGCGTCGGTGATCGGGTTCTTGCGTCGGTGATCTTCGAAGAGCTCGCGGATCAGGATGCTCTGGCGGGCCAGTTCGAGCTGGGAGCGGAAGTCAGCCGTGCCAGCCAGACCCCGCTTCTCGGCCTCCTGCGTGAAGATCTCGCGCAACACGACCTGGTCGCGGGCCTGCTGTTCAGCGCCGGGCGGCAGCTGTTGGCCCGAGCGCTTGACCTGTTCCAGCAGGGCATTGACACGCGCCTGGGGAACGGCCTTGCCGTTGACGATCGCCAGGTTCTGAGCTTGCGCTGCCAAGGGCCATGCAAAGGCAGCGCACAGGCCCAGCGCGGCCAGTCGCAGGGCGGGAGAAGTCGTCTTCATGGTGGGTCGGCTTTCGCGAGGGGAGGGCCGCACAGGGCGGCGGGAAGGGTGGGGTCGGTGTGGGACCGCTGAGCTGGCGTACATCGTCAACCCGGGTCGCCGACGTCGGCATCGACCGCCAGGGCGTGGATGCCGCGAGGCATCCAGGCACTCAAGGCATGATAAATGAGGCGGTGTCGCGCCACGCGGTTCAACCCAGCGAAGCGCGCGCTGCGGATGCGCACGGTGTAGTGTCCGCCCTCCCGCGCTCCGGCATGACCGGCGTGCAGGTGGCTGTCGTCCAGGACTTCCAGACGCGTAGGCGAGAACGCCTCGCGCAGGATGGCTTCGATCTCGACCGTGGTCGGGCGGATGGAGGCCGCCGCCCGGTTTGCAGAGTCGTGGATCACTTGGTCTGCTCGCCGCTGGGCTCGAAACCGATCGCCGCCGAGTTGATGCAATAGCGTTCGCCCGTGGGCATCGGCCCGTCGTCGAAGACGTGCCCCAGGTGACTGCCGCACTTGGCGCAGCGGACCTCGACGCGCACCATCCCGTGGCTGTGGTCGGTCACGCGCTCGATGCGATCAGGGGCCAGCGCTTCCCAGTAACTCGGCCAGCCGCAGCCCGCGTCGAACTTGGTCAGCGAATCGAACAGCGGTTCACCGCAGCCGATGCAGTGGTAGCTGCCCGGCGCGAAGTGGTCCCAATACTGTCCGGTGAAGGCCCGCTCCGTGGCGGCGTGCCGAGCCACCTGGTATTGCATGGGATCGAGCTGTGCGCGCCATTCGGCGTCGGACTTGCGCACTTCATAGCGTGGGTCGTCGTGGGCGTGCGCGGGCGGGTGTCGTCGGAAGAGGTTCATCGGTTGGGCGCTGGCCGGCGTCGATTCATCGCGAGGCCTTGGATTGTCGGGCAGCCCTCGAGATCTCGCCGGGGCGTGGAAAATCAGGTGGGCGGCGGTTTCCGCAACGGTTGGCACCGGGCCGTGCTCCGTCGACGCCGATGCGAATCCTGCGTGAAGGCGCTGCGGCGTCTTCACGCCATCTCATGAACCAACACTTCCATCGCCAGGAGACTGCGCATGCTCGGATTGATGCAGGACCAACCGCTGCTGATCTCGTCGTTGATCGAGTTCGCCGCCAGGCACCACAGTGACGCGCAGATCGTCTCGCGCCGCGTCGAGGGCGACCTGCACCGCACCACCTACCGCGAGGCCGCGGCGCGCGCGCGCCAGGTGGCGCACGCGCTGGACGGCCTGGGCCTGGCCTTCGGCGACCGCGTGGCCACGCTGGCCTGGAACGGCTACCGCCACTTCGAGCTGTATTTCGGCGTCTCCGGCAGCGGGCGCGTGCTGCACACGCTGAACCCGCGCCTGGCGCCCGACCAGGTGGTGTGGATCGTCAACCACGCCGAGGACCGGGTGCTGTGCTTCGACATGACCTTCCTGCCGCTGATCAAGGCGATCTGGCAGAAGTGCCCCACCGTCAAGCACTGGGTGGCGCTGTGCGACGCGGCCGCGCTGCCCGCCGACACCGGCATCGAGGGCCTGGTGTCGTACGAGGGCTGGATCGCGCCGCACGGCACGGCCTACGCCTGGCCGCAGTTCGACGAGAAGAGTGCCGCCTCGCTGTGCTACACCAGCGGCACCACGGGCAACCCCAAGGGCGCGCTCTACAGCCACCGCTCGACCGTGCTGCACGCCTACGGCGGCGCGCTGCCCGATTCCCTGGGCCTGTCGGCGCGCGACAGCATCCTGCCGGTGGTGCCGATGTTCCACGTCAACGCCTGGGGCCTGCCGTACGCGGCGGCGATGACGGGCGCCAAGCTCGTCTTCCCCGGGGCGGCGCTGGACGGCAAGTCGGTCTATGACTTGATCGAGGGCGAGGGCGTGACGATGGCCGCGGGCGTGCCCACGGTCTGGCTGGGGCTGCTGAACCACATGGCGCCGGCGGGGCTGCGCTTCTCGACGCTGAACCGCACGGTGATCGGCGGCTCGGCCTGCCCGCCGGCGATGATCAGCGCCTTCAAGGACCAGTACGGCGTGACCGTGCTTCACGCCTGGGGCATGACCGAGATGTCGCCGCTGGGCACGGTGTGCACGCTCAAGCTCGCGCAGGAGGCGCTGCCGCCCGAGCAGCAGATGGCGGTGCTGGTCAAGCAGGGCCGGGCGGTCTATGGGGTGGAGATGAAGATCGTCGACCCCGACGGGCGCGAGCTGCCCTGGGACGGCAAGGCCAGCGGCGACCTGTACGTCAAGGGGCCGTGGATCATCTCCGGCTACTTCAAGGGCGAGGGCGGCAACCCGCTGGTGGACGGCTGGTTCCCCACCGGCGACGTGGCCACGATCGACGCCGACGGCTTCATGCAGATCACCGACCGCAGCAAGGACGTGATCAAGTCCGGCGGCGAGTGGATCAGCTCGATCGACATCGAGAACATCGCGATGGCCCACCCTGCCGTGGCGATGGCCGCCTGCATCGGCGTGCGCCACCCGAAGTGGGACGAGCGCCCTCTGCTGGTGGTGGTGCGAAAGCCCGGCGCCGAAGTGACGCGCGAGGCGCTGCTGGCCTTCTACGAGGGCAAGGTCGCCAAGTGGCAGGTGCCCGACGACGTGGCCTTCGTCGACGCGATCCCGCTGGGCGCCACGGGCAAGATGCAGAAGATGAAGCTGCGCGAGCAGTTCAAGGCCCACCGGCTGCCGACGGCCTGAGGCCTCGGGGTCGGCCCGACTTCCTTAGAATCGAACGACCGTTCTATTTCCACCGACTCCAGGAGACGCTCGATGAGCGCCAGCTACGAAGTGCGCGGCCCCGTGGCCGTCATCACGATGAACAACCCGCCGGTCAACGGCCTGGGGTACGACACGCGGGTGGGCATCGCCGCCGGCGTGGAGCGGGCCTGGGCCGACGCGACGGTGCAGGCGATCGTGATCACTGGCGCGGGCAAGGCCTTCTCGGGCGGCGCCGACATCCGTGAGTTCGGCTCGCCGAAGTCGGTGGCCGAGCCCAACCTGCTGTCGCTGATCAAACTGCTGGAGTCCTCGCCCAAGCCGGTGGTCGCGGCCATCCACACGGTGTGCATGGGCGGCGGGCTGGAGCTGGCGCTGGGCTGCCACTACCGGGTGGCCGCGCCGGGCGCGAACATCGCGCTGCCCGAGGTCAAGATCGGCCTGATCCCGGGGGCCGGCGGCACGCAGCGCCTGCCGCGCGTGCTGGGCGTGGAGACGGCGCTGAACATGATCGTCAAGGGCGACCCGGTCAAGAGCGAGGTGCTGGCTGCACTGCCGGGGCAGAAGCTGCTCGACCGCCTGGCCGAGGGCGACGTGGTCGAGGCCGCCTGCCGCTACGCCGAGGAGGTGGCCGGGCGTCGCCCGCTGCCGCGCGTGCGCGACCTGCCGCTGGCCCACCCCGAGGCCGACGCGTACTTCCAGTTCGCGCGCAACACCGTCAAGGCGATGGCGAAGAACTTCCCGGCGCCGGTGAAGTGCGTGGACGCGGTCGAGGCTGCCGTCAAGCGCACCTTCGACGACGGCATGGTCTACGAGCGCGAGACCTTCATGGCGCTGATGCTCACGCCCGAGTGCAAGGCGCTGCGCCACGCCTTCTTCGCCGAGCGCGCGGCGAGCAAGATCCCCGATGTGCCCGAGGACACGCCCGTGCGCAAGGTGGACAAGGTGGCCGTGATCGGTGCCGGCACCATGGGCGGCGGCATCAGCATGAACTTCCTGAACGCGGGCATCCCGG
>CAZFVH010000098.1:0-19641 GCA_964522465.1 uncultured Rubrivivax sp. | reverse complement strand
CAGCGCTCAACTTCATGATGGTGATCGGCTCCATCACGGCCTTGTTCATGGGCTTCCTGGGCATCATCCAGAACGACATCAAGCGCGTGGTGGCCTACTCCACGCTGAGTCAGCTGGGCTACATGACGGTCGCGCTGGGTGTGTCGGCGTATTCCGTCGCGGTGTTCCACCTGATGACGCATGCCTTCTTCAAGGCGCTGCTGTTCCTCGGGGCCGGATCGGTCATCATGGGCATGCACCACGATCAGGACATCCGCAACATGGGCGGGCTGCGGCGTTACATGCCGCTGACCTGGATCACCTCGCTGCTGGGTTCGCTGGCGCTGATCGGCACGCCGCTGTTCTCGGGTTTCTACTCCAAGGACAGCATCATCCTGGCCGTCGAGGCGAGCCAGTTGCCCGGCGCTGCCTTTGCTGCCTTCGCGGTCGTGGCCGGCGTCTTTGTGACGGCCTTCTACTCTTTCCGGATGTATTTCCTGGTCTTCCACGGGCAGGAGCGGTTCCGCCACAAGCCGCACCCGCCCGAAGACGACCCCGCGCACGGCGATGACCATGAACCTCATGGTGTGCATGAGCCACACGAGTCGCCGTGGGTGGTCACGCTGCCGCTGCTGTTCCTGGCGGTCCCGTCCGTGATCATCGGCTATCTGACGATCCAGCCGCTGCTCTTCGGGGACTTCCTCACGGATGCGATCTTCGTCGATGCCGCGCGGCATGGCGCCATGGGCGCGCTGCAGGCGGGTTTCCACGGTGCCTGGGCGATGGCCTTGCACGGCCTGCAGACCTTGCCGTTCTGGCTGGCGCTGGCGGGTGTCGTCACGGCATGGTGGTTTTATCTGAAGCAGCCCGCGATTCCGGCGGCCATCGGTCGCACGCTATCTCCGCTGGTACGCGTGCTCGAGCACAAGTACTACATGGACTGGATCAATGAGCACGTGATCGCCGCAGGCGCGCGGCAACTGGGGCGAGGCCTATGGAAGGGCGGTGACGTGGCGCTGATCGACGGGGTCGCCGTCAATGGCTCGGCCTGGGTGGTGGCGCGTGTGGCCGGGTGGGCGCGCCGGTTGCAGACCGGTCTGTTGTCCTGGTATGCGCTGGCGATGGTTCTCGGTGTCTTCGGGTTCCTGACCTGGCGTCTGTGGCCGCATCTTCAGGCGCTCTGGTCCGCCTGAAGGTCGGGGGAGAGCGTCTTGCGCGTGTACGAGATGATGGCGTTGGAGAGGTTTCCATGGGTCTTCTGAGCGTGGCCATCTGGCTGCCGGTGGCGGTGGGGACGCTGCTGTTGGCTGCCGGCCGTGACGAGCACGCGCACACGGTCCGCTGGGTGGCCCTGTTGGGCGCTCTGGCAGGCTTCCTGGTGACGATTCCGCTGGCCACCGGTTTCGATGTCTCGACGGCCTCGATGCAGTTCGTCGAGAACCTGTCCTGGATCGAGCGCTTCAGTGTGCGCTATCACCTCGGGGTCGATGGCATCTCCGTGTGGTTCGTGCTGCTGACAGCCTTCATCACCGTGGTGGTCGTGATGGCCGGATGGGAGGTGATCACCGACCGTGTGCACCAGTACATGGGCGCCTTCCTGATCCTGTCGGGCCTGATGATCGGCGTCTTCAGTGCGCTGGACGGTCTGCTGTTCTACGTCTTCTTCGAGGCCACACTGATCCCGATGTACATCATCATCGGGGTCTGGGGCGGGCCACGCCGTGTCTACGCTGCTTTCAAGTTCTTTCTGTACACCTTGCTGGGCTCGTTGCTGATGCTGGTGGCACTGCTGTACCTGTACCGACAGGCGGGCGGCAGTTTCGACATCCAGGCGTGGCATGACCTGCCGCTGCCGATGGCAGCGCAGACGCTGTTGTTCTTCGCCTTCTTCGCGGCCTTCTCGGTGAAGGTCCCGATGTGGCCGGTGCACACCTGGCTGCCCGATGCCCACGTCGAGGCACCCACCGGCGGATCCGTGGTGCTGGCGGCGATCATGCTCAAGCTCGGGGCCTACGGTTTCCTGCGCTTTTCCATGCCCATCGCCCCCGATGCGAGCCGTGAGTGGGCCTGGCTGATGATCGCCCTCAGCCTGATCGCGGTCATCTACATCGGGCTGGTGGCGCTGGTGCAGCAGGACATGAAGAAGCTGGTGGCGTACTCGTCGATCGCGCACATGGGCTTCGTCACGCTGGGCTTCTTCGTCTTCAACGAGCTGGGTGTCAGTGGCGGCCTGGTGCAGATGATCAGCCATGGCTTCGTCTCGGGCGCCATGTTCCTGTGCATCGGCGTGCTCTACGACCGCGTGCATTCTCGCGAGATCTCGGCCTATGGCGGGGTGGCCAACACGATGCCGCGATTTGCCGCCTTCGCCGTGCTCTTCGCCATGGCCAACGCGGGCCTGCCGGGCACGGCCGGCTTCGTGGGCGAGTGGATGGTGATCCTCGGCACCGTCCAGGCCAATTTCTGGCTCGGTGCGCTGGCAGCCACTGCGCTGATCTTCGGCGCCGCCTACACGCTCTGGATGGTCAAGCGCGTGTACTTCGGTGAGGTGGCCAACGACCATGTCCGGGACCTGCAGGACCTGAACGCGCGTGAGTTCGGGATGCTGGCGCTGCTGGCGTTGGCGGTGCTGGCCATGGGCCTGTACCCCAAGCCCTTCACCGACGTGATGCACGTCTCCGTCACCGAGCTGCTGCAGCATGTGGCGGCCAGCAAGCTTCCCTGACCGGGCCCCCGAAATCATGAACGCGATGAACTGGCTCGTCGTCTTTCCGGAAATCGTGCTGCTGGCGATGGCGCTGCTGATCGCGGTCGTCGATCTGTGGGTCACCGATCCGGCGCGTCGCCTGACCTACTGGCTCACCCAGACGACGATCGTGATCGTCGGGGCGATGCACCTGGTGTACCTGCAATCGGGCGTGACGTCGCATGGCTTCGGCGGCATGGTCGTCTCGGACATGCTCGGCCACCTGTTGGCCTTGTCGGCCTGCGTGGCAGTCCTGTTGAGCGTGGCCTATGCCCAGTCGTATCTTGGCCCGCGCGAGTTGCTCAAGGGTGAGTTCTTCACCTTGTCGTTGCTCGCCTTGCTGGGCATCTCGGTGATGTGTTCGGCCCATCATCTGCTGGTGGTGTACCTCGGCCTCGAGTTGATGAGTCTGTCGCTGTACGCGCTGACGGCGCTGCGGCGCGACCATGCGATGAGCACCGAGGCGGCGATGAAGTACTTCGTGCTCGGCGCGCTGGCCAGCGGCTTTCTGCTCTATGGCCTGTCGATGGTCTATGGGGCCACTGGTACGTTGGGCATCCCCGAGATCCTGGCCCGGGTTTCCTCGGGCGCAGCGCAGCAGGAAGTGCTCGTGCTCGGCGTCGTATTCGTGATGGCGGGTCTGGCCTTCAAGCTCGGAGCCGCCCCCTTCCACATGTGGGTGCCCGACGTCTACCAAGGCGCGCCGACCGCGGTCACGCTGATGATCGCGGCCGCGCCCAAGCTGGCCGCCTTCGCCATCTTGGTGCGCCTGCTCGTCGAGGGACTGCTGGGCATGGCGGCCGACTGGCAGCAGATGATGATCGTGCTGGCGGTGGTGTCGCTGGCGATCGGCAACCTCGCCGCGATCGCGCAGCGCAATCTCAAGCGCATGCTGGCTTACTCCACCATCGCCCAGATGGGATTTCTGCTGTTGGGCATGAGCGCCGGCGTCGTCGGTGGGAACACCGACCTGGTGGCGGACGCCTATGGCTCGTCGATGTTCTACATCGTGACCTATGTGCTCACGACGCTGGGGACCTTCGGCCTGATCCTGTATCTGGCGCGTGACGATTTCGAGAGCGACCAGATCGACGACCTTGCGGGCTTGGCCCGCCGCAGGCCCTGGCTGGCGATCATCATGTTGGTGTTCATGTGCTCGCTGGCGGGGCTCCCACCGACGGTCGGCTTCTTCGCCAAGCTCGCCGTGCTCCAGGCGCTGCTGGCCACGCAGGTCACGGGCTATCTGGTGCTGGCCGTCGTCGCAGTGCTGTTCGCGCTCATCGGTGCCTTCTACTACCTGCGCGTGATCAAGGTGATGTACTTCGACGAGCCTGCCGGGGCATCACCCGAGCCGCGGTCGTCGGGCGTCAGTGCCCTGCTGGCCGTCAATGGGGTGGCCGTGCTGTTGCTGGGTCCGCTCTCGGGTGGACTGCTCGATCTGTGCCGGGAAGCGGTTGCGCGCGTGCTGGCGGCGTGATGCGTCCGCTATTGATCAACGTATCGGCGCTCGAGCCGGCTCGCCGGCTGATTCGGAGCTGCTCTTGAACTCCCGTGAGCCCGCGGTGGATCTGACCGAAACGCTGCTGCAGTCGCAGACCCTGCTGCAGGGGGGCTTTTTGGAGGTGCGCAAGGATGTGGTGCGGCTGCCCGATGGCCGGACCGCCACCCGGGAGTACGTTGTCCATCCCGGGGCGGTGGCCGTGATCCCGTTGATCGATGACGGGCGAGCCGTCATGGTGCGGCAGTACCGATACCCCCTCGGACAGCTTCTGCTCGAATACCCTGCGGGCAAGCGAGATCCGCAAGAGTCGGTTCTGGCCTGTGCGATGCGCGAGTTGTCCGAGGAGACCGGCTACACCGCCAGGCAATGGGCTCGCGGTGGCATGTTCCACAACGCCGCGGCCTATGCCACCGAGTGCATCGAGATCTGGTTCGCACGCGGCCTGATGCCCGGGCCGCAGCGCCTGGACGACGGCGAATTCGTCGAGGTGCTGGAGTGCCCGCTGGAGGATCTCGAATCGCTGGCGACCCGTGGCGAGCTGACCGATGCCAAGACGCTGATCGGCACGCACTGGTGGCGCCAGTGGCGCGACGGCCGCTGGCCTCTGCGCTGGCAGGATGCAGCAGCGCTGTCAGCGACTTGATGGCCTCGGCCGGTCGACGGCTGCGGCCGGAATGTGGGACGGGATGTCCGCGCGGGCGGATAATCCGTATATGAAAGTGCTGGACCTGCGCTGCGCCCATGGCCACGGCTTCGAGGGCTGGTTCGGCTCTGAAGATGATTTCCTCGGGCAGAACGGTCGGGGTCTCGTCGAGTGCCCGTTGTGCGGCGACCGGGTGATCACCCGAATGCCCAGTGCGCCGCGTCTGAACCTGTCTGGCGCCCGTGATCCGGCGGACAAGCCCACCCATGCTCCCGCTCCCGCGGGCCCTGCGCCAGACAGCGCCGGCGCCGTGCCGGCGGACTTGCAGGCTTTGTGGCTGCAGGCGGTGCGCCACGCCATGGCCAACACCGACGATGTCGGTGATCGCTTTGCCGAAGAGGCGCGGCGCATCCACTACGGCGAGACCGAGGCGCGGGGTATCCGTGGACTGGCCAGTGCCGAGGAGCGTCACGCCTTGCGCGAGGAAGGGATCGAGGTTCTCGCCTTGCCGATACCCCCTGCCTTGAAAGGGCCGGTCCAATGAGCGTCCCGGCCCGGCGCGCTGGCCACCCCGCAGCCGATGCCCTCGACAGCCGTGTCGAGCGCCGTCAGGGTGCTTTCAGGTCGGCCTGTCAGATCACACGGCCTGGGTTCATCACGCCCTGAGGGTCCAGTGCCAGACGGATCTGGCGCATCATCGCCAGCGCCACCCCGGATTTGCGCAGGGGAAGTTCGTCCCGCTTGAGCTGTCCGATCCCGTGCTCGGCCGAGATCGAGCCTCCGCAGCCCTGCACGGCGTCATACACGATGGCGTTGACCGCATGCTCGTGCCGTTGCAGGAAGACAGCCGGGTCCGCCCCGTGTGGGGCCTGGACGTTGTAATGCAGGTTGCCGTCCCCCAGGTGGCCGAAGTTGACCAGGCGCACCCCGGGCAGGTGTCGCTCCAGTGCGGCATCGGTGCGTTCGCAGAAGGCCGGGATGGACGAGACGGGCAGGGCGATGTCGTGCTTGATGTTCAGACCCTCCTGGGACTGTGCCAGCGGGATCGACTCGCGCAGGTGCCACATCGATCGGGCCTGCGCCAGGCTGGAGGCCACCACAGCGTCTGCGACATGGCCGTTCTCCAGCGCTTGCGAAAGCAGCGCTTCCAGCCTCGACTGCGCCGTGGCCGGGCCCTGCGGCTCGGAAAGCTCGATCAGCACGGTCCACGCGGCGTCGGGCAGTGGCCTTGGCAGGGTCGGGAAATGCCGGGCGACCAGGTCCAGACTGAAGCGGTTCATCACCTCGAAGCCGGTCAGCCCCGCGTCGAGGTGTTGGCGCGCGCTGCGCAGCAGCGCGACGCAGGCCGACAGGGAGGGGCAGGCTGCCAGCGCCGTGAGCGTCGCGGACGGCTGGGGGTAGAGTTTCATCGTCGCTGCGGTGATCAGCCCCAGCGTCCCTTCGCTGCCGATGAACAGACCGCGCAGGTCGTAGCCGGTGTTGTCCTTGCGCAGTCCCGACAGCCCGGACCAGATCTCGCCACGGGGCGTCACGACCTCCAGTCCCAGGCACAGGTCGCGTGTGTTGCCGAATCGCAGCACCTGGGTGCCCCCGGCATTGGTGGCCAGGTTGCCGCCGATGGTGCAACTCCCCTCGGCCGCCAGGCTCAGCGGGAACAACAGACCACGCGCTGCGGCCGCTTCCTGAACCTGTTGCAGCACGCAGCCGGCTTCGACGGTGATGGTCAGGTTGTCGGTGTCGATCTCCCGTACGGCCTGCATCCGGCGGGTCGACAGCAGGATCTGCTCGCCCGTGTCGTCCGGGACGCCGCCACCGACCAGCCCGGTGTTGCCGCCCTGCGGCACAACACTCACTCGGTGGGCCAGGCAGGCCCGCAGCACCGCAGCGGTTTCCTCGGTGCTTCCCGGACGCACGACGGCCAGCGCGCGACCGTGCCAACGACGGCGCCAGTCGGTCTCATAGGCAGCCCGGTCCTCGGCTGCGGTCAGGACGTGGGTGGCGCCGATGGCGTCGCGCAGGGGCTGGAGGGCGGGGTGTTCTGACATCGCTGATGGGTGATCGCAATGGGGGCGTACGGGACGCCGGCGCATGCCGACGTGGTCGGCGGATGGGCTCAGCCTCTCAGGTCGCAGCCCTGGCACGGGCCAGTCGCCCTCGCACGTGAAGGGAGCAGGCAACGAACAATGTGAGCGAGAGCGCGAGCTCGATTGCGGCCAGCCACTGCGACAGTCCGCCCTCGCTCGTGGCGCGCACCGCGCCCTCGCAGACGTACAACCACACCAGCAGGCTGAGCCAGCGGTACGTCACCATCCGGTAGCGCCACAGCCCCGCCAGAGGCAGCAGCAGCGGCAGCACCTTGACCGCCAGCGTGCCCGACCCGGTCGGTGCCAGCCAAAGTTCCCAGGCCAGCCCGAGCACGATCAAGGCGAGCGTGCAGAACATGGCCAAGGCCCGCGTGTGGCGGGCGGAGGCATCGGCGGGTGCGGGCGACGGATCTGGGCCGGGGGATGCGTCGGTATCGGGGGGCAGGGCATTCACGCTGGCATCATAGCCAGCATGAAGTTCCTGAAGAAGGCGGTGCTGGCGGACCCCAGTGACAACAGGCACGCTGCGGAGCTGTCGCCGCCGAGTGGGCTCGAGACGCTGGCACGGTTGCGCGATCGTTTCGTCGAGGATCGTCTGGCGGTCACCGCGGGCAGCCTGACATTCATGACCCTGATCGCGCTGGTGCCACTGCTGGCGGTGATGCTCGCGGTGTTCACTGCCTTTCCGGTGTTCTCGTCGTTCCAGGGGGCGGTGGAGAAGCTGCTGCTGCAGAACCTGGTGCCCGACAACGTGGCGCGGCCCGTGATGGCGGCATTGACCCGCTTCGCCGGCAACGCCACGAAGATCGGCGCGCTGGGCTTGGTGGTGCTCGGTGTGTCCGCGCTGGCGTTGCTGATGACCATCGACCGCACACTCAACGCGCTGTGGCGGGTGCGTCGCCCGCGGCCTTATGCGCAGCGCCTGTTGGTGTATTGGGCCGCGCTGACGCTCGGCCCGCTGTTCCTCGGCGCGAGCCTGACGCTGACGTCGTACGTCTTGTCCGCTTCGCGCGGGCTGGTGTCTGCGGTGCCGGGTGGGCTGGAACGGCTTTTCGACGCGGCGCAGTTCCTGCTGCTCGCGCTGGCTGCCACAGGCCTGTTCCGCTTCGTGCCGAACACCGAGGTGCGCTGGGCCCATGCCTGGGCGGGGGGGCTCTTCGTCGCCGTGGGCATCGAAGTCGCCAAGCGCGGGCTGGTCTGGTACGTCGGCAGCGTCCCGACCTTCAATTCGGTGTATGGCGCCTTCGCCATCGTTCCCATCCTGCTGTTGTGGATCTATCTGCTGTGGGTCGTCGTATTGCTGGGGGCGGTGATGGCGGCCTACGCGCCGACCCTCGGGCGAAGGCTGCGGCCCCGTCTGGATGGCGCCGGAGACCGTTTCGATCTGGCGCTGGGCGCCTTGAGCCTGCTCGAAGCGGCTCGACACACGCCAGCGCACGGCGCGACGATCGAAGGGCTGGCCCGGCAACTGCGCTGCGACCGTCTGGATCTCGAGCCGCTGGTCGAGATGTTCGAGGCTCTGGGCTGGGTTGCCCGTCTGGACGAGGGGGGGCCGGCGCGCTGCGTGCTGCTCGCCGACCCGGCGATCACCCCCGCCGCGCCGCTGATCGACCGGCTGCTGCTCGCGCCGTCGCCCCGCGTCCAGGCCTTCCGGCGTGGCGCTCGATTCGATGAGCTGAAGCTGTCAGCGCTGTTGGGCTGACACCCGCGGCCTGTCGTGCGGGCGTCAGTCCCCGGCACCCACGCGGCACCCGGGCGGTCCTCGCCCGGCTCAGGCCGACGACAAGGTCGTTCTCAGGGCCTGCAGCAGCGCATCCGGCGTTTCGGCCATCACGTCATGGCCGCAGGGCAGATGGACGACGCGCGCTTGAAGCCTTTCCACCAGGGGTGCCACCGCTTTCGGTGAGGTCATCTGATCGCGTGTGCCCAACACGAGCGTGACCGGGCAGCGCAGCCGGGGCGCGGCCTCGGCCAGCCCGTCGTAGGCGTCGCAGGCGGCGAAGTCATCGACGAAGAGGTTGCCGGGCTCGGCCGCGCGCTGCATCCGGCGCATCAGCGCGCGTGCGCCGCCGTGGATGCTGAAGCCCGGCCCTGGGCAGGAGGGCCGGGCCGCATGGGTGGAATGGGACAGTGCATTGACGAGATCGATCGCGCGCGAGGCGTCTTCACGAGCCATCGTCAGCAACTTCGGGGACACGCGCATGGGGTAGGCCGTGCCCACCATGACGAGATGGTGCGTGTCGTCCTGCAGATGGGTGGCCGCCTCGAGGGCGATCAGCGAACCCATGCTGTGTCCCACGAGGGTTGCGCGGCGCAGGCCGCTGGCGCGCACGAGCGCGGCGACCCAGGCCCCGGCCGCGGCCACATCCAACGCCGGGCCGCTGCTGCGCCCGTGGCCCGGCAGGTCCACGGCGAGGACGGCGTACCCGTGGTGCGCCAGGTAGCGGCTCTGGAGGATCCACACGCTGTGGTCATTGAGCGCGCCATGCACGAACACCACGCCTGGCAGTGTGACGTCCAGGGCCTTGCCTCCGGTGTAGGCGTAGGCGGTACGACCGTCGAGTTCGACCTTCATCGCTCACGCTCCGCGGCTTTCAGCGCCCGGCCCAGATCGTCGAGGAGGTCGTCGGCGTCCTCCAGCCCGATCGACAGGCGTATCGTCCCCGGGCCGATGCCGGCGCGCGCCAGCGCGGCGTCGTCCATGCGGAAATGCGTGGTCGAGGCCGGGTGGATCACGAGTGAGCGGCAGTCCCCCACGTTGGCCAGGTGCGAGAAGATCTTCAGCGCCTCGATGAAGGCGCGGCCTGCGGCGCGGCCGCCGATCAGGTCGAAGCTGAACACGGCGCCGCAGCCGCGCGGCAGCAGCCGGCGCGCCAGGGCGTGGTCGGGATGGGACTCGAGTTCGGGGTAGGCCACCGAAGCCACGAGGGGATGCGATGCGAGGAACTGCACCACCTTGCGGGTGTTGGCCACGTGGCGCTCCATGCGCAGCGGCAGGGTTTCGATGCCCTGCAGGATCAGCCAGGCGGTGTGCGGGCTCATGCAGGCGCCGAAGTCGCGCAGGCCCTCGCGCCGCGCGCGCAGCAGGAAGGCGCTGGTCGTGCTCTCCTCGGTGAAGACCATGCCGTGGAAGCCGGCGTAAGGCTCGCTGAGTTCCGGAAAGCGACCCGAGGCGTCCCAGTCGAAGGCGCCACTGTCGACGAGCACGCCGCCGACGACCGTGCCATGACCCGACAGGAACTTGGTGGCCGAATGGAACAGCAGGTCGGCGCCGTGCGCGAAGGGCTGGAGCAGCCAGGGCGTGGTGAAGGTGGCGTCCACCAGCAGTGGCACGCCGGCATCGTGCGCCACCGAGGCCACCGACGGGATGTCGAGCACGTCCAGCCCCGGGTTGCCCAGCACCTCGCCGAACAGCAGCCGCGTGTTCGGGCGGATCGCAGCGCGCCAGCCGTCGATGTCGCGGGGTGGGATGAAGGTGGTCTCGATGCCGAAGCGCGCCAGCGTGTAGTGCAGCAGGTTGTGCGAGCCGCCGTACAGCGCCGAGGAGGCGACGATGTGCGAACCGGCCCCGGCGATGGTGGCGATCGCCAGGTGCAGTGCGGCTTGGCCACTGGCGGTGGCGACGGCGCCGGTGCCGCCTTCGAGCGCGGCGATGCGCTCTTCCAGCACGGCATTCGTCGGGTTGCTGATGCGGCTGTAGACATGGCCGGCGCGCTCCATGTTGAACAGCGCGGCAGCGTGGTCGCTGCTGTCGAAGACGAAGCTGGTGCTCAGGTGGATGGGCACCGCCCGGGCGCCTGTGGCCGGGTCGGGCGCCGCGCCGGCGTGCAACGCCAGGGTGTCGAAAGCGGGGTCGGATGCGCCGGCCATCGGGTCCTTCCGGGGTTACGCGGTCGTGGGATTGTGGGCTATATTGAGTCGAAGACGAAGCCAGCGCTGGCACAGGAGGCGAGATGAAGGTCAGTGACATCCTTCGCGTCAAGGGCAACACCCTGTACACCACGACGCCGGACCGGCCCCTGGCCGATGCGCTGACGCTGATGGCCGACATGGACATCGGTTCGCTCGTGGTCATGGAGCACGGCGATCTGGTGGGGATGCTCACCTTCCGCGAGGTGATCGACGCGATCTCGCGCAACGGCGGCAGCGTGGGCCACACCATCGTCCGCACGGTGATGGACGACGCGCCGCTGACCTGCACCCCGGAGACACCGATGGACGAAGTGCGGCGCATGATGCTGCTGCGCCACGCGCGCTACATGCCGGTGATGGAGAACCGTGCCCTGATGGGTGTGATTTCCTTCTATGACGTGGCCAAGGCGGTGGTGGACGCGCAGGACTTCGAGAACCGCATGCTCAAGGCCTACATCCGCGACTGGCCGGAAGAGGACGGCGAGAAGCCCGCCTGAACGACGCCGCGCGGGCGTGTCTGGTGCCAGGGCCGGCAGGGCGGTCCGGTCCTTGGTGCGAATCGGGTGTCGCTCCAGACGAGATCCGATGCTCCTGCAGGCTTACCGTGCCACGGCGATGGTTCTCTGGCCGGCCGCTGGATCGTCGACGAGTCCATCGCCCACGACCTGTAGAACGGTGAACCGGCCCGCCACTCCCACACTGTCGAGTTCGCAAGCGCTGAGCGTGCACATCCCTCGGGCGTCGGTCGTGCAGGCCGCCATCCCTCCGGGTTCGAAGACGCCACGCACGGTGGCGCCGGCGACGGGGCCGGCCCAGGCTTCGCTGTCGCGGGCCTGCACGGTTGCCGTGACCTGTGGCCGGATGCGACCGTCCGGCTGCTGCGGGGCGTCCTGGGTGGTCAGCGCATGGAGACCCACGGTCCGCGCGCCGGGCGCGTCGGAGGCCAGTGCGAACAGCAGACTGGCGGTGGCCCCCTGGGGAGTCTCGCTCACGACATCGCGCGTGGCCTGCTCGGCCAGGTGCCGGCGCACCTGGCCCGGGGTGGCGGACGGGTTGGCCGTCAGGGCGAGCGCGGCCACGCCGCTGGCGTGGGGTGCGGCCATCGACGTGCCGCTGAGGATGGCTGCGGCGTTCACCGCGGTGTGCCAAGCGGAGGCGATGCCGCTGCCCGGCGCGTAGAGGTCGACGCAGGGCCCCCGGTTGGAGAAGTCGGCGCGCTCGTCGATCGCCGTGCTTGCGCCGACGGTCAGCGCCGTCGGCTCGGACGCCGGCGACATCTGGCAGGCGTCGCCGGCGCTGTTGCCTGCCGCGGCCACCACGGTCAGGCCTCGCGCATCCAGCGCCGCCACCGCGGCGTTGAACACGTCGGACCGTGACGAGCTGACCGAGAGGTTGACCACCGCGGGGCCACCGGCTTCGGCGGCAATACGGTCCAGGCCGGCCAGCACCGTGCTCAACAGTCCCTTGCCCGCGCAGTCGAGCACCCGCACCGGCACCAGCATCACGTCTTTCGCGACACCCCAGCGCGCGCCGCCGATGGTGCCCGACACGTGGGTGCCGTGACCGTTGCAGTCGGTGGTGCCGCGGCCGTCGCCCACCAGGTCGTGGCCGGTGAGCACCCGTCCCGCGAAGTCGACGTGCGTTGCCAGAATGCCGGTGTCGACCACGTAGACGCGCACGCCCTGTCCGCTGCGCAGGAAGCGATATGCCGTGTCAAGCGGCAGGGCGCGCTGGTCGATCCGGTCCAGCCCCCAAGGCGCATCGGTCTGCATCCCCTGCGCGGCACCGTCGACGGTGCGGGCGTCGATGCCGACGACCTGATCCGGCTCGACGCTGGCCACCAGCGGATGGCGCCGCAGGGCATCGGCCGACGCGGCAGTCATCGATGCGGAGAACCCTGCGAAGGCATGCACATAGGTCCGTCCCAGACGCAAACCGTGTACCTGCACCAGTTCCTGAGACGCCGCGGCCACGGACACCCCCGTGCCCTGCAGGCGCACGATGTAGCGTTGCGCCTCCTGCCCCGCCATCGCATCCTGCGGGCTGCGGGCCAGAGCCCACCAGGTGGATAGCGTCGTCAGCGCGGCCGCCAGCATCAGGATCGGACTGCGTCGGGTGTGCAGAGTGTGTGATGGGCGCATGGCGGATGCTCAGTGGCGTTGCGCTTGCCGGGGGCACCGACCGCCGCGGCGGTCGGTGCTTCCCGGATAATCAACGCCATCATGGCGGGCTCCACCTTCGGCGAACTGTTTCGCGTCACCAATTTCGGCGAAAGCCATGGCCCTGCCATCGGTTGCGTGATCGACGGCTGTCCTCCGGGGATGCGGTTGTCCCCCGAGGACATCCAGCCCGACCTCGACCGTCGGCGTCCGGGCACCAGTCGTCACGTGACACAGCGTCAGGAAGCCGACCAGGTCGAGATCCTTTCCGGCGTCTATGAAGGGCTGACCACCGGCACCCCGATCTGTCTGCTGATCCGCAACACCGACCAGCGCAGCAAGGATTACGGCAATCTGCTCGACACTTTCCGGCCCGGCCATGCCGACTACACCTATTGGCGCAAGTACGGCGTGCGCGATCCGCGGGGCGGTGGGCGTTCATCGGCTCGTCTGACGGCGCCCATGGTGGCGGCCGGCGCTGTTGCCAGGAAGTGGCTGCGTGAACATCAGGGCACGACGGTCACCGGCTGGATGACGGCCCTGGGCGAGATCGAGATCCCCTTCGAGGACGAGCGCCACATCGGCGAAAACCCCTTCTTCGCGCCGAACGTCTCATCCATCGAACGTCTGGAGGCGCACATGGATGCGCTGCGCCGAGCCGGTGACTCCTGCGGCGCACGCATCCGGGTCGTGGCGCGCGGTGTGCCAGCAGGCCTGGGCGAGCCGCTCTACGGCAAGCTCGATGCCGAGATCGCCCAGGCGATGATGGGCATCAACGCCGTCAAGGGTGTGGAGATCGGTGACGGCTTCGGTGTCGTCGCCCAGCGCGGCACCGAGCACGGTGACGAACTCACCCCCGAGGGCTATGCGAGCAACCACGCCGGAGGCATCTTGGGGGGCATCTCCTCCGGGCAGGACATCGTGGTCACCATCGCCATCAAGCCGACGAGCTCCATCCGCTCGGAAAAGCGCTCGATCGACCGGCAGGGGCAGCCCACGACGGTGCAGACCTTCGGCCGCCACGATCCCTGTGTCGGCATCCGCGCCACGCCCATCGCCGAGGCCATGCTGGTCTTGGTGCTGATGGACCATGCGTTGCGGCACCGCGCCCAGTGCGCCGACGTGAGCCTGCCCCTGCCGCCGATCCCGGCCGCCCGCTGAGAGGCGCCTGTGAGCCGGGCCGACTTGAATCCACGGCCTGCCTCGGACACGGCGCGCACGACGTCCCCGGCGGGGGCCACCATCGTGTCTGGCCCAGACCGATGAGCAACTCCACCCCGGTCGATGATGCGCGGCCTGTCCACCCGCTGCGCCACCTGCCGGCCTTCGGGCTGATGTCGGCGAGCTACTTCGCCGCCATCGCCCTGTTCAATCCCTACGCGCCGCTGTGGTTCAAGGAACTGGGCTTCAGCACGCTGTCCATCGGGATCATCGCCTCGATCCAGGCCTGGACGCGGGTGCTCGCACCCTATGCTTGGGGCTGGCTCGGCGATCACACCGGGCGCCGGGTCGAGCTGATCCGGCTGGCGAGCGCCGGGTGCGTCGTGTCCGCGCTGTCTCTCGCCTTCGTGGAACGATTCTGGCCAGTGGCGCTGGCCACCGCCGTGCTCTTCGTGTTGAACAGCTCGATCATGCCGCTGCACGAGTCGACGCTGGCTCGCCTGCTGACCACGCGGCGCGGCTTCAACAGCGCCCGCTACGGAAGGGTCCGGATGTGGGGTTCGGTCGGCTTCATCGGCTCGGTCGTCGTCAGTGGCGCGCTGTTGGAGGAGGCGGGTGTGCGGGCCTTCCCCTGGCTGGTGGCGGTGCTGAATCTCGCGATGTTGGGTGCGGCGCTACGTCTGCCGACGTTGCGCGAGGTGGCGCAGGACGAAGAGGCGCCGCCCCCCGTCCTGCCGCTGCTGCGGCAGCCCGAGGTGGCGTGGTTTTTCGGTTCCGCCTTTTTCACCGTCGTCGGCCACAGCGTGCTGTATGCCTTCTTCTCGCTGTACCTGGTGGGGCTGGGCTACGGGGGGGCCGTGATCGGTGCGCTGTGGGCGCTGGCGGCGGGGGTGGAGATCCTGTTCTTCTGGCTGCAGGGCCGCTGGTTCGACAAGCTCAGCCTGCATCGTTGGCTGGAACTGGTGGCGGGCGTCAGCGCGATCCGCTTCTCGATGATGACGCTGGCCACGGTCTATCCCTGGCTGGTCGTGCCCGCCCAGGCGCTGCACGCGATCAGCTTCGCTGCCCACCACGCCAGTTGCATCGCGATGGTGCATCGCCTCTTCCCTGGCCGCCTGCGCGGGCGCGGGCAGGCGCTGTACACCGTGCTCGGCTACGGCCTGTCGGGTGTGGTCGGCGGCGTGGGAGGCGGCTTCATCATCGAATACCTCGGCTTCCAGGCGGCCTTCGCGGCCGCGATGTGCACCGCGATAGCGGCTTGGTACTGCACCCGGCGAATGGCTCGGTGTGCGCCAGCGACGCTGCCTGAGCTTTGAGGGGCTGGGCGACCTGCCATGGTTTTCCCCCTCGAATCCCCGAGACAGACCGTTCGACAGCCGCCAGACCCGTCCCGTGCCGGAAGGGCCGCTCAGCCCCTGCGCCGAAGACCCCATCCGCTGGCCGGCCGGCGAATCAGGTTCAATACGTTGCCGGCCAGGATCAGCCCCACCCCCAGCGCGGTGTAGAGATCCAGCCGTTCAGAGTATGCGAGCCAGCCCACGAGTGCGGTCAGCGGCACGCGCAGGAAGTCCATCGGTACGACCACCGTGGCGTCCGCATGCTTCATCGCCCGCGCGAAGCAATAGTGCGAGTAGGTGCCGCAGAAGGCCACCACGGTCACCCAGCCCCAGGCCACGGCAGACGGCCATTGCCAGACCATGAGCGCTGGCACCAGCCCGATGAGGCTCTGCACCACGAGCATCCAGAAGCTGACCGCCACCGCCGAGTCCGTGCGGGTCAGCGACTTCACCAGCACGACCGAGATCGAAAATCCCACCGCGGCGGCCAGCGCGATCAGTTGTCCCGCTTCGATGTCACCCGCGACGGGCCGCACGATCACCGCTACGCCCACCAGCCCCAGCAGCACGGCGAACCACTTGCGACCGCCCATGCGTTCGCCGAGGAAGACCACCGCCAGGACGGCCGACCAGATCGGCATCGTGAACTCGATCGCCACGACCTGTGCCAGTGGGATCAGCGTCAGCGCCGCAAACCAGCCGTACTGCGCCGCGTAGTGCACCCCGTTGCGCAGCACGTGCTGTGACAGCCGCACGGTCCTGACCGAGGACCAGCCGCCCGACGCATGCACCAGCGGCCACAGCAGTGCAAACCCCATGACTGAGCGAAGCAGCATGATCTGGAACACCGACAGTTCTCGGGACGCCTCGCGCCCCGCCACGGCGATCACGATCATCAGCGTCAGCCAACCGGCCATCCAAAGGGCGGCACGGGTGACCGAGGAATCCGGGGTGGCGTGCATCAGTCGCAGCGTAGCCGATCGGGCGGACGGCGCCGCATGGGGCGGTGTGTGCAGGCGAGCAGGTCGACGCTCAACGGTTCCTTTCACCGCCGTCGATGCAGATCGACTGCGAGGCGACCAAGCTGACGGCCCCAGGGGGCGTGGGCCGAACCCGCCTGCGGTCGCCTCCCGCTCCTGCCGCAGGCGGTCCTCCGGCTGAAGGACCGGTCATGGGTCCTGAGCTCCCGCGCCAAAACCGCCGGCCCGCCTACTCATGCAGTTCCCCCACCGGCACGCAACTGCAGAACAGGTGGCGATCCCCCCAGACGTTGTCGACGCGCCCGACCGGGGGCCAGTACTTCTGGCGGCGCAGGCTGGCCACGGGGTAGGCGGCCTGCTCGCGGGTGTAGGGGCGGGTCCACTCGGCGGCCAGCAGCACGCTGGCGGGGTGGGGGGCGTGCTTGAGCGGGTTGTCCTCGCGCGGCCAGTAGCCGGCCTCGACCTGCGCGATCTCGCGGCGGATGGCGATCATCGCGTCGCAGAAGCGGTCGAGCTCGGCCAGGGGCTCGCTCTCGGTGGGCTCGACCATCAGCGTGCCGGCCACCGGGAAGCTCAGCGTCGGGGCGTGGAAGCCATAGGCGACCAGGCGCTTGGCCACGTCCTCGGCGGTGACGCCCGAGGTCTCCTTCAGCGGGCGCAGGTCGAGGATGCACTCGTGCGCCACGCCGCCGCCCTTCAGGCCCGGCACGCCGCTGCTGAACTGCACCGGGTAGTGGTCGGCCAGGCGCGCGGCCACGTAGTTGGCCGAGAGGATGGCCGTCTCGGTGGCCTCGCGCAGGCCGTCGGCGCCCATCATGCGCACGTACATCCAGCTGATGGGCAGGACCGCGGCATTGCCCAGCGGCGCGGCCGAGACCGCGCCCACAGACTGCGGCCCGCCGACGCCGCCGGTGGCGTGGCCGGGCAGGAAAGGGGCGAGGTCCTCGACCACGCACACCGGGCCCACGCCGGGGCCGCCGCCGCCATGCGGGATGCAGAAGGTCTTGTGCAGGTTCAGGTGGCTGACGTCGCCGCCGAACTCGCCCGGCGCGGCCACGCCCACGAGCGCGTTCATGTTCGCGCCGTCCACGTAGACGCGCCCGCCGTGCGCGTGCACCAGCGCGCACAGCTCCTGCACCCGCGTCTCGAAGACGCCGTAGGTGGAGGGGTAGGTGATCATCACCGCGGCCAGGCGCTGGCTGTGCTGCTCGCACTTGGCGCGCAGGTCGGCCATGTCGACGTTGCCGTGGGCGTCGCACTTCACGACGACCACCGTCATGCCCACCATCTGCGCGCTCGCCGGGTTGGTGCCGTGGGCCGACTCGGGGATGAGGCAGATGTCGCGATGGCCCTCGCCGCGCGCGCGGTGCCAGGCGCGGATGACCAGCAGCCCCGCGTACTCGCCCTGCGAGCCGGCGTTGGGCTGCAGGCTGATGCCGGCGTAGCCCGTGGCCTGGCAGAGCCAGGCGACGAGCTGGTCGGCCAGGGCCTGGTAGCCGGCGCGCTGCCCGGCCGGGGCGTAGGGGTGGATGTGCGCGAACTCCGGCCAGGTGATGGGGATCATCTCGCTGGTGGCGTTCAGCTTCATCGTGCAAGAGCCCAGCGGGATCATCGTGCGGTCGAGCGCCAGGTCCTTGTCGGCCAGGCTGCGCAGGTAGCGCAGCATCTGGGTCTCGCTGTGGTGGGTGTTGAAGACCGGGTGCGTCAGGTAGGGGCTGGCGCGGCGCAGGGCGGCCGGGATCAGCGGCTCCACGCCGGCCTCGAAAGCCCCCGCCTCTGGCAGCGTCTGCCCGGGGGTGGCAAACCACCCCCACAGCGCGGCCAGGTCGGCGCGCGTCGTCGTCTCGTCCAGCGTGATGCCCAGCGCGCCGTCGCCGAGGCGGCGCAGGTTGGCGCCGCCCTCGAGCGCGCGCTGCAGGATCTCCCCGGTGCGCGCGCCCGTCTCGACGGTGAGCGTGTCGAAGGCCTCGGCGTGGCGCACGCGGTGGCCGAGCGCCTGCAGCCCGCGCGCCAGCACCGCGGTGTAGGCGGCCACGCGCTGGGCGATGCGCTTCAGGCCCTGCGGGCCATGGTAGACGGCATACATGCTGGCCATCACCGCCAGCAGCACCTGCGCGGTGCAGATGTTGGAGGTGGCCTTCTCGCGGCGGATGTGCTGCTCGCGCGTCTGCAGCGCCAGGCGGTAGGCCGGCTGACCCTGCGCGTCGACGCTCACGCCCACCAGACGGCCGGGCATGGAGCGCTTGAACTCGTCGCGGCAGGCCAGGTAGGCGGCGTGCGGGCCGCCGCCGCCCATGGGCACGCCGAAGCGCTGGCTCGTGCCGACGACGATGTCGGCGCCGCACTCGCCGGGCGGCACCAACAGCGTCAGCGCCAGCAGGTCGGCGGCGACGATGAGCGCGCCCTGGCGCGCGCGCGCTGCGTCGGCCAGCGGCTGCAGCGCGCGCAGCCGGCCGGTGGTGCCCGGGTACTGGGCCAGCACGGCGAAGCAGTCCTCGCCGCCGGCCAGCAGGGCGTCCAGGTCGCCCACGCGTACCTGCAGGCCCAGCGGCTCGGCGCGCGTGCGCAGCACCTCGACCGTCTGCGGGTGGCAGTCGTCGGCGACGAGGATCGTGTCGGACTTGCTCTTGACGCTGCGCCGGGCCAGCGTCATGGCCTCGGCCGCGGCGGTGGCCTCGTCCAGCATCGAGGCGTTGGCGATCGCCATGCCGGTCAGCTCGCAGACCATGGTCTGGAAGTTGACCAGTGCCTCCATGCGGCCCTGCGAGATCTCGGCCTGGTAGGGCGTGTAGGCCGTGTACCAGGCGGGGTTCTCGAGGATGTTGCGCAGGATGACGCCCGGCGTGTGCGTGCCGTGGTAGCCCTGGCCGAGGTAGCTCTTCAGCACCTGGTTGCGGCCGGCCAGCGCCTTCAGCTCGGCCAGGGCCTGGGCCTCGGTCACGGGCGCGGGCAGGGCCATCGGGCGGCTGCGCGCGATGGCGCGCGGCACCACGGCCTCGATCAGCGCGCGGCGCGAGGCCGCGCCGATGACCGAGAGCATGTGCGCCTCGTCCTCGGGCGTGGGGCCGATGTGGCGGGGCACGAACTCGTCGGCGCGCTCGAGCTCGGGCAGCGAGGGGGTGGCGGTCATCAGCATGGC
>CAZFVH010000097.1:15775-19695 GCA_964522465.1 uncultured Rubrivivax sp. | reverse complement strand
CGCGCCCGGCACCGGCGCGCTCACGCCGCCGTCAGCACGCGCAGGTGAGCGGCCACGCTGCGCGCCAGCGCGCCGAGGTCGTAGCCGCCTTCCAGGCACGACACCAGGCGGCCGCGGGCATGGCGGGCCGCCACGTCCATCAGTTGCCGGGTGAGCCAGGTGTAGTCGGCCTCGACCAGGGCCATTTGACCCAGTTCGTCGTCGCGGTGCGCGTCGAAGCCGGCCGAGACGAAGACCATCTCCGGCGCGAAGGCCTCCAGCGCCGGCAACCACTGCCGCTCGACCGCCTCGCGCACCGCCGCGCCGCCGGCATAGGGCGGCAGCGGGACGTTGACCATGTTCGTCCCCCGAGGCACCGCGCCGCTGTAGGGATACAGCGGGTGCTGGAAGAAGCTGCACATCAGGATGCGCTCGTCGCCGGCGACGATGTCCTCGGTGCCGTTGCCGTGGTGCACGTCGAAGTCGATGATCGCCACGCGCTGCAGGCCGCGCACGTCCAGCGCGTGCCGCGCCGCCACCGCGACGTTGTTGTAGAAGCAGAAACCCATCGCCGCGTCGCGCGTGGCGTGGTGGCCGGGCGGCCGAATGGCGCAGAAGGCGTTGGCCGCGCTGCCGTCGATCACCGCGTCGGTCGCGGCGATCGCAGCACCCGCCGCCCGGCGCGCCGCCGTGCCGGTGTCCGGGCCGGCGCTGGTGTCGGGATCGATGGCCACGCGCCGGCCCTCGGCCACGGCGCGGCCCATCTGGGCGTCGATCTCCCGAAGGTAGCCGGTGGTGTGGGCACGCGCCAGCGCATCGTCGCTGGCCGACGGGGCCTCGCGCATGTCCAAGGCCACATCCAGGCCGGTGGCGCGCAGGTGGTCGAGGATGGCGTCCAGCCGCTGTGGGCACTCGGGGTGGCCGCGCCCCATGTCGTGGGCGCGGCATTCCGGGGGGCTGAAAAAGGCCGTCAACATGCGATGGTGCTGCCTTGGTGTGAAATCGATGGCTGCCGCAGGATGCGGGAGGCTGCATGGCTGTCTCAGGCGGCCTCGACACCGACACCGCACAGACCGACGCCGATGATCCGCGACCTGTGGTCGCGGCAGCCCTGTTGCAACACCGAGACCCTCGCCTTGACCGCCGACCACCCCGCCCGCGCCTTGGGGGCGCTGATCGATCAACTTTCAACGATTATCGTGGGCAAGCGCGGGCCGCTGACCGACGCCGTGACCTGCCTGCTGGCCGGCGGGCACCTCCTGATCGAGGATCTGCCCGGCGTCGGCAAGACCACGCTGGCGCGGGCGCTGGCCGCCTCGCTGGGCCTGCGCACGGCGCGCGTGCAGTTCACGCCCGACCTGATGCCCACCGACCTGCTGGGCACCAGCCTCTGGCAGCGCGACACCGCCGACTTCGTCTTCCGGCCCGGGCCGGTGTTCACGCAAGTCCTGCTGGCCGACGAGGTCAACCGCGCCACCGCGCGCACGCAGAGCGCGCTGCTCGAGGCCATGGAGGAGCACCAGGTCACCGTCGACGGCCACACGCATGCGCTGCCGCAGCCCTTCTTCGTGATCGCCACGCAGAACCCGCTGGACCAGCACGGCACCCACCCGCTGCCCGAGGGCCAGCTCGACCGCTTCCTGATGTGCATCCGCCTGGGCTACCCCGACCCGGCCGCTGAACGCGCGCTGCTCGCCGGTGAAGACCGGCGCGACGCGCTGGCGCGCCTGCCCACCGTGCTCGACGCGGACACGCTGCGCCAGGCGCAGCATCGGGCCCGCCGCTTGCACGTGTCGCCTGCGCTGCTGGACTACCTGCAGGCCTTGGTGGCCGCCACGCGATCGGGTCGCTGGTTTGCCCAGGGCCTGAGCCCGCGCGGTGCCCTGGCCGTGCTGGCCGCTGCGCGCGCCCGCGCCCTGCTCCACGGGCGCGACCACGTCGCGCCGGACGACATTCAGGCCCTGCTGCCCCAGGTCGCGGCGCACCGGCTGCGGCTTGCAGGCTCCGGCAGCCCGCGCAGCGGCACCGGCGACGACACCCTCGCCCAGGTGCAGGCGATGGTCGAGGCCGTGCCGGTGCCATGAGCCCCCCGGCCGATCGGCTGCGCGCCTGGCTGCGTCCCCCCCGGCGGCCCGAGCACGCGGCCACGCACCGCAACGTCTACATCCTGCCCAGCGGCGCCGGATGGCTGTTCGCACTGCTGCTGGTGGTGCTGCTGGTGGCCTCGATCAACGACCGCCTGGCGCTGGGGCACGCGCTGACCTTCGGGCTGGCCTCGGTGGCGCTGGTGTCGATGCCGATGACGCACGCGCAGGTGCGCGGGCTGCGGCTGCGCCTCGCGCCGATCGACCCGGTGCCTGCCGGCACGCCCGCGACGCTGGCGCTGGAGATCGACCACCCCGGGCCGGCGCGCCACGGGTTGCGCCTGCGCCTGTCCGCCCAGACGCTCGACCTCGACCTGCCGGCCGACGCCACGACGACGATGCGGCTGCCACTGCCAACGTCGCAGCGGGGCTGGCAGGCCCTGCCGCCGGTTGTCGTCGAGTCGCGCTTCCCCTTCGGTCTGTTCCGCGCCTGGACGGTGTGGCGCCCTGAGCCTGCAGTGCTCGTCTGGCCCGCCGCCGAGCAGCCCGCCCCGCCACTTCCCGCCCCAGCCGGCGCGCCAGCGGACACCGACCCGTCGTCGGCGGGCACGGCAACGGTGGCGGCCTTCGATGGACTGCGCCCCTGGCGCGCTGGCGATGGACCGCGGGAGATCGCCTGGAAGCACCTCGCACGCCGGCCGGCGCCGCTGGAGCCGGTCAGCCGCGACCTCGCTCCCCTGGTCGAGACGTCGCCCCTCCCGCCGCTGTGGCTGACCTGGGAAGAGGCGGCAGGGGCATCGGCCGCCGCCGGCCAAGCCTTCCAGGGCGACGCTACGCGGCGGGTGACCGACAACGCCCGGATCCCTGGCGTCCGAGGACGCGCCATCGACGACGAGGCTCGACTGTCGCGATTGGCGGCCTGGGTGCAGGCGGCGCACCAGACGGGTCGGCCCTGCGGCCTTCGACTGCCCGGGTGCCACATCTCCCCCAGCCTCGGCGAGGCCCACCGGCGGCGACTGCTGCAGGCCCTGGCGCTGTGGTCATGAACCCCCCCTCTCAGACCACCGAGACGTCGACGGAGCGGCAGCAAACGCGCCAGGTCGGCCCGGGTTCTCTTGCGGCCCTGCGCGGCGCCGGGCCGCGAAAGGTCGGCCCCGCGGACGGGTCCTTGGGGGAGCCATCGGTGGAGCCATCGGTGGGGCCGCCAGGAGGGCTGTCGGGAGGGCTGTCGGGAGGGCTGTCGGGAGGGCTGTCCGGAGGGCTGTCCGGAGGGCCACCGGGAGAGCGATCGGGAGGGCCACCGGGAGGGCCATCGGGAGGCTCCCCGGGCGACTCACGGCCTACGCTCGATGCACAAGGAGCGCGAGAGCGACGCGATGCATGGGTGCTGGTGGGTGTCATCGCCCTGTGTCTGGCTCCGCACCTGGCCAGCCGCCCCACCTGGCTCGCCCCCACGGTCGTGGCCCTGCTCGGCTGGCGTGCCGCGCTGGGCTGGCGCCGATCGGTGCTGCCCGGCCGCTGGACGCTGCTGGGCCTGCTGGTCGCCGGCGCGACGGCGACCGCACTGTCGCACGGCACCCTCGTCGGCCGCGAGCCGGGCCTGACGCTGGCGGTCCTGCTGCTGGCGCTGAAAACCCTGGAGTGCGGATTCGGGGCCCGCGCCAGGCCGTCCCGGGCCTTCGCACCGGCGGCAGGTAGCGGGCAGGTCGCTGCCGGACCTTCTCGGCTTTCCTGGCCTTCTGGACCCTCTGGACCCTCTGGACCCTCTGGACCCTCTGGACCCTCTGGACCTCCTGGACCTCCTGGATCTTCTGGATCTTCTGGATCTTCTGGATCTTCTGGATCTTCTGGATCTTC
>CAZFVH010000097.1:13773-15675 GCA_964522465.1 uncultured Rubrivivax sp. | reverse complement strand
CTGGATCTTCTGGATCTTCTGGATCTTCTGGATCTTCTGGATCTTCTGGATCTTCGGGACCTCCCGGATCTTCCAGGTCTTCGGGGCACTCGACCCCATCGGGAGACCACAGACGCCCACAGCGCTCCCAGCGCGATGCGCTGGTGCTGGCCTTCCTCGGCTTCTTCGTCGTCCTGGCGCGCTTCATGGCCGATCAGTCGGCGCTGACCGCGCTGTGGGCGATGGCCGCGACCACCGGGCTGCTGGGCCTGCTGACGCTGACGCATCTGCCGGCAGGGCGCGCGCCGCTGCGCACCGCGCTGGCCGTCCCGCTGCGCCTGGCGGCGGCGGCCCTGCCGCTGGCCCTGCTGCTGTACCTGCTCTTCCCCCGCGTGGGGCCCCTGTGGAGCGTGCCCGACGACGGGGCCTCGGCGCGCACCGGGCTGTCGGGCACCCTGCGCCTGGGCGGGCTGGCCGATCTCGCCCTGGACGATTCGGTGGCCCTGCGCGTGCGTTTCGACGGCACGGCGCCGCCCCTGTCGGCGATGTACTTCCGCGGCCCGGTGCTCGGCCGCTTCGACGGTCAGGACTGGACGGTCTGGCAGGCGCCCGCGCTGCGCGACGACGAACCCGCACCGCGCGCGTCCGCGCAGTCGCTGCCGCGCGACCTTCAGGTCAGAGAGCCACTGCTCGGCTACGAGCTCGTGCTCGAGCCCGGCACGCTACCGGTGTTGCCCCTGCTCGAACTGACCCCGGGCCCGCTGGCCATCAGCCCCCCGGCTGCCGCCCCCGGGTGGCAGCAAGGCGGCGACCTGACCTGGCGGCGGCGTCGCGCCCCCGAGGGGGTGGTGCAGGTGCGGGCGCAGGCCACGCTGGTCGCCCGCCACGGCCTCCAGGCGGGCGCCGTCGCGCTGCGCGACCACGTCGACCTGCCGCCAGGCCGCAACCCGCGCACGCTGGCGCTCGCCGCACAGATGCGGCAGGACCCACGGTTCGCCCTGGCCGACGCCCGCGTGCTGACGGCGCAGGTTCTCGAACGCATCGCCTCCGGTGGCTACGCCTACACGCTCAACCCGGGTGCCTACGGCGACGACGCCGTCGACGAGTTCTGGTTCGACCGCCGCAGCGGCTTCTGCGAGCACTACGCCGCCGCCTTCGTCGTGCTGATGCGCGCGCTGGACGTGCCGGCGCGCATTGTCACCGGCTACCAGGGCGCCGATCCGGCGCCCGTGGACGGATGGTGGATCGTGCGCCAGCGCCACGCCCACGCCTGGGCCGAGGTCTGGCAGCCCGGCGAAGGCTGGCTGCGCGTCGATCCGACGGCCGCGGTCGCGCCCGAACGGGTCGAGCACAGCGCGGCGCTGCGCCCGCCACCGGGCCTGTTCCTGCGCACGCTCGGGGCGCTGGACGCCCGCTGGCCCGAGGCCTACGGCCGCTGGCGTGAATTCCTGACCGGGCAGTGGCGGCACTGGGTCACCGGCTACGGCTTGCGGCAACAATCGGAGCTGATGAAGATGCTCGGCATGGCCTCCGCACAGCCCACGACCCTGTTGCAGGTGCTGGCCGGCGGCTGCGCGGCGCTCGCGGCGGGCGCGCTGGCGCTGCTGTGGTGGCGTCGGCCGCGCCCGGCGCCCTGGCCGGCCGTGCAGCGCGACCTGGCGCAGCGCCTGAACCGCCTGGGCGTGCCGGCCCGGCCGCACGAAGGCTGGCGCACCCTGGCCGAGCGGGCCCGCGCGCACCTCGGCCCACGCGCCGAACCGCTGGTGCGCGAGCTGCTGGCACTCGAACAAGCCCGCTACGGCACGCAGGCCGACGCCAAACCCCTGCCCTGGCGTCGCTGGCGACGCCGGTTGCGGCGTGCTCTGACGGCTGCCGGCCGCGCTTCGGCCGTGGCGCTGGCGCTGGTGACCGCCCCGCATTGGG
>CAZFVH010000097.1:0-13673 GCA_964522465.1 uncultured Rubrivivax sp. | reverse complement strand
CCTACACCGCGCGAGAGGATGTGCGCGCCTTCGCCACGGTCGTCGCGCAGCGCCACGGCATGGCGCTGGACTGGGTGCTGGCCCAACTCGAGCCCGCGCGGCGACTGCCGCAGGTACAGCGGCTGATCATGCCTGCCCCCGCGGGCACCGCGCGCAACTGGAGCGCCTACCGCGCGCGCTTCGTCGAGCCGCGCCGCATCGAGGCCGGCCTGCGTTTCTGGCAGTCGCACGAGCAGGCGCTGGCGCGCGCGCAGGCACAGTGGGGCGTGCCGGCCGAGCTCATCGTCGGCATCATCGGCGTGGAGACGCTGTACGGCCGCCACACCGGCGGTTTTCGCACGCTGGACGCGCTGGCCACCCTGGCCTTCGACTTCCCCAGCGGCCGGCGCGACCGCAGTGCCTTCTTCCGCGACGAGCTGGAAGAACTGCTGCTGATCGCCCGACGCGAGGAAGTCGACGCCACGAGCTTCGTCGGCTCCTATGCCGGCGCACAGGGCCTGCCGCAGTTCATGCCCAGCAGCATCCGGCGCTGGGCCGTGGACTTCGACGGCGACGGCCACGTCGACCTGCGCACCAACCCGGTGGACGCCATCGGCAGCGTGGCCAACTACCTGGCCGCCTTCGGCTGGCAAGCCGGCATGCCCACCCACTTTCGCGTGATCCCGCCGCGCGAGCCGGCGGCGCTGGCCCGCCTGCTCGAACCCGACATCGTGCCCACCTTCACCGCCGCCGAGCTCGCCGCCGCAGGCGCCCTGCTGTCACGCGACGGCCGACGACACGACGGCCCGCTGGCCCTGGTCGCGCTGGAGAACGGCGACGATGACCCGAGCTATGTCGCGGGCACCCGCAACTTCTATGTCGTCACGCGATACAACTGGTCGAGCTACTACGCACTGGCCGTGATCGAACTCGGCCAGGCCGTGGCGCGGGCGCGGCGCGGCGCGACAGCGCAGAGGCGTTGATCGGCCGACCGATCGGGGAGCGATCCCGGCGATCGGAACGGACGGGCCTTGCGTCATGCCCGCGCATACTGTCCGGTGGGACAGGCTTGGACTCGGACCGCGATGACCGTCCCGCTCGGGATCGGGCGTCGTCAACCGCTGTGCGTTCGAGGCGTCTCGCAGGCGTGGCGACCAGCCCGCTGATCGACTGCTTCGACCAGGAAGCTCTCGGGCGCCGCGCCAGCCCAGTGCCGCTCCATTGCCTGCACGTAGGCCGACTCCAGGTGCCGGGTGAACCTCTCGCAGTCGAACAGGGGATGCGTCAGGCGTTGCGCCCAGAGCTTTTCCTTCAAGGCCCGCAGCCTCGCGGGTTGCCCTGCCAGCGCCACGGCCAGTTCCTCGTACTCCTCGTCCGAGTGCGTGATCAACTCCGGCAGCCCCACTGCACGCAGCAGGCTCGCCGCCACGCGCGAGGCGAACGAGCGGCCCGACCGCGTCAGCACCGGCAAACCCGCCCACAGTGCGTCGCTGGCGGTCGTGTGCGCGTTGTACGGCCAGGTGTCGACGAACAGATCGGCCAGGCAGTGGCGCGCCAGGTGCTCGGCCAGCGGCATGCGCCGGGCGAACACCAGGCGGGTCGGGTCGACGCCGCGCGCCGCCGCCTCCGCCCTCAGGTGGCGCCCCGCCGTCTCGTTGTCCTCGAGCAACCACAGCACACTGCCCGGCACACGCCGCAGCAGCCGCATCCACACATCGAAGGTCTGCGGCAGGATCTTGTAGTTGTTGTTGAAGCAGCAGAACACGAAACCCGTCCCGGGCAGGCCGCATGCCTCCCGGGTGAAGACCTGGTCCGCGATCGGCCGCCTGCGGTCGTTGACCTGGTAGCTGTCGGGCAACCAGATCACCTTCTCCGTGTAGTGCACGAGATCGGCCTCGCCGATCAGCGTCCGGTCGGCCACGATGTAGTCGATGAAGGACGCCGCCATCGTGCCGGGATACCCCAGCCATTGGATCTGCACCGGCGCGCAGCGCTCGGCGAAGATGCCCGGCCGGCTGTCCTGCGTATAGCCCTTCAGATCCACCGCAATGTCCACGCCGAGCTCACGGCACCGCCGAGCGATCTGCACATCGCTGCTGGCGCGCACGTCCTCGAACCGGTCGAACGCCCCGCGGACGCGCTGGCGCGTCGCATCTCCTTGATCGGGGCCGAACGACAGCGCCGTGATCTCGAAACGCTCCCGATCGTGAGACTCGAACAGCCCCGCGGCCAGATGGCTCGTGGCGTGGTCGTGGTAGTCAGCCGACAGGTAGGCGATGTGGATCCTCCGCCCACGTCGTCTTCCGACGATCGGGCCCGAAGATCCCGAGTTCAGCGCTTCCTCCCGCACCCATCGACGCGCGACCAGAAGATGGACGCGCGGATCGTCCACCAGCGCCAGAAGGGGAAAGGGCAAGGACAGCGGTTCGCCCCTGAGGATGCCGTCGACGATGTGGGCCACCTGTTCGTCGAGGCCGTTCCACTGGCAGATCCGCGCACGGATGGAAGCCACCACGCCGGGCCAGAACGCATGGCCAGGCTTCAGCCGCAGCGCTGCTTCGTAGCTTGCCAGCGCCTCAGCGGGTCTCCCGAGTTGCAAGAGGGCGCTGCCGCGGTTGTGCAGCACTTCGGCATGACCATTCTTCAGGCGTATCGCTTCGTCGTAGCTCACCAGCGCCTCTTCGAACCGACCGCGCTCCCTGAGCGCGTCGCCACGGCCATGGAACGCTTCAGCATGGTCGGGCTTTAGGCGGATCGCCTCGTCGAAGCTCTTGACGGCCTCCTCCGACCTTTTCAGGGCCAACAGCGCAAGGCCGCGGTTGACGTGGCAGTACGGGTTGCGTGGGCTGATCTCGATGGCCTTGTCGATCAGTTCCAGGGCCTGGAGATGTCTGTGCCGCTGGTGCTCGATCACGCCGATGAGATGAAGCGCATCCGAGTTCCCGGGGTCGCCTTCCAGAACGGCCCGATACATCGATTCCGCCTGGGCGAGCTCGCCCCGCTGGTGGATCAGGACCGCCGTTTGCAGCAATCCATGTGATGCAGATGAAGACGACATCGATGACTTCCTGCCCGAGGCTCACTTGCCCGACCAACACCGGTGAGGCACCGCGCGCCAGTGGCGGTCACCGTTCCAAGCCGTTGAGGGCCTGCACCGGCTGGACGCCCGCGAAGGGCCCCGGAGATGCCGCTCCGTCCTGGATTGCGCGAAGACGCTCAGGCCGGCACGACCTCCAGCGCTTTCAGCACAGGCCAGCGGTGCTGGATGAACTCTGCCGCCAGGCGCGTGAGCTCAGCCCGGTTCTCGGGCGCGCCGTCGATGCGCTGGCCGTCCTTGACCATGCGCTCTCCCTGCGCAGCCAGGATGCGCCAGACCACCTCCGCGAGTCGATCCGCCTCGGCGGAGCCCGATTCGAGCGCGGCCAGAAACAACTGCTGAATGCGACCAACCGGCACGCCACCGCCGGTGACCGGACTGGCCAGGTGGGCGATCTCCGCGCTCGAGCGCGCCCTGGCGATCAGGCGCGCGTTCAGCCGCTGCGCCACTGGACGCACCCGCTCGACCGTCTCCTCGTCCTGCGCCGGCTGCAACTGACCGACGCCGACGAGGATGAACGCCATCTCGACCAGGTTGGCAAAGGCGACGCCACGCGGCGCGAGCAGACGGTCCAGGTCGCCCAGGGTGCAGGACCGATGCGAGGCCATGGCCTCGAGCATGGGCTCGAGCACGCCGGCATTCAGGGTGGCCGGCCCGAGCGTCGTCATGACCTTCCTCAGCACCTCTTGTGGGGGCACGGCCAGAGCCAGACGCTGCGCCAACAGGGCCTCGCGCTGCTCCAGCGGGCTGAGACGGCGCGCACCGCGCACCCACAGGTCGCGCCGGAACTGCTGGTTGACGACAAAGTCGCGCACGGTCTCGCGGAACATCGGGTCCGCGCATTCGCGCAGCAGGTTCCGCTGCTCCAGCGTCAGGTTCACGCCGTCGATCTGGTCGATCAGCCGCGCTGTGCCGGCGTATTGCAGCTTGGCCGGTTCCAGCCACTGGGCGAGGTCGGCGAAATACATGGGGTACCAGTGGCTGTTGAAATACTCGCCTGCCACATAGAGCCGGTTCTGATCCTTGATCTGCCTGAGGCGGTCTGCCACCTGTGGGCTGCCATGCGCGAAGGCGGGATGGGTGGCCAGAACCCGCTCGGCGAAGCCGATGGCCGCATCGGCGCGACCCAGGCTGCCGGCCCCCAGCGAGCCGACGACGCGGGCGTGCTCGGCCATCAGGTGGCGCATCGGCGCGAAGCCGGCCCAACCTGGCATCGTGTTGTAGCTGATGTAGAGCACCCCACCCACTACGAGGTGGCGACGTACGAACTCGACGATGGCGGTGCGGTTCTCGTCGCTGATCCAGCTCCAGACACCGTGCAGCCCGATGAAATCAAAGGCCGGCAGGTCCGTTCTGCGGACCAGGTCAGTGAAGGCATCGTCCAGCAGCTTGGCGCCGTTGCCGCTGGCGACCGCCAGTTCCTGCGCGCCGGCCGCGTGGACGGGATGGAAGTCGGTGCCGGTCCACGAAGCCGCGCCTGCGGCAGCGTGAAGATTCACACTGAGCCCTTGGCCGTAGGCCAGTTCGCAGGCCGTGCGGATCTCGGGGCAGGCACGGCCGGCCCCCAGCAGCGCAAGCCGCACTCGCAAGGGGTTCAGCTCGGGGTAGTAGCCGTGTGTGTACTCGATGTCGGTGATGTAGCCTGCCGTCCAGTCGCTCATCTGGAATCTCCGTTTCCACGGATCATCCCACGCCTACGAGCCACGACATCAGCCGGAAAAAGTCTGCATTCGCGTCCGATCTTCAGCCGAGCTGGAGCACCGACTCGATGCGCGGCCCGTCGGTGTCGGACCTGCGCTCCATCATCCGCCCCTCAAGCCTCCCACACCCGCACCTCGGTGCCGTCGCACAGCCGGTCGCACAGCCAGATGCGATCGTCCCAGTCCACGCCTGCTACCACCCACTGCACCGGCCCGTTGAAGCCCAGCGCCTCGTCCAGCGGCCACTCTTTGTACCGGCTGGCGCCAGACGCGCCGACCGCAGCCGGTGCGCAGAAGCAGAGAACCTGGAGTGGGCGGGAAACCGCCGGACGCCCCGCCCTCACCCGGCAGGTCCCTCATCCGCCCGTGAACACCTGCATGTTCAGCCGTACCAACACCTGTGCGTTCTCCTCTACGCTGTTCCAGACTTGGTAATCCACACCCTCGTGCTGGAAATTCGTCGCGCGGCGCGTCCAGCCGGAATTCACCGGCTCGCCACCCCCCTCGCCCGTTACAGAGAGGTAGACGCGGTCGGTGGCGTTGCCCGTCACCATGAGCTGGCTCACGGCGTCGGCTATGTTGGCGTTGCCATCCACGTTCCAGACGTTCTGCCGCGACATGTCCAGCACGTCGGCCGCAGTAACCCGCAACTCGTCGGCCACAGGCGTCGGGGAGGTCGGCGTGGTCATGTCGATGCGCTCGATGCCCTGCAGGCGCTTCTCGGCCACCTGGGTCAGGTCCAGCACCATGCCGCCTTCCACCAACCGCAGCGTGTCGATGCCGCCCTTGCCGTCGATGCGAACCAGCGGATCGTCGGCTGCACCGGCGTACAGCGCCTGCAGGTCGGCCCGGCTGACGACGAACAGATCGTCGGCAGGCGTGCCGTAAGCCGCCTTGACCCCAGCACCGGCCCAGGCATGGTTCGCGTTCGCCGCATTGCCCGCGGGGTCGTGCAGCGTGTAGCTGTTGAGCGACAGCGCGTTCTCGCCGACCCAGATCACATCGGTCGCGGTCTGGTTCTTCGGGAGCGTGTACGAGAAGATGAGCTTCTCCGTCACCGCCTCGCTACCGGTCTCCGCCATCGACACCAGCGACATCGAGGCTGTCTGCCCGCCCAGGTTGATCGAAAGCGTCGGCAGGCCGGCAAGATTGGCCGGACTGAGCGAGGCGCGGATCGACGGGGAGAACTGATCGAGCGCGATGTTCGCGTTGCGCAGCACGAGATCGCTGTCGAAGACCACCTCGACGATGACCTCCTCGCCGAAACGCAGTTGCGACTCGTTCAGCGGCTTGCCGTTCTTCGCGTACACGTTGACGGCAGTCACCGTGGGGGCCGACCTGTCGATCGTGACCGCGAAGGCATCGCTCGCAGCGCCCACGTTGCCCGCCCGGTCGATGACCTTCGCGTGCAACTGGTAGGCGCGTCCTGCGCCCAGCGCCGGCGTCGTGATGTCCTTGGCGTGTGCGGCGATGTCCGTCGCGGTCAGCGTGACTGCGTTGCCCACCGGTGTGTTGCCGTCGAAAAGGCGCACAGTGTCACCCGCGACCGCGTTCGACGCATCCAGGCTCACCTGTACCACCAGTTGGGCGTCGTCGGTCGTGCTGCCGCTGACCAGCGGCCCCTTCAGAAGGCCCACGTCGTCCGTCACGCTGACGATGCGCGGCGCGTTCGGCGGCGTGTCGTCGATGTTCACCGTGTAGTTGCCGCCGGCCGTGCCGCGGTTGCCGGCCCGGTCGGTCAGGACGCCGTTGAAGGCATAGCTCATGCCGTCGACCAGCGTCGGCGTGGCGATCGTGCGGGTCCCGGCGCCGATGTCGGCGCTGGTCAGGACGGTCGAGATCAACTCGGTCGAACCGGCCCGCAACGTCAGGGTGTCACCCTCCCGGGCCGCGGTCCCCAGGGTGACCGTCACGTTCAGAGACTTCTGGGCGGTGTAGGCATCCTTGGCCAGGGTCTGGCCACCGGCCGACACCGAGGCGATCTCGGGGGCGACGTTGGGTGCGACGGTATCGACCCGGACGGAGAAGGCCGAACTCAGTCGGCTTCGGTTCCCGTCCTGGTCGATGATCGCGGCGGAGATCGAGCGGGAGCCGTCGGTGAGCAAGGTCTCGACGTCCTTGTAACGGCGCGAAGCGCTCAGGTCCGTTGCCGTCAGCACGAACTCCGCGCCGCTGATCGGGGCTCCGCCCGAGTACAGCGCGATCTTGTCGCCGACCTTGGCGTTCGTGTTCTGCAGACCGATCCTGAACGTCGGCCGCGCGTCGTCCGTCCAGGCCGCGAACGCAATCGCGCCCTTGGTCAAGCCCTGATCGTCCGTCACCGAAATGACGCCAGGGGCGAGTTGGTTGATGGTGACCGCGTGGCTCGCGCTGGCCGTGCTCTGGTTGCCGGCAGCGTCGGTGAGGACGGCGTTCAGGTCGTAGCGGTTGCCGTGCACGAGCGTCGGCGTCGAGAACACCTTGAACTGGGCCTGGATGTCGGCCGCCGTCAGGGCCGCCGTCATCAGGGTGGTGTTCCCGGTGCGCAGGGTCAGCACATCCCCCGCCTTCACCGAGGCGTCGCCCGCGAAGCCGACGATGACCCGGAGCTGGTCGAAGTCGCTGCGGCTGCCCGGCGCGAGAGAGGTGCTGGAGCCTCCCACCACATCGGAGATGACGGGCGCGTTGGAAGCCACGGTGTCGAGGTTCACCGTGTGGGCCGCGCTCAGGGCGCCGACGGAGGCCGCAGCGCCCGTGCCGTAGCGGATCGCCGCCCTCAAGCCCCAGGTGCCGTTGCCCGCCAGGGTCGGGCTGACCTCCTTCACGCCAGCGGCCGCTTCCGCCGCCGTCAACGAGTACGAGCCGATCTCCACGCCCGCCGAATCGAACACGACCACGGCGTCCCCGGCCCGGGCGCTGGTGTCTGCCAGGCTCACCCGCAGCGTCGGCGTCGCATCGTTTGTCAGGCCCCCGTTGGGCAGCGGACCCCGCAAGCCGAAGCGGTTGTCATGCACGCTCAGGATGCTGGGGGGCGCCTGCTGGATCACCACGGCATGGCTCGAGCTGGCCTCGCTCCAGTTGCCCGCCGGGTCCGCGAGAACGGCGTTCAGCTCGTAGCGCTGCCCGTTGGTCAGGGCGGGAGTAGACACCTGCTTCCAGCCCAGGTCGATGTCGCTTTGCGCGAGGGTCACGGTCAGCAGCGCCGGTTGCGTGCCCGAGCGCAGGATCAGCGTGTCCCCGGCCACGGCCTGGGTTTGCCTCAGGTCGACCGTCACGCGCGGCGTCCGGTCCTCCGTCAGGGCGCCCGGGCTCAGGTTGGCGCCGGCCTGGTCGTCGAAGACCTCGCTGATCCTCGGCGCACCTGGCGCCTGTCGATCGACGGTGACCCGGTACTCGGCGCTGCGGCTGCTCATCCGAGGCCCGTCGTTGTCCACCAGCACCGCACTCAGGGCGTGGCTGCCCTCGCCCAGGCCGGGCAGGGTGAAGACCATGTGACCGCGCCGGATGTCGTCGACCGTCACGATGTTCATGCCGGTCGCGAACGGGGTCGGGTTGGCGCCGTTGTAGACGAAGATGGAGTCGTTGGCCACCGCATTGGTGCCCGCGATCGACAGCCGTACCGTCAGGGTCGAATCATCGGTCACCCCGTTCCTCGCGACGACCCCCTGCACCAGACCGTGATCGTCGCTCACGGAGGAGATCGTCGGCGCCAGCCGCTCGATCGGCTGCACCGTCGTATCGACGTAGATCGTGTGAGGCATGCTCTCCGCGCTGAGGTTGCCCCGGCGGTCCAGGATCCTGGCGCGCAAAGGATAGACCCCGTCGCTCAAGGTGGGGGTCTCCACGTCCTTGTAGCCCAGCCACAGATCCCCGCTGGTGATGCGCGTCCCGCTGTCCAGCGCGGTCCTGTCGTCGTAGAGCACGATCAGGTCGTCAGGCTGTGCCCGGGTGCCGGTCAGGTCGACGCGCACCACGGGTCGCGTGTCGTCCGTGCTCTTGGTGCGCTGGACGAGGCCCTGAACGGTGCCTACGTCGTCGGTGACGCTGGTGACGGAGGGCGCCGCGCGCGCGATCCAGATCGAGGTGTCGACCGTGACCGCGTGGGCCGCGCTGGCCTGGGTGGCGTTGCCGGCGTTGTCGGCGATGCGGGCGCTCAGCGAGTAGCTGCCGTCGGCGAGCAAGGGCGTCTCGACGTCGATGTGGCCCGCGACGATGTCCCAGGGCATCAGCTTGACCGGCGCGAAGTTCGCCAGAGAGTCCGCGCCGTTGTAGAGCAGGACGAAATCGTCCACCTGGGCGTTCGTCTCGGAGAGCTTGACGCGCAGCACCAGATGGGCGTCGTCGGTCCTCGCGCCGCCGTTGAGCAGGCCGGTGGAGGGCCCGACGTCATCGCGCACGCTGATCAGGCTCGGCGCGTCGATCAGGCGATGGACGGTGTTGATCACATGGGTCACGCTCTGCGCGCCCTGGTTGCCCGCGGCGTCCACGACCACGGCGTTGAGGTCGTGGCGCCTGCCCACGGCCAGCACCGGCGTGACCATCTCCCTGACCCCGGCCGCGATGTCCGCGCCGGTCAGCGTGACGGTCGCGAGCACCACGGATCCGTCGCGCAGGATCACGGTGTCGCCGGCCTTTGCCGCCTGGGCACCGGTGCCCGTGACGAGGCTCAAGTGCACAGAGAGCTCGCGATCGTCGGTCGACGCGCCGTTGGCCAGCGAGAGGGACCGCGTGGGCCCGAAGTTGTCGACCACGCGCAGCGCCAGCGGCGCGGCGGGCGCCGTCGTGTCGATCGTGAACTCGTGGCTGGCGCTGAGTTCGGTGCGGACCCTCTGGTTCGCGTCCTTCACCCGGGCGCTGAGCTCGTAGGCACCCGCCTGCAGGTCCAGCGACACCGAGAACGGCGTGGCCACGCTGTTCACCAGCGCCAGACCCAGCACGCTGGTGCCGTTCAAGATCTCCACGTGGTCGCCCGCCACCGCCCCGGTACCCGCGAGGTCGATGCGCAATTGCAGGCGCGTGTCGTCGGTCACCCCCCCGCTCGCCACCAGCCCCTTGATCGTCCCTACGTCGTCCTCGACGCTGAGGATGCTCGGCGCGGGCGCCAGCGTCGCCATCGTGGTGAAGTGGTGCTCGGCGCTGGCAGCGCTCTGGTTGCCCGCACGATCGGTGATGCGGGCATTCAAGCGGTAGGTGGTGTTGACCACCAAAGACGGGGTCAGGTCCACCCAGCGGTTCGTCACCTCCGTGGCCGTCAGGGTCACGGCCTCGGTCAGCGCCGAGTGGCCGTTGAACAGGCGCAGTGTGTCGCCCGCGACCACGTTCGTGTTCGCAAGGCTGACGCGCACCACCGGCCGCAGGTCGTCGGTCTGGCCGTTGCTGCCCGACACCGCGCCCTGCACCCGGCCGACGTCGTCGGTGACGCTCGTGATGCTCGGCGCGTTGGGCGCCACGGCATCCACCGTGACAGTGCGCGTGGCAGCGGTGCTGCGGTTGCCGGCCGCATCGACGATCTGGGCCATCAACACGACCTGTCGGCCGGTCGGGCCCGTGCCGCCCGACAGCACCGTCGTCGACAGATCGACGTGGCCTGCGTTGTTGACGTCGTCGGCGGTCAGCACCCGGGAGCGCATCAGCACGGGCGCCGACACGTTGGTGCGGTCGATCAGCTCGACCCGGTCACCCGCCACCGCGTTCGTGCCGGACACCTTGACGCGCACCTGGAGCTGGGTGTCGTCGGTCACGGTTTCCACCGCCCCCTGCACCGTGCCCACGTCGTCGATCACTTCGACGATGGTCGGCGCGTTCGGCGCGGTGGTGTCGACGGTGAAGCGGGTGACGCTGGAGGAGGCGCTGAAGTTGCCGGCCACGTCGACGAGGCGGGCCGACAGGTTGTAGGTCGCGCCGGCGAGCAGCCTCGGCGTCGCGAGTTCCTTGACCTGGGCCTGGACGTCGCCGGTCTCGATCCGCGCCATCGCGATCCGCCGCTCGCCGTCCATCAGCACGACGGAATCACCCGCCACGGCATTCGTGCCCGACAGCGCGACGCGGACCAGCAGCTCCTGGTCATCCGTCCGGCCGTTGGCAGCCACGGCCCCTGTGACGGGGCCGACGTCATCGAGCAAAACCACATCCGCCGGGCTGTTGGGCGCAACGGTGTCGAGCGTGAAGCGGTGCGGGGAGCTCTCCGCGCCTTCGAAGCCCGGATGCTCGATGCGGGCCGTCAACTCGAAGCCGGTGGATCCGCTCAGCGTCGGCAGCGCGACGTCCTTGAACCCCACGGCCAGGTCGCCCGACGTCACGGTGTACGTGGGAGAGACCGTAGTGACGCCGTCATGCCGGACGAACATCCGCAGCGTGTTGCCCGCGACCGCATCCGTCTGCCAGAGGCCGACCCGCACGGTCAGGTCGCGGTCGTCGGTCACGCGGCCGTCGACCACCGCGCCCTTGATCGCGCCGAAATCGTCGGTGACGCGCACGATGACCGGTGCCTTGGTCTCGACGGTGATGTTGAACGCGTCGCTGGCCGGCCCGTTGGCGAACACGGGAACGCCGTTGTCGACCCGGATGCGTGGGTCGACAACGGCCCGCAGCGCATGCGTCACCCCATCGGCCAGCCCGCCCTGGGCCACCATCTTCAGCCCGGCGGCGATGTCCGCTGCGGTCAGCGTCCCCTGCGCCACCAACTGGTCACCGCTCAGCAGCCGGAAGCGGTCGCCCGCCACCGCGTTCGTGCCGGTCAGGTCCATGCGGACGTCCAGGAACTTGTCATCCGTGGTCGCGCCGCTGAGCAGGTTGCCCTGCACCTTCCCGAAGTTGTCGGTCACATGCGCGATGCGCGGGGCGTTGCGCACCGTCGCGGCGATGTTGACCGCGTGCGTGCCGCTCTCGGCCGTGTTGCCCGCCAGATCGGTGACGACCGCCTTCAACTGGTAGGCCGCGCCCGCACGCAAGGTCGGGGTGTGGACTTCCTTCCAGCCCCGCTGGATGTCCTGCGCTTCAAGCACCACCTCCTGCCCCAGCGTGGTCGCGCCGTCGAAGAGCATCAGCTTCCCGCCGGCCTGGTGGGCCTGGGAGAGGCCGACGCGGATGCGCAGCCGTGTGTCGTCCGTCGTGCCGCCACGGGCCACCTCGCCCTGCACCGCGCCCACGTCGTCGATGACGCTGGCGATCGTCGGCGCGGGCGGCGGGGTGGTGTCGACCGTGAATCGGTAGGCCGGCCCCGGGTTCGAGGTGCCCGACAGCCGTGCCGAATAGGACACGGTCTGCCCGTCGCTCAGGCTTCGGCGATCGGAGTACGCCCAGTGCGTGCCGGCCACGACCGCCTGCCCCAGCAAGGTGCTGCCGTCGTAGACGTTCAGCACCTCTCCGCTTGCCAGCGACCGGTTCAGCGTGCCCACCAGCGGGCGCGTGCCGGTGTGCCGGGTGAAGCCCTCGTGGGCCACATGGTTGGTGACACCACCCACGCTCTGGATGATCGCGGTCAGATTCGACATGAAATCCCTTTCCATCCTTCAAGAAAGAATCACGGCAACACCACGGAAATGCCGGGCCCGACGAGCAATTGGGCTCGCTCGTCGGCGTCGGTCCAGACCTGGTAGGTGGTACCGCCCTCGGCGTAGGTGGAGGTGTTGACCCAGCCGCCGTCGGCCAGTTGCACCTGATGGGTACCGTCGCCCGAGACCATCAACTGGCCCAGCGCGTCCACCGTCGATGGGTTGCCGTCCACGTCCCAGTGCATGCCGGACAGGCCGAGCACGTCGGCGGCGGTGATCTTCAGCGGCCCGCCTCCGGTGCCGAGGTGGATCTTCTCGACGTCGCGGACGACACCGGCGTCGATGAGCGTGAAATCCAGCGCGAAGCCGCTGCCGAAGACCTCCAGCCGGTCGATGCCGGCGCCGCCGTCGATCCGGGCAGTCGTCCCCGCGACGCTCAGCGCCGCCACCTGCGCGGCATCGAGCAGGAAGTTGTCGTTGCCCGTGCCGCCGTACATCACGTCGGCGCCGCCGTTGCCGTCGAAGAAGTCGTCCCCTGGGCCGCCGACCATGACCTCGGCGCCCGTCGTGCCGATGAGGTTGTCGCTGCCGGCGGTGCCGACATAGGCCGAGGTCCGCATGTCCACCGCCTGCGTGCTGGTCGGCGCGGCGGCGCTGGCATTGCCCGCGGTGTCGATGGCCGCGCCCGCGCCGACGCTCACCGTGAGGTCGCCCAGGAAGTTCGCCGTCGGCGTGACGGCCAAGGTGTAGGTCGTGGCGTTGACGGCCGTGAACAAGCCCTTGGCGCCACCGGTCACGCTCACGTCGGCGGCGTCGAAGCCCGTCACCGCCTCGTTGAAGGTGAAGGTGTAGACGATGTCCCCGCCGAGGACGTCGGCCGTGGTGGCCGGCTCGTCGTCGGTGATGACCAGGGTCGGCGCAGAGGTGTCGAGCGTGTAGGCCTGGCTGCCGGTCAGGCTGCTGTCGTTGCCCTGCGCGTCGCGTACCTTGAAGACGATGCTGCGACCGCTGCCGGCGAGCAGGCTCGCGCCCGTCCAAGCCAGCGCCGTGCCGCTGACCCGGGCGGTGATGTCCGTCCAGGTCGTGCCGCCGTCCACCGAGCCGAACAACACATCACCCGCCGCCAGCGACTGGCTCAGCGTGGCGGTGAGGGTCTGCGCCTGCGTCGACGTGATGAAGTCGCCCGCGTCCGGGCCGGTGTCGGCACTGATGTCCACCTGGCTGAGCTCGATGGTCGGGGCGAGCATGTCGACAGGCTGCACACTGGGCACCGCGGCCGTGCTGGCATTGCCGGCCAGGTCAAAGGCGGCGCCTGCGGCCACGCTGACCGTCACGTTGCCCTCCAGCCCGGCGGTCGGCGTGACCACCAGCGTGTACACGCTGCCGGTGCCGGCGAAGTTGCCCCGGGTGCCGCCGGTGACGGCC
>CAZFVH010000096.1:11984-19791 GCA_964522465.1 uncultured Rubrivivax sp. | reverse complement strand
TTGTCTTACTGTATACAATAGACGATCGAATCCGGGGATGGCCTGTGCCATCCCCGCGCAAGGAGTCGTCTCGATGAGCCCTTCTTCCGTCTCCTGCAGCATCGACCTGCACGCCCCTGGCAAGCGCATCGGTCATCTGCGCATCCACAAGATCACCAACACCGCCGGCTGGGCCAGCACCTTCATCCACATCGGCTGCGTCGTCAACGGCGACGGGCCCACCGTGCTGGTGCTGGGCGGCAACCACGGCGACGAGTACGAGGGGCAGGTCGCGGGGATGCGGCTGCTGCACGAACTCTCCCCCGAGCAGGTCACGGGCCGCGTGATCGTCATCCCGGTGCTGTCGCCGGGGGCGTCCAAGGCCAACACCCGCAACTGGCCCTCGGGCATCAACTTCAACCGCGCCTTCCCGGGCCGGCCCGACGGTCCGCCGCACGAGCAACTGTCCGACTACCTGACCCGCGTGCTCTTCCCGATGGCCGATGTGGTGATCGACATGCACTCGGGCGGGCGCAGCGCCTGGTTCCTGCCGTGCTCGCACATGCATGTGGTCGACGACCCGGTGCAGCGCCGCGCCATGCTCGAGGCCATGGAGGCCTGGTGCACCGACCACCATTACCTCTACATCGATGTCAACGGCAACGGGCTGTTGCCGGTGGAGGCCGAGAACCAGGGCAAGCTCGTCGTCACGACCGAGCTCGGTGGCGGCGGACGCACGCCCGCGCCCATCCACCGCCTGTCGTGGAGCGGGCTGAACAACGTGCTGCGCCACGTCGGTGTGCTCGAGGGCGAGGTGCAGACGCGCGCCTCGCTGGGCCTGCCACCGGCGGTGATCATCGACGGGCGGGATCCGCGCAACATCGTCGTGTCGCCCGAGGACGGCCTGTTCGAGGCCATGCTCGAACCCGGCGACCGGGTGGCCGCGGGCCAGCCAGTGGGTCGGCTGTGGTTCATCGACCGCCCCGACCGCCCGCCCGAACTGCTGTGCTCACCGTCGGACGGCATCGTCGTGGTGACGAAGGCGATTCCCGTGACCGAGCAGGGCGACTGCGTCTTCGTCGTGGGCACGCCCATTGACCGCTCGGCGCTGCTCTGACCCTTTGGCTGCTGGGGCTGACGCCGCAGCGGCCCTCAAGCGTAGTCCAGCGGCACCGCCGTCGTGAACTTCAACTCCTCCATCGCAAAACTGGAACTGACATCGGCCAGGTCGGTGCCGCGTGTCAGGCGCTTGTAGACCGAGTCGTAGGCTGCGATGTCGGGTACGACCACGCGCAGCAGATAGTCGATGTCGCCACTCATCCGGTAGAACTCCACCACCTCGGGGATGGACTCTGCGGTGGCGCGGAAGTGCTCGAACCACTCTGGCGTGTGACGGCTGGTCTTGACCGCCACGAAGACCGTCACGCCAACATTGACCTTGCGCGGGTCCACCAGCGCGACCTGGCGTGTCACCACCCCGGTCTCGCGCAGTCGCTGGATCCGCCGCCAACATGAAGAAGTCGACGTCCCGACCTCACTCGCCAGATCGGCGACCTGGATTTCGGCATCGCGCTGCAGGCGTTCCAGAATTTTTCGATCAATGGCATCGAATTTCATGGGAGTCCATTTTGAGCGAATCCGTTGCCGAATTTGAGTGTTTGGGCAAGGATCTTTGGCACGTTCTTCCGATCGGCTGCGAACAGAATGCTGGCACCCTTGCTTCAGCTCGGACTGCCGATGCCGCACACGACGATCCGTCCCTTCCATGCCCAGCCCCCTGCGGCCCGGGAGGTGCCGTCGCCCGGGGATGCGCGCGGCGCCCACAGCATCCGGATGTCGCCCATCCCTGGCCTGGCGGCGATGGCCGGTCTGGTCGGCCGTACCCCGATGCTTGCGATCGACCTGCGCGTGCGCGGGCAGCGCCGGCGGGTGCACGCCAAGGCCGAGTACCTGAACCTCACCGGCAGCATCAAGGACCGCATGGCGCTGCATGTCCTCGGGCAGGCGATCTGCGGCGGACACCTGCGCCCTGGCCACACCATCGCCGAGGCCACCAGTGGCAATGCCGGCATCTCGCTGTGTGCCGTCGGCCGTGCGTTGGGTTGTGAGGTCGTGGTCTTCATGCCCGACTGGCTGAGCCATGAGCGCATGGCCCTGATCAAGTCGTTCGGTGCCACGCTGCGACTTGTCAGCCGCGAGGAAGGCGGTTTTCTGGGCGCGATACGGCTGACGCAGGAGCTCGCCGCCTCCCGCCCGGATGTCTACCTGCCGCGGCAGTTCGACAACGCGCACAACGTCCAGGCGCATCAGTCGGGGACCGGGCCGGAGATCCTCGGTCAGCTGGCCGCGGCCGGCCTCCGGCCCGATGCCTTTGTCGCGGGCGTGGGCACCGGTGGCACCGTGATGGGGGTGGGCCGTGCGCTGCGCGCGGCCTGCCCGGGGGTGCGCGTGCACCCGCTGGAGCCAGCCGAGTCGCCGACGATGTCCACCGGCCGCAAGGTGGGCTCGCACCGGATCCAGGGCATCTCCGATGAGTTTGTGCCGGCCATCTGTCGGCTCGAAGAGCTTGACTCCGTCATCTCGGTACACGACGGCGATGCGATCCTGATGGCGCAGCGCCTGGCGCGCGAACTCGGCCTGGGGCTGGGCATCTCTTCAGGCGCCAACTTGCTGGGCGCGCTCAAGGCCCAGGACTTGCTCGGCCCCGACGCCGTCGTCGCGACCGTGCTGTGCGACGACAACAAGAAATATCTCTCCACGGACCTGATGCGCGACGAACCTGTGCGCGCAAGCTATCTGAGCCCGCAGGTCGATCTGCTGGGCTATGAGGTGATCACCGGCGCGGCGACGCCAGCGCGTCAGATCTGACCGACCGCACGAAACGCGCGTGGTCGCGGGCCACCGCACCTGCGCCGGGCGGTATCGCAGCGCAGGCAGACGTCCTCGGAACCGGTCGGTCAAGACGTCAGCGGCTGTCCATCGAGCCGAAGCGCTCAGCCCGGTCGCCAGTCCGTCCCCAGCTGATACAGGCAGTCACCCCGCTCGCAGGGCGCCGGCACGCGCTGGCACAGGACGGTGGCGTCGATCTCGAAGCGCAGCAGCGCCGGCTCGCGCCAGGGCGAGTCGTGGAAGTGCAGCCGCGCGGCCGGCTGGCCGGCGCTGACCTGCTCGCCCACTTCAGCCAGCGGCTCGAACAGGCCGCGCTCCATCGCGTAGACGTAGTACGGGTCGCCCCCGACCTGCATCAGCCGGGTCGGGCCGGGCGCGGGCAGCGCGTCGGTGTCGATCAGCCCGATCTCCCGCAGCACGCGGCGCAGGCCCTGGCGCATCAGCGACATCGACGCGGCGGTGACGAGGTTGCCGCCGCCGCACTCGGTGGCCAGGCCCAGCACCCCCTGACGCAGGGCCGCGGCAGAGCTGGTGCGGCCGCCAGTGGCGGGCGCGTTGGAGAAGAAGCTCACCGGCGCGCCGAAGGCCCGCGCCAAGCGCAGCAGCCGCTCCATCGCCGCCGGCTCGGGCTGCCGGTAGGCCAGCACGCAGGGCAGGTAGGTGAGCGAGCTGCCGCCGGAGTGCAGGTCGAACACCAGGTCGAAGCCGGGCAGCAGCACGTGCTCGATCCACCAGGCAAGCTGCGAAGTCGTCGAGCCGTGGGTGTCGCCCGGGAAGGCGCGGTTGAGGTTGCCGTCGTCGATCGGCGAGGTGCGCTGCCCCGCGTGGGCGGCGGGGAAGTTGGCCGAGGGCAGGATCACCAGCCGGCCGCGGATGTCGGCCGGCTGCAGCTCGCGCATCAGCTCGCCCAGGGCGATCTGCCCCTCCCACTCGTCGCCGTGGTTGCCGGCCATCAGCAGCACCTGCGGGCCGGTGCCGCGCGCGATGCGCGCGATCGGCGTCGGGATCCAGCCGTAGGCCGAGCGGTGCACCGAGTGCGGCTGGCGCACGAAGCCGATGGCCTTGCCCTCGGCATGCAGATCGATGTCGCTGCGCAGCAGGCTGTCGGCAGCGGTGCGCGGAGTGGGTGTCGACGTCATCGGCAGGAACCTCCAGCGGGATTTGGCGTCACCGCGCCTGATGCGGTTCGTGCGGTTGGTGGGGTTGGGGCGGCAGGGGCCGCTGAGGCAGCTTCGGCGGTCGCGACGGTCGCGCGCTCAATGGTCCAGGATCTTGGACAGGAACAGCTTGGTGCGGTCGGACTGCGGCGCGCCGAAGATCTGCGCCGGTGGCCCTTGCTCGACGATGCGGCCGGCGTCCATGAAGACCACGCGGTCGGCCACCTTGCGCGCGAACCCCATCTCGTGCGTGACCACGACCATCGTCTTGCCGCTGCCGGCCAGGTCGACGATGACGTCCAGCACCTCCTTGATCATCTCCGGGTCGAGCGCCGAGGTCGGCTCGTCGAACAGCAGGATCTTCGGCTCCATGCACAACGATCGTGCGATCGCCACGCGCTGCTGCTGACCGCCGGACAGTTGCGACGGGTATTTGCCTGCCTGCTCGGGGATGCGCACGCGCTCGAGGTAGCTCATCGCCTTGGCCTGCGCCTGCGCGCGCGGCGTGCCGCGCACGCGGATCTGCGGCAGCGCGCAGTTCTCCAGTACCGTCAGATGCGGGAAGAGGTTGAAGCTCTGGAACACCATGCCGACCTCGCGCCGGATGGCCTGGATGTGGCGCTCGTCGTCGTCGAGCAGCGTGCCGTCGACGGTGATGGTGCCGGCGTCGTGCGGCTCGAGCCGGTTGATGCAGCGGATCAGCGTGGACTTGCCCGAGCCCGAGGGCCCGCAGATCACCACGCGCTCGCCGGCCTGGATGTCGAGGTCGACCTCTCGCAGCACCTGCAGCGCGCCGAACCACTTGCTGACGCCGCGCAACTGGATGATCGGGGGCGTGGACATCGGTGCGGGTGCTCCAGGTGGGGGAGAAGGAAGAAGCGGCCGCAGCGAGCGAGGTGCGACCGGGATGGGGAGGGCTCAGCGCCCGGCGCGCGCGGCGCGCTGCTCGAGCCGCGCGAACAGGCGCGACAGCGTGAAGCAGATGACGAAGTAGACGACGCCCACGAAGACGAAGACCTCGAAGACACGCTGCGTGGTGACCTGCACGTCCTGCGCCATGAAGGACAGCTCCTGGATCGACACCAGCGACACCAGCGACGAATCCTTGATCATCTGGATGAACTGGCCAGCCATCGGTGGCAGCACGTTGCGCAGCGCCTGCGGCAGCACGATGTCGGTGACGATGTGCCGCCGCGACATGCCCAGGCTCTGCGCGGCCTCGATCTGCGAGCGTGGCACCGACTCGATGCCCGCGCGCACGATCTCGGTGACGTAGGCGCCTGAGAACACCGACAGGCAGATCAGGCCGAGGACGAAGTTGTCGAGCAGCTTCACCTGCCCGAACAGCACCGTCACCACGCCCTGCCAGAAGGGCGACAGCGCCGCCACCTGGTCGGCCAGCGCCACCTTGGGCATCAACTGGCTCGCGACGAAGAAGACGAACACGAACACGAACACCACTGGCGGGATGTTGCGGATCAACATCACGTAGGCCCCGCTGAGCAGGCGCAGGAACAGCCGCCGGCTGTTGCGCGCCATGCCCATCAGCGTGCCGATGACGGCGGCGATCACGATGCCGTAGACCGCCAGCCGTATCGTCGTGAAGAAGCCCTCGACCAGGATGTTGGGCACCCAGCGCCCGGTCTGCGCGTCCAGCCGGAAGACGAAGGGCCAGACGGTGCTCCAGTCCCAGCGGTAGTTGAAAACCGTGTTCGTGCGCCAGGCCAGGTAGCCCACCCCGCCCAGGAACAGGCCGAGCAGCAGCGTGTCGATCCAGCGCCAGCGCCAGCGGCGTCGCGGTCGGGGCGGCATCGGGGCCTGTCAGGTCGCGGTGTGGAGGCCTGCGCAGCGCCGACTCAGGACGGCACCATCGCCGACCAGTCCTGGGTCTTGAACCAGTAGTTGTGGCGCGCCTTCAGCCAATCCTTGTTCTGCGCGATCCAGGCGTTGAAGGCAGCCAGGGCTTTGGGGTTGCCCTTGCGCACGCCGAAGCCCTCGGTGTTGGAGGTGATGTTCTCCTGCACCGGCTTGAACAGCGTGTCGGGGTTCTTCAGCACGAAGAAGGTGGGCTTGGGCTCGCTCGTGATGGTGGCGTGCGCGTTGCCGTTGATCACCTCCTGGAAGGCGATGGCGTCGTCGTCGAACTGGCGCAGCGTGGCCTTGGGGAACTGGTCCTGGATCAGCTTGCAGGGCGTGGCGCCGCGGCGGCAGGTGAAGGTCACGCTGGTGCTGTTGTAGCCCTCGGGCCACTTCAGGTTGGCGGCGATCTTCTTCGACGCGGCCACGCCCTGGCCCGAATTGGAATAGCCCTCGGTGAAGTCGATCTGCTGCTGGCGCGCCGGCGTGATCGACATGCCGCCGATGATCACATCGAACTTGCCGGCGATCAGCGACGGGATGATGCCGTCCCAGGCAGTGGGCACGAGCTCGACCTGCACCCCCAGGTCCTTGGCGAGCTTGGTGGCCACGTCGATCTCGTAGCCGACCCACTGGCCCTGCTTGTCACGCATGGCCCAGGGCACGAAGCTGGAGAAGCCGACCATCAGCTTGCCGCGCTGCTTGATCGTCTCGACCAGGTTGTCCTGCTGCGCCAGAGCGGCTGGAGCCCAGGCGGTGGCGAGCAGCGCGGTGGCTGCGATGAGGAGTCGGCGCTTGAGGGAGATCATCGGGTACCTCTCGAGTGGGTGGACAGGGGTGGGGGGAAGACCGTGTCGGCAGGGGAGAACGGGTGGCGTCACCCTGTCGGGTTCTAACAGAAGTCGGCCTGTTCGACCAGTGGGCCGGCTCGGGTGACGCCCTGCAGCCGCGCGAACCAGTCCGCCACCATTGGCGCATGGCTGCGCTCGAAGGCGATCTGGAAACCGTCCGCGTCACGCATCAGCAGCGCGCGCAGCCCGAAGGCCTCGGTGAAGGTGGCGCCGTCCGCGGCAAAGGCGCGCGGATGCGTGTCGAGCGGGCTGGCGATGGCCAGCAGTTCGCCGGCCTCGGCGCCGGCGACGCGGAAGTGCGCCCAGCCGTCGCCCACATCGACGATCAGCGTGTCGGCGCCCAGGGGTGGGACGCACAGGCGCGACATCAGGTCCGGCGTCTCGGATGGCGTTGCGATCAGCATCCAGTGCTCAGGTGCAGGCCGTAGCAGGCGCAGGCTGCCACCCCGCAGCGCCCTGTGGGGCGGCGGGCTCTCCAGGCCGAGGGATTTCAGGCGTGGCAGCGCATCCTCGGCGGAGCCGAGCAGTTCGATCATCGTCGGGGCCGGCAGCAGGCGCGCGCGCGCGTCGTAGCGATACCCATGGTTCGGTGTCGAGCGTGACTGCATGACCGTCATCCCCACGTCCTCATGAACGCATCCTCAGGCCCTGCGGATCGTGGAAACACGGCGCGACCACTCGCGCGGGCACGACCTCGTCCTTCATGCGCACGTGCACGGTCTGCCCCATGCGCTGCCGTCCGTTGGCCAGCAGGCCCAGCGCGATGCTGCGGTCGTGCACCACGCTCCACACGCAGGCACTGACGAAGCCTTCGGATGCTTCGCGCCGGCCGCCCGGGGTCAGCGGCGCGCCCTCGACGAGCAGGCGCTTCGGGTCCTCGGGCAGCAGACCGACGAGCTCGCGACGGCCGGAGGTGCCGGCGCGGCGGATCGCCACCGCGCGCTTGCCGAAGTAGTCGGCCTTCTTGCGCGACATCGCCCAGCCCATGCCGAGGTCGTGCGGATCAGCCGTGGCGTCGACCTCGTGGCCGAGCGACAGGAAGCCCTTCTCCACCCGCAGCACGTGGTTGGTCTC
>CAZFVH010000096.1:0-11884 GCA_964522465.1 uncultured Rubrivivax sp. | reverse complement strand
CCTCGTGGCCGAGCGACAGGAAGCCCTTCTCCACCCGCAGCACGTGGTTGGTCTCCGACCCCACCAGCGCCAGCCCCATGGCCTGCCCAGCGTCGTAGGCGTGTTGCCACAGCGCAGGCAGATCCCGCGCGCGGACGTTGATCTCGTAGCTGAGCTCGCCGGTGAAGCTCACCCGCGCCACCCGGGCCTCGAAGCCTGCCACGCGCCCGTGGCGCAGGCCCATGAAGGGGAAGGCCTCGTTGGACAGGTCGATGTCGGTGCCGAGCGCGGCCAGCAGCTCGCGGGCGCGCGGGCCGCAGATCGTTGCGTTGCCCCACACCGCCGTCAGGTTGGCCAACCGCACGCGCCAATGCGGCCGCTCGACCTGCAGGACGTGCTGGAGGTGGCGCCAGACCTCGTCGGCGTTGCCGGTGGAGGCCGACATCAGGTAGTGGCCCTCGCCGAGCTTGAAGCTCACGCCGTCGTCCAGCACGAGGCCGTCGTCGCTGAGCATGATGCCGTAGCGCCCCATGCCCACCTCGAGCGTGGAGAAGTCGTTGGTGTAGACCATCTGCAGCAGCGCCAGCGCGTCCGGGCCGCGGATCTCGATCTTGCCCAGCGGCGAGCCGTCGTACATCGCCACCGCCTCGCGCACGGCGCGCGCCTCGCGCTGCACCGCCTCGTGCATGGCCTCGCCCGGACGCGGGTAGTACAGCGGACGCCGCCAGCGCGCCCCGGCCTCGAACATCACCGCCCCGTGCGCGATGTGCCAGGCGGTCAGCGGCGTGTGCCGGTAGGGCAGGAAGACCGGGCCGCCGCGCGCGCCGACCAGCGCGCCGAACTCCACCGGCGCCCACGGCGAGCGCATCGTCGTCTGGCCGACCGAGTCCATGCGCAGGCCCTGGGCGGTGGCCACGGCGCCGACGACGTTCAGGTTGCCGGTCTTGCCCTGGTCGATGCCCATGCCGGCCGTGGTGTAGCGCTTGACGTGCTCGATGGCGCCATAGCCCTCGCGCAGCGCCAGATGCAGGTCGGCGACGGTGACGTCGTGCTGCAGGTCGATAAAGGCCTTGGCCCCTTCGGGCAGCGGCTGCACGTGCCACAGCGGCTCGAGGGCGTAGGCTGGGGCAGGCACTGGGGCCTGTGCCTGCGCCTGCGCCTGTGCCGTGAGCGCCAACGGCGTCGACCTGCCATCCGCAGGCTGCTTGCCGTCGTCGGCGCTCGCCACGACCGCCCCGCCAGCCTCGTCGGCCTCGGCCGCGGCGGCGAATCCCAGGGCAAGCGCGGCCAGCCGGCCCTGGTTGGCGCCATCGGCCAGCGCCGCTGCGAGGTCGAGCCGGCCGGCCGCCGCGCCCGCGCAGGCGAAGCCCTCCTGCCCCGGACGCTCAGGCACGAAGGCTGCCAGCCCGTCGTCGAAGCGCAGGCTGCCGCGCGCCTGCGAGTACAGGTGGACCAGCGGGTTCCAGCCCCCCGACACCGCGATCAGGTCGCAGTCGACGTGACGAACGGTCCCGCCGCCGGCCGGCCGCACCCGCGCGCCCCGCACCCCGCCAGCGCCGCCCAGGGCCTGCTCGACCACCTGCCCGGCCCAGATCGGCACGGTGCCGGCACAGGCGCGTGCGCCGTCGTCGACCTGCGCGCGCGCATCGACCACGCCGACGACCTCGACGCCGGCCGCGCGCAGGTCGCGCACCAGTTCGTAGGCGCTGCCGTTGTTGGTGAAGACCAGCACGCGGCGCCCGGGGACGACGGCATGCCGGTGCAGATAGGCCTGGACCGCGCCCGCCAGCATCACGCCGGGGCGGTCGTTGTCGCGGAACACGAGGGGACGCTCGATCGCGCCGGTGGCGACGATCACGCGGCGTGCACGCACGCGCCAGGTGCGCTGGATCAGGCCGGCGCGTGTGGGCGCGCGCTCGGTCACGAGCACCAGGCCGGCTTCGCGCACGGCCCAGGCACTGGCCTGCGACAGGCGGCGCACTTCTGCGCAGGCGTCGAGTTCAGCCACCGCGCGCGCCACCCAGTCCAGCGCATCGACCCCGCCGATGCGCTCGCGCCGCCCCGTCAGCGTGCCGCCGGCGGTCACGCCCTCGTCGACCAGGATCACGCGGCAGCCGGCGCGCGCGGCGGCCAACGCCGCGGCCAGCCCCGCCGGGCCTGCGCCGACCACGAGCACGTCGCAGTGGCTGTGGCGCACCTCGTAGCCGCCCTCGGCCGGCGGCGCCGGTGGCGCGTGTGCCAAGCCGGCCACGCGCCGGATCCAGGGCTCGAACCAATGCCAGTTCGGCCACATGAAGGTCTTGTAGTAGAAGGCCGCCGGCAGCAGCGGCCCCAGCCACTGCAGCGGCGCGAGCAGGTCGTGCCGCGCGCTGGGCCAGCCCAGCACCGAGCGCGCGCGCAGGCCGTCGACCAGCCGCACCGTCGTCGCCGGCTGGCTCGCGCTGGCGGCGTCGTCCAGCAGTTCGACGAAGGCCGCCGACTCCTCGGCGCCGGCCGAGACGATGCCGCGCGGGCGGTGCAGCTTGAAGCTGCGCGCGACCACGCGCACCCCGTTGGCCAGCAGGGCCGAGGCCAGCGTGTCGCCCTCGACGCCGGTGTAGGCCCGGCCGTCGAACTCGAAGCGCAGGCGGCGCGCGCGGTCGATGCGGCCGCCGGTGGGCAGGCGGAAGACCTCAGCCACGGGGGGGCTCCGGCGGGTCGGCCAGCGGCCCCGCATCGGGCCGCACCGCATGCGTGACGGTGTCGCGCACGACGACGAACCAGGCGCCGCAGCCCAGGCGATGCCACCACTTCTCGCGCAGCGGGCCCATGGGGTTGGGCGGCACGGTCAGCCAGTCGATCCAGGCCGCGTCGTCGAGCGCACCCGGGTCCTCGGCGCGGCGCAGGCGCACCGGCCCGCCGTTGACGAACTCGGACTCGTGGCGCTCGCCGCAATGGGGGCAGGGGATCAGCAGCATCGTGGCGCAGGGTGCGGGGGGCGTCCGAGCGCACGCCCGTGGGCACGCCCTTGCTCGTCCCGGCCCTCTGGGGGGGTGCTGGACGACACGGGCCGGCCCGACATCGTCGCGTCAGGCATGGGCAGGACGTTCATGGCAGCCCTCATCGTGCCGTCGTCGTCCCCGACTCCATCACGTAGTCGAGGTGGCGGAAGCGGTCGAGCGAGAACGGCTCGATCAGCGGGTGCGGTGCGTCGTGCGCGATCAGGTGCGCCAGCGTCCAGCCGCCGGCGGGCACGGCCTTGAAGCCGCCCCACCAGCCGGCCGAGACGTACAGACCGCCGATCGGCGTGGCCGACACGATGGGGGTGGCGTCCTGCGCGATGTCGAGCACGCCGCCCCACTGGCGCATCATCTTCAGGCGTTGGAACGAGGGGAAGAGCTCGAGCATCGCGGCCACCGAGTCCTCGAACACACTCTGCTTGATGTCGCGCCGGAACGACTGCCCCGGATCGGGGGCGCCACCGATGATGAGCTCGCCCCGGTCGGACTGGCTGAGGTAGACGCCGATGTCGGGGCAGTTGACGATCACATCCACCAGCGGCTTGACCGGCTCGGACACATAGGCCGACAGGTTGATCGTCTTCAGCGGCAGGCGCAAGCCGACGGTGTCGGTCAGCGTCGTCGTGTGGCCGGCCACCACCACGGCCACCTTGTTCGCCCGCACCTCGCCCTGGGGGGTGCGCACGCCGGCGATGCGTCCGTCGGCACCGCGCAGCAGCGCCAGCACCGGCGTGTTCTGGTGGATCTCCACGCCCATCGCGTCGGCCGAGCGCGCATAGCCCCAGGCCACGGCGTCGTGGCGGCACACGGCGGCGTCGGTGTGCACCATGCCGGCCATGATGGGCAGGCGCGAACCGGGCCCGCCGCCGGTCAGCGGCGGGATGCGCCGGCGCAGTTCCTCGACGCTGATGGGCTCGTAGGTCGAGCCGTGCAGCGCGCCGTTGAGCATGCGCCGGCGGATCTCGCGCAGCTTGGGCGAGGTCTGCACGACGTCGATCATCGTGCGCTTGGAGTACATCAGGTTGATGTTCAGCTCGCGCGTCAGGCCCTCGAACAGCGACACCGACTTGACGTAGAAGGGGATGCTCTCGTCGCGCAGGTAGTTCGAGCGGATCGTCACCGTGTTGCGCGCGATGTTGCCCCCGCCCAGCCAGCCGCGCTCGAGCACCGCCACGTCGGTGATGCCGTGCTCGCGCGCCAGGTAGTGCGCCGCCGCCAGGCCGTGCCCGCCAGCGCCGATGATGATCACCTCGTAGCGCTCGCGCAGGCGCGGCGTGCGCCAGGCCGGGCGCCAGTGGCGGTGCCGCGTCAGCGCATGGCGGGCCAGCGAGAACAGGGAGTAGCGCTGCATCGGGGCGGTGATCCGGGGCCCGGGTGCTCAGCGCCGCCGGTAGCGGTACTCGAGCCAGCTCACGCCCAGCGACAGCGTGATCGTGACCACCAGGTACATCGCCGCGGTGGTCAACCAGATCTCGAAGGCCATGAAGGTGTCGGAGACGACGTTGCGCGCCTGTGTGGTCAGGTCGAAGACCGCAATCACGCTGACGATGGCCGAGTGCTTGACCAGATTGACCAGCACCCCGCCCAGCGGCGGCAGCATCAGCGGGACGGCCTGCGGCAGAACGATGTCGCGGTAGAGGTGGAATTCCGAGAAGCCCAGGCTGCGCCCGGCCTCCCACTGCCCGCGCTTGACCGCGACGATGGCCCCGCGGATGATCTCGGCGGCGAACGCCCCTTCGTACAGCGCCAGGCACAGCACCCCCGCGCCCTGGCGCGGGATGCCCAGGATGGCGGCGATGATGAAGTACACGATGAGCATCTGCACCAGGATCGGCGTGTTGCGCACGACCTCGATGTAGGCCCAGGCCAGCGCCGAGCCGACCACGCTGTCCGACATCCGCAGCACCGCGGTGACCAGGCCGAACACCAGCGCCAGCAACCCGGCCTGCCAGGCGATGTCGAGCGTGACGAACAGGCCCTTCGTGAGCGCGCCCCAGATGATCTCGCCGTCGATCACGCGCACCAGGTAGCGCGGCACCTGGTCCCACTTCCACTGGTAGCCCATGCCCTGCGCGCCCTGCACGATGAAGGCCAGCAGGCCCGCGGCGAAGGCGACGAAGAGCAAGGCCTCGAACCACCAGGCGCGGTGCCAGGGGACGCGGCGGCGGGTGCGCGTGGCGGCAGTGACTGGGCCTGGTGCGGTGGACTGGATCGACATGGACGGGCGGCGTGTCCAACGATGATAAGGGACGGGGTCCCCGTGCCCGTGTGCCCACACCGCGGCGAAACGACGCGCCGCCGCGTCCCGCCCGGGCCGCGCTGCGCGAAACGCCATGCGATCGACCACCACCGCCGGCTCGGCGCTACGATGCCGTGCGATGGAAGACGATCCCCACCCCAGGCCTGCCGACGAGCACGCGGCGCGGCGCGCCCGGGCCGAACTGCTGCCGCGGGAGCGTCTGGCAGCGCTGATGGCGCGCAACGATCGAGACGCCGCCTGGCACCTGGTCGGCCACCTGGCGCTGCTGGCCCTGGGCCAGTGGGCGATCCACGCCGGCCGCGGCAGCCTGTGGGTCTGGCCGGCGGTGTTCCTCACCGGCGTGGTCCTGGTGCACCTGTTCGCGCCGCAGCACGAGTGCGCGCACTACTCGGCCTTCCGCACCCGCCGCGCCAACGCCGTCGTCGCCTGGTTGTGCGGGCTGGCCATCGTCGTGCCGCAACTGCACTTCCGCTACGAGCACACCGAGCACCACGCGCAGACCAACCTCGTCGGGCGCGACCCGGAGCGCATTCCCATGCCGCGCTCGGCCTGGGAATACCTGTCCTACCTCAGCGGGCTGCCCTACTGGTGGAGTGGCTTGTCGGGCATCGTGCGGCGCGCGCTCGGGCGGCTGAACGACGAGGAGATCGGCTTCACCCCCGCGCCGGCCCGCCCGCGCCTGGTGCTCGAGGCACGGGTCATGGCTGCGGTCTACGCCGCCGCGGCGCTGGCCATCGCCGCCGGTGTCGACGCACTGATCTGGCACTGGCTGCTGCCGCTGCTGCTGGGCCAGCCCGTGATGCGCTGGATCCGCATGACCGAGCACGTCGGCTGCATCACCGAGCCCGACCCGCTGCGCAACACCCGCAGCACCGACGTCGCCGCACCCTGGCGCTGGCTGGCGTGGAACATGAACTATCACGCGGAGCACCACATCGCCCCGCCCGTGCCCTTCCATGCGCTGCCGCGCCTGCGCGCGCAACTCGGCAAACGGATGACGGTGTACTCGGGCTATGGCGCGGCGCACCGCGAGATCATCGGCTGGCTGCGCCTGCGCGCGAAGGCCTCCAAGCCCTCGTGAACTCACTGACATCTTCCACGCGAATGTTCTCCAGGTTCGCAAGGCCCCCGGACGTGGTGATGTCGGCGATGAAGGCCCCCAGCTTGGCGAGCATGTCCTCGCGGAGGTTGCCGATGCCCCTGAAGGTCTGATCGCGCTCGTCGGCGTGTGGCCGCGCCCCCCGTCACACCTCGGGCAGACGGGCCCGCGCGTCCTTCCTCGCAAGCCTGGCCAGCAGGAACTCGACCTCCTTCACCGCTGCCGCACTCAGGGCCGCCCCGGGCCTGCGCTGGGCGGCGCTGGCGATCAGGCCGCGGCGCTGCAGCACGTGCTTGCGCACGGCCAGCCCGGCGCCGGGCTGCTGCTCGTAGCGCAGCAGGGGCAGGTGGGCGTCGAAGAGGTCGTGCGCCTCGTCACGGCGGCCCTCTTTCTGCAGGCGCACCACGTCGCACAGCAGTTCGGGGAAGCAGTAGCCGGTGTTGGCGCCATCGGCGCCGCGTGACATCTCGAAGTCCAGGAACAGCCCGCCGTTGCCGCACAGGATCGCGATGCGGCGCATCGAACCTTCGCGCTCGAAGCTGCGCAGGGTGCTGATCTTCTCCAGCCCCGGCCAGTCCTCGTGCTTGAGCATCACCACCGCCGGCACCTCCTGCACGATGCGGCGGATCACGCCCGGCGTCATCTGCACCGAGAACGTCAGCGGGTAGTCCTGGAGCACCACCGGGATGTCGGCGCCGATGGCCTCGGAGGCCTGGCGGTAGTAGGTGACGATCTGGTCGTCGGTACGCAGTGTGTGGGGCGGCGCGATCATCACGCCGGCAGCGCCCGCGGCCATCACCTCCTGCGCCAGCGCCCGCATCGGCGCGAAGCCGGGCGAGGTGACGCCTGCGATCACCGGCAGGCCCGGCGCGCGACGGACCATGTCGCGGGTGATGGCCACGCTTTCCTCGTGCGACAGCTTGGGCGCTTCGCCCAGTTGGCCCAGCACGGTCACCCCGGTGGCGCCGATGGCGACATAGTGGTCGGTCAGTCGGGCCATCGAATCGACGTCGATGCGGCCGTCGTCGTGGAAGGCGGTGGGGGCGATCGGGTAGACGCCGGCGGCCGAAGAAGTGAGTGCCATGGTGCGAATGGTGTGGATCAGAGGAGCCCGAGTTTCTTCACCATCTCCAGATGCTGCGGGCTGTAGGTGATGCGCAACGGGTCGCGGGTGTGGAGGATGGCAGGCGGATGGGACCGGCCGGAGAAATCGAACGCCATGCGCACGGCCCTCACACCACGATCGGGTTCACCGCGCCGTCCATCGACAGGATGGCACCGGTGACATAGCTGGCCTTGGCCGAGGCCAGGAACAGCACGGCGTGCGCGATCTCCTCGGGCTCGGCCAAGCGGCCCAGCGGCAGGCGTTCGCGGGCGCGGTCGAGCGCCGCTTCCGGGCTGATACCCTGCATGCGGGCATCGGCGCGCAGGCCCTCCTCCAGCCGGCCGGTGAGCGTGAGCCCGGGATTGACGGCGTTCACACGCACCCCACTTCCGGCCCAGGCATGGGCCAGACCGGCGGTCACGAGCATGAGCGCGGCGTTGGCCGCGCCGCCGGGCAGGTGCGAGGGGCTGGCGACCTTGCCGCCGGCGCCGATGACGTTGACGATGACGCCCGCCCCGCGCGCAGCCATGCGTTTGACGACGGCGTCGGCGGGGAAGACGTAGCTGAAGTACTTCGCCTCCATCGCGGCCCGCCAGGCAGCGGGGTCGAGTTCGGCCGGCGGGGTGCGCCGCGCGGCGCCGGCGGAGTTCACGAGCACGTCGATCGGCCCGAGCGAGGCCTCGACCCGGACGATCATCGCCTCGACATCGGCGGGGTCTGACATCTGCCCCGTCACGTTGGCGAGCCGACCGGTGGCCCGTCCGTCGGGCAGGCAGGGTTGCAGCGCCTCGCAGGCGCTCCGCAGGTGGTCGGCCGATCGCGAGACGATGGCCACGCGTGCCCCCTCTTCGAGGAAGCCGCGCGCGCAGGCCAGGCCGATGCCCTTGCTGCCGCCGGTGACCACGACCACCTTGTCCCGAAGTCCCAGATCCATCGTATGCTCCACCACCCCGGCCACACGCCACGCCGAACGCGCGGCGCCCGTCCTTGAGCGCCTCCCGTTCGCGACCGATCACCGCGTCCGCACACCTTCCGTGCGCGATCTTGGTGTCGACTGTGCATTGTGGCCGCAGGACGGTGCAGTTCGGCCGACCACGACAGGCCGACACCCGGGTGCACCGATGAGTCCGGCGCACGCACCGGCCGACGCGGCTGCCGTCCCATCCACGCTGCGCCGCAACATCCGCTGGATGGTGCTGGCAATGACGGCCTACATCCTCAACGACGCGCTCGTCAAGGTCGTCAGCGCGGGCCTGCCGGCAGGGCAGTTGATCTTCGTGCGCGGCGTGATGGCCACGACGCTCGTGTGGGTCGTCGCGCGTGCCACCTCGAGCCCGCTGACGGTGCGCCACCTGTTCGACCGATGGGTACTGCTGCGCACGCTCACCGACACGCTGGCCACCATCACCTACCTCGTGTCGCTGTTCCACCTGCCGATCGCCAACGCCACGGCGATCAACATGGCCGTGCCCATCATGATCGCCCTGCTGGCCGGGCCGATGCTGGGTGAACGTGTGGGTGCCAGGCGCTGGCTGCTGATCGGGGCGGGCTTCGCCGGCGTGCTGCTGGTGGTGCAGCCCGGCCCGAGCGGCTTCAACGCCTACGCCTGGCTGTGCGTATTTGCCACCGTGCTCAACGCCTTGCGTGACCTCATCACACCGCGCATCCGCGGCGGCGTGTCGTCGATGGACATCACGCTGGCGACGGCACTGGGCGTGACGGTCGTGGCCGGCGCGATGACCGCGGCAGAAGGCTGGGTCCCGATGTCGGCGTCGCAGGGCGCACTGCTGGCCTGCGCGGCGGCCTTCCTCGCCGCGGGGCATGGGTTGATCATCCTGGCCACACGGGGCCGGGATCTGGCCGCGGTGGCGCCGTTCCGCTACAGCGCGCTCGTCGTGGCGGTGGTGCTCGGCTGGCTGGTGTGGGATGAAGTGCCCAACGCGATGGCCTGGGCGGGGATCGTGCTGCTGATCGGCTCCGGCGCGCTGCTGCTGCGGCTGGGGCCGCGCTGACGCGGCCGCATTGCGCGAGGTCAAGGACGCCCCACGCGGCTGACTCCGACGTGTCGGTCGCCGCGCTACGATGGCTCGGCCTCTGGATGGTCGGAGGCCGCGGTTTCGCGGAGGGCCATCATGACGACCTATCGGACGCGGTGGCTGGGTGGCGGCCTGTGCCTGTTCGCGTGTCTGGCCGTGCAAGCCCGGTGTGTCGTCTCGGCCGACACCTCGCCCGCGGCCCTGCGGGTCGAGGGGGCCACCGCGCTGGTGGCGGTGCACCTGTCCGAGGCCTACGACGCCCGCTATGCCTCGAAGCCCGGGGCCGACGCAGCCCTGAAGGTCGCGCGGGACAAGGGCATCCCGCGCATCTATCTGCGCGACGACGGTCCCGCAGGCTATTTCGTGGAGGACTGCGAGCCCGATCACTGGGTGCATTCCCAGGATGGCGACATCACCTTCCCGCTCGACGTCGCCCATCTGATCGTCATCGGCGGGCACCTGGAGATGTGCATGTCCACGGCACTGCACGACGTGCTGCTGCAATGGTCGCGGCTGCCACCGCGCCATCGGCAGATCACGCTGCCGATGGACGCGATCTATTCCAACGGCAAGGTCATCGACCCGCAGGACAGTTTCTACGAGGATTTCGTTCGTTTCATGGGGGTGGTGACCTATGCCCGACCCGGCGGGGAGCACTGGCCCAAGCTCACGCTGCTGGAGACCATGGGTATCATCGGGCGATCGTCCCGGCAGGCCGATTACCTGCGGCAGGTCCTGCCGCGCTGGGACCGCACCTTCGACGCGCGCTGGCGTGTGGAGATGGTGGTCAACGACAACCCGCCCGAGGTCTTGCGGCCCGGGTCGGGCTGGCGGGCGCCCACGATGCGTTTCCACTTCATCGACACGGCCGCATCGCTGGATCACTAGCTCGGGAGTCTGCGGATGCTGAAGGCGGGTGTTGCGCGCGTTGACCTGACGCCCTTCCACGGGGTGGAGCTGACCGGCTGGGGCTACTACATCGAGCGCCGCTGGCGCACCGTCCGGGATGCCCTGCACGCCACCGCCCTCGCGGCGGATGACGGCGAGTGCGCCGTCATCGTCGTGGCGCTCGACCTGATGGTCATCGATGCGGGCTTCACTGCCCGCACCCGCGAGCGGATCCGCCAGGCCACGGGCGTGCCCGACGAGGCGATCCTGCTGACCTGCTCGCACAGCCACAACGCGCCCTCGGCCGGCGGGCTGCTGGGGGCTGGCGCCTGTGACCCGTTCTACGAGGACTGGGCGAGCCGCCAGGCGGCCACGGCGGCCGTTCTGGCATGGGAACGCCGCGAGCCGGCGGTGATCCGCGCCGGCCACACCCAGATCGACACCCTGACCTTCAACCGCACGCGCGCCGGCGGTGTCGTGGACCCGACGCTCGCCGTGGCCTGCCTGGAGCGCCACTCGGGCGAGCCGATGGCGGTGCTGGTGAACTTCGGGGCGCATCCCACGGTGGGCACGGAGCTGAACCCCTGGGCGGTCAGCCGTGACGTGCCGGGCGAGGTCTGCGACCACCTCGAGCAGGCGCTGCCCGGGGCGATCGCGATGTACCTGCAGGGTGCCTGCGGCGACGTCAACTTCCATCGCGCGTTCACCGACCCGCAGCGCCGGCACGAGCCGGCGCAGACGCTCGCGACCGCGGCGCTGCAGGCGCTGGCGCGCGGCACGGCGTGTGCGCAGCCGGTGGTGGCGGCGGCGCGCCGCGCGGTGTCGCTGCCGACGCGGCGCTGGACGCGCGACGAGGTCCTGCGCGATCGGCAGGAGGCCCAGCGCCGCCTGCGGGAGGAGGACTGGACCGGCTGGCGCGAGGGTTTCGGACGCGCGATGACCAACCGCCCCGACGACATGGTGCGCCGCCACGGCGGCGACGAGGCCAAGGCGGTGCGGTCGATGTGCCGCTTCCACCTGGAATGGACCGACGCCATGCTCGCCGACCTCGACGAGCGCCCGCAGACGCTGGCCACCGAGGCGCAGGCCCTGCGCATCGGCGATCTGTACCTGGTGGCCAACGCATCCGAATTCTTCTCGCCCTTCGCGCTCGACGTGCGGCACCGCAGCGACTGCCCGACCCTGATGGTGGCCTGTTACGCCAACGGCCGCATCGGCTACCTTCCCGACGCGCACGACATCGCCGCGAAGTCCTATGCCGGTTATCAGTCGCCCAAGTACTGCAACCAGTTCCCCTACACCGAGGCCTCGGGGCCGGTGATGTGCGATGCGATGGTGGGGGCGTTGGAGGATTGCCGCGCTGCCTGACGATCGGCCCGACGATCTGCCTGACCCGCCGCCTGACGGGCAGAATCGGTCTCCGTCTTTGCACCGACGTCCGTCGACCGCCTGCCATGACCGACCCGACCCCCTACATCCCGCCTCGCGTGTGGACCTGGAACCGCGCCAACGGCGGGC
>CAZFVH010000095.1:0-20013 GCA_964522465.1 uncultured Rubrivivax sp. | reverse complement strand
CTGGTGCTGGTGCTGGTGCTGGTGCTGGTGCTGGTGCTGGTGCTGGTGCTGGTGCGGGGGCCGGTGCGGGGGCCACTGCCGACGGGACGTAACAGGCCTTGGTCACGCCCGGCGCCGGATCACCGAGCACGGCGTTGGCGGTGTTGCAGTCGAAGGGGCCGCTGAGGGTGGCATAGCGGTAACTGCCCTCCACGCCGTAGTACAGCACCGTGGAGCCGGTGTAATCGCAGGTCGTATCGACCCATTCGCCGGCGCAAGCGACATAGCCGGTGGGCAGCGACGCGGCACTGCCGATGGTGGGCGTCGTGGTCCGGACGCGCCGCGCCAGGATCTGCACCGTGCCGTCGGCCACGGCGGCTGCCGCGGCGTCGGCCGTGGCGTCGCTGGCAGCGGCATCGGCGGTCGGGTCGGTGCCGCCGCCGCAGGCGCTGAGCAGCGCAACGCTGGCCATCAATTCGGCGATCACGATCAGTCGGCGGTCAGTGGTCGGCTGGAGTCGGGGCATTTTTCGGGGTCCTGCAAGGGATGGAAGCCGGGCCGCGCAATGCAATCGAAGTCGCGGTCTGCAGGCGCGGCCAAAAGGGGGAACGCGTCGGAGAAATCCTAGGGACGGGTCAGACGAAATGCCGTGAGCGGCTGTTGCCGTTCGCAACCGGACGTGACGGTGGGCCGTCCCGGCGCGGGCGGCACCCGCCCGGAGCCGAGCGCGCACCGGTGATCCGGCTCAATCCCCTGCGCGCGGATGGCGGCAGACTGCCGCTGGGTGGACCTGCCCCTGCCCCCTGCCGCCGCGCCCCCTTCGCTGCTCTTCGTCGTCGACTGGCAGAACGCCGACCCGCGGGAGCTGACCGAGCTGGCGGCCAGCGCCAGCGGCCCCCAGGGCCGGTGGACGGTGGTGAACTGCCACGGCGCAGGCCCCGCCGGCGGGCGGCTGTCGCGCAGTCTGGCCTACCTGGGCATGGCGTGGCGCCTGCGCCGGATGTCAGCCGAGCACGATCACATCGTCGTCTGGCAGCCCTTGATCGGCTACCTGTTGTGCCTGCTGCCACGTTGGCCCGGCCGCGCACGACTGGTGATGACGACGGTGCTGTACGCGCCGTCCAATGCCCCGCCACAGTCGTGGCGCGGCCGCCTGCTGAACCGCGCCATGCAGCGTGCCGACCTGCTGGTGTGGTTCTCGCAGGGGATGGCGGCCGAGGCGCGGCAGGCCTGGCCGCATCTGGCGGCCAAGGTGCACGCCACGGCGATGCCGCTGGTGGGCGCGACCGAGCCCGACGCGGCACCGCCGCCCACAGCACTGGCTGCCAGCCCCGTCGGCCAAGTCGGCTGCGCTGGCCGCGTCGGCGTCTTCGCCGGTGGTTCCAGCGACCGCGACTTCGACACCGTGATCGACGCCTTCACCGGCACCGATGTGCCGGTGACGCTGGTCTGCCGCGCCCACCAGACCTTCGCCCACCCCGAGCGCCTGAGCGCCAACTTCACCGTCCTGCGCGAGGTCGACGAGGCGCGCTATCACGCGCTGCTGCGCGCCGCCGACGCCGTGGTGGTCGCGCTGAAGAGCGCCGCCTCAAGCTGCGGGCAACTGCTGTACGCGCACGCCATGCTCTACCGTGTGCCCGTCATCGCCACCAACGCGCACGGCACGCGCGATGTGGTGACGGACGGCGTGACCGGCCTGCTCGTCCCCCCGCGGGACGCGCAGGCGATCCGCAGCGCCTGGCAGCGCCTGCAGGACGATGCGGCACTGCGAGAGCGGCTGCTCAGCCGCGCGCGCGAGCAGGCCCGGGCGATGGACTTCAGCGTGTGGCTGCGGCATATCGGCGAGTTGGCGACGGCTCAGGCTGCCCGCTCCGCCCCCAAAGCGGACCGCAACACTGACGCCGCGACCGGCACCGCAGCCGCAACCGCAGCCACTGCAGTTGCCGGCGCCGCCGTCAGACCGGATACACCCCGAAACGAGATGCGCTGACGCCAAGGTCGTCGATCAGTGCGTCCAGGTAGCCAGGATGGGCCGCCTCCAGCGCGGCCGCGCCCGGCGCATCGGTCTGCATCGGGGGCTCGACCGAGGTGGAGAGCGGCACACCCTCCACCAGCTCATGCGAGCGCCAGCCCCAGGCCAGTACCTGCACCTGCCCGGTGTCCGGGCCGTCGACCTCCAGCGCCATCCCGAAGCGGTTGACATCGGGACTGCGGTTGCCTGCGGCATCGGTCTGCCGCACGAGGATGTCGCCCAGGGCATAGCGCCCTTCGGGCACCGCCAGCGCGAAGCCGACGCCAGCGCATGGTCGCCTCAGCGCCACCGCGGCCTATCGCGAGACGCCATGCCACAGCGGATCGACCCACCCTTCGACAAGTCTCATGCCCGCGGGCAGATCAGACTGTCGCGTCCGCCTCGACCGGACACCAGTCGCGCACTGGTCGTACCTCGGTCGGCCATCTGTCGGCCATTTGTCGCCGTTCGGCCTTCTATCGCCCTTCGGTCGCGCCGCCAGACCCCACTCTTGCCCCCCCTCAAACCCCACCCCCGCACGGCGCCCGACGATCACCCCCTCGCCATCGCCACACCCCGCAAGCGCTTGATCGTCATCCTCTACCCCCAGTTCGACTCCATCCAGGGCATCGCACGCTACCTGGACAGCTTTCTCGGGCACCTGCCACCCGATACGCCGCCGGTGGTGCTGATCACCGGGCGGCTGTTGCCGGGGCTGGGGCCCTGGCCCGGGGTGGAGGTGGTCTCGATCCCGGTGGCCGACAACCGGCTCGGGCTGCTGCGCTGGGGGTGGGCCGCACGGCGGCGGCTGCAGCAGTTGCTGCGCGAGCGTGGCCCGGCGAAGGCCGTGCTGCTGCACGTGCCCCCGCTGATCCCGGGCCTGCTGCTGCCGCCCGGGCTGCCGTTGGTGCTGACGCCACACAGCACCTATCTCGGCATCTCCGGCCGCTTCGAGCCGCTGGACCGGGTGCGCAGCCGGTGGAACCCGGTGTCGGTGGCGCTGAAGCGGATGATCGAGCACCGCCTGCTGACGCGCGCGCGCACCGTCATCACGCTGACCGAGCGCGGCCGTCAGGAGCTGGCGCGCTACGGGCGTCGCGACGGCATCGCGGTCATCCCCAACGGCGTCGACCTCACGCGCTTCCACCCACCGGCCGATGACGCGGCGCGCGACATCGACGTGCTGTTCTGCGGCCGGCTCGAGCGCGAGAAAGGCAGCGCGCCGATGACAGAGGTGTGCCGCGCGCTGGTGGCGCAGCGGCCGGGCGTGCGCATCGCCATCGTCGGCGATGGCAGCGACGGCCCGCGTGTGCGCGCCGCGCTGCGCGATCTGGGCGCGCACATCACCTGGGCCGGGCGCGTGCCCTTCGGCGAGATCCCGCAGTGGTACCGGCGCAGCCGCGTCTACGCCTCCACCTCCTACTACGAGGGCCTGCCCGGCACCTGCCTGGAGGCCATGGCCTGCGGCCTGCCGGCGGCCGTGTGGGACCGGCCCTTCTACCGCGGCCTGGTGCTGCCCGGGCACACAGGGCTGACGGCGCCGGTGGACGACGTGGCGGCGCTGACTGCGCAGATCGGGACGCTGCTCGACGACCCGTCCCGCGCCGCGGCCCTCGGCCGCCACGGCGCCGAGCTCGTGCGCCAGCGCCACGACTGGCGACGACTGGCGGTGGAGGTGCTGCAGGCCTGCACCGCCCCACCGGCACAGGCGCAGGGCACACCGGTGGCCGCGGCATGAGGACTGGCGCTGAAGAAGCTCCCGGGCCGCGCCACCACGCCGTGGCCGACGCAGGGCAGGCTGACGGCTGCGAGATGACACCGGCGGCCGACGGAGCCGCCGCGCCCGCCGCCACACCCGCGCTGCACATCGCCTGGGCCGGCCTGCGCGGGCTGCCGGGTGTGCAGGGCGGGGTGGAGACGCACGCCGAGCAGTTGTGCCCGCGGCTGGCGGCGCAGGGCTGCCGGGTCACGGTGCTGACGCGCGCGCCCTACCAACCCGGAACCGTCGGGGCGTCGTGGCGGGGCGTGGCGCTGCGCCGGCTCTGGGCCCCGCGCCACAAGCACCTCGAGGCCGTGCTGCACACCCTGGGCGCCGTGCTGTACGCCGGCCTGGTGCTGCGCCCGGACGTGCTGCACCTCCAGGCCATCGGGCCGGCGCTGTGGACGCCGCTGGCGCGGCTGCTGGGGCTGCGCGTCGTGGTCACCCACCACGGGCCCGACTATCAGCGCCAGAAATGGGGCGCCCTGGCGCGGGCCGCGCTGCGCCTGGGCGAGCGCGCCGCCGCGCGCTGGGCGCACGAGCTGATCGTGATCTCGCGCACGATCGAACAGGATGTCGCCCGCGCGCACGGCCGGCGTGGCGCCCGGATCCCCAACGGCCTGTCCGCCCCCGAGGGCGAGCCCCCCGGTCCGCAGGCGCTGGCGCCCTTCGGCCTGCAGGCGCGACGCTACGTGCTGCTGGTCAGCCGCCTCGTCCCGGAAAAACGCCACCTCGACCTGATCCAGGCCTTCGCCCGCGCCCGGCCACAACTGCCGGGCTGGCGCCTGGCCCTGGTGGGTGCGGCCGACCACGCCGACCCCTACGCCGCGCAGGTGCGCGCGGCCGCGGCAGCGCACCCCGACATCGTCTGCACCGGCTTCCAGTCCGGGCCGACGCTGCAAGCCCTGTACGCCCACGCCGGACTGTTCGTGCTGCCGTCTTCGCACGAAGGCCTGCCGATCGCCCTGCTGGAGGCCTTGGGGCACGGCCTGCCGGTGCTGGCCAGCGACATCGCGCCGCACAGGGAGATGGACCTGCCCGAGGGCGCCTGCTTCCCGCTGGGCGACGTCGACGCACTGGCCGCGCGGCTGGTCGCGACGGCAGCCGCCACCGCGCCAGAGACCGCGGCCGACCGCGCCGCGCGGCGCGCGCAGGCGCTGCAACGCCACAGCTGGGACGACAACGCACGCCAGACGCTGCAGGTGTACCGGCGCGTGACCGCCGAGGAGTGAAGGCACGAGGGCCGCGCGGACACCACAGTCGCGACCACCGACTCGACCGGCTGCGCCGTTTCGAGGACCGCTTCGACCTGGACGAGGCGCTGGCCCGGACGCCACGGCGCCGACCTCTTGTGCCAGCGCCGCGACTGGAGGTGGTGGAGGTGGTGGAGATCCTGCGGGCATGCACCGGGACACCGGAACGGCCGAGGGCGCAGGACGCCAGGACGCTGGGACACCGCCCCGATCGGCATCCCGACAGGCCGCCATGACGCCATGGCGGAACCACAACGGGGCCGCTCCCGATCGCCGCCGGCCGATATGGCCCATCCACGGGGCAAGCGCGTCAGAGCTCCATCACCGGGGTACCTGGACATGCCAGGTCGAGCAGCAGCCCCTCATACCGCCTGGCCATCGCCCCCACGTCAAAAGACGACACCACGCGCTCGCGTGCGCGCTCGCCCATGCGGCGCCGCAGACGCGGGTCGGCCAGGCGGCGGATGTGGGCCGCCAGGGTCTGGACATCGCCGGGGGCGTGCAGCAGGCCGTTGTCGCCGGGCTCGACCTGCTCGCGCGCGCCGCCGATGTCGGACATCAGCATGGGCTTGCCCAGCGCCATGGCTTCGAGTGCGGCGATCGAGAAGGTCTCGACGGCACGCGAGGCAATCACCATGGCATCGCAGGCGGCGATCGCCGGCCGCACATCGCCCAGGGTGCCGGTGATGTGCACCTGCGCGCGCAGGCCCAGCTCGTCCACCTGCGCCTCGATGCGCGCGCGCTCGGGGCCGTCGCCGATCAGCAGCGCGTGCACGCGCAGGCCGCCCACGGCCAGCTGCGCCAGCGCCGCCAGCAGGTCGCCGTGGGCCTTCTCCGGGCGCATCACGGCGCACAGGCCCACCAGGTAGTCCGACGCGCCGATGCCGTGGCGCTGGCGCAGCGCGGCCTTCTGCGGCAGCGTCCAGGTGTCGGTGAAGTGCGCCGTGTCGATGCCGTTGTGGATCACCGCTTCGCGCCGCGCGCGCAGGCCGGCGCGGCGCCAGTGCGTGGCCTGGGCCTGACAGACGTAGACCAGGAGGTCGGCGCGCGCCACCAGCGGCCGCGCCAGCCGCATCTGCAGCGCCTCCTTGCGCGTGCCGGGCAGTGTGGTGTGAAAGACCTCCACCAGCTTCACCGCCGCGCCGCGCCGACTGAGCGCGCGCGCCATCGCGCCCCAGGCCAGCGCGTACATGTTGGTGCACACCAGCAGGTGCGGCGCCACAGTGTCGATCTGGCGCGCCAGCCGGGTCAGCGCCGGCCATTCCAGCCCCTTGCGCACCCGCAGCGCATCGGTGCCCAGGGTGCAGCGCGCCGGATCGAGCTGCGCGCGCAGCGCGTCGTCGTGCTTGATCTGCAACAGCGACACCGCAAGGCGCGCCGGATCGAGCCGGTTGACCAGCGAGATGACCTGCTTCTCCGCGCCGCCCACGCCCAGCGAGTTGACGAGGAAGAGCGCGCGCGCCGCCGCGCCGTCGGGCGGTGTGCGCGGAAGACCCTCTGTCTGGCTCACGGCGGCGCCTCCCGGGTGGCGGCCCATGGTGCGGATGATGCGGATGATGCGGCCGGGCTGGACGGGCCTGCCCGTCGGGAAGGGTCTGACGGGCTGGACGGACCCGATACGGACGATATGGCTGACGCGCCCGAGCCACGTGCTGCGCCTGAGGCGAACAAAGCGCCCGTCGACCCGGCGATCGCGCCCGCCGGCACCCCCTTCCAGTACGCGAAGGCCATGCCGAAGCCCATCCACAAGAAAACCTGCGCCGCGTTGGGCATGTAGTAGGCGGTGGTCGCCGCCATCGCCAACGCGCCGAGCGCGGCCCAGCGCGCACCGAGGAAGAAGGCTCGCAACTCGGGCGTGAAGCCGGGCTCGGAGGCCAGCTGCCGCAACCGCCGCAGAAAGTGCCACCAGGCCCAGGCCATCGCCGCCAGCCCCAGCAGGCCGAGGTCCATCAGCACCTCGAGGTAGATGTTGTGCGGGTGGTTGGCGCGGTACAGGCCGGCGGCCACCGCTGACGACCACTGCGTCGAGCCCAGGCCGCGGCCGATCCAGGGGCTGTCCAGCACTTCGGGCGCCAGCAGGGTCCAGCCGTGCACGCGCCCGGCGGTGAGCTCGTCGTGCTCGGCGCGGCTGGTGTCGCTGAGCGCGCCGGCCCGCAGGCCGGCGCCGAAGCGCTCCTGCAGGGCCTCGGGCGCAGCCGTCAGCGCCACCAGTGCCAGTGCCGCCGTGGCAAGCATCGTCTTCAGCCGCCGGTGATGCCAGAGAAAGCCCGCCAGCATCACCAGGCAGGCCAGTAGGGCCCCGCGCGAGAACGTGAGCACCAGCGCGCCGAACACCAGCGCCAGCACGCCCGCCAGGCCCCAGCGCCAGGCCCGGCGCGTGGCCGCCGTGGCCACGAACAGCAGCGGCCCGCAGGCCAGCGCCAGCAGCAGGCCGAACTCGTTGGCGTGCATGCCGCGCGGGGCCATGAACTCGCGGTCGCCGACCAGCTCACCCAGTGGGCCGGGGTAGCGGGCCACCGTGTACCCCACAGCCAGCGCCGGCAGCACGGCGGAGGCGGCCAGCAGCCAGATGAAGCGCTGTGGCTGCGCGCTGGCGCGCACCGCGTTGGCCAGCAGGAAGGCATAGGCCAGATAGTGGAACAGCGGCTTGGCCCAGCGTGCCATCGCATAGGCCGTGGGCTCGTAGATCGCCGGCGCCGCCGCCAGCGTCGGGTAGTTGCGCACCCCTTCGGGGATGTGCGGCCAGGCCACGACGATGCCCATGGTGGCCGGCAGCACCAGGCCCCACCACAGCGGCGCCGGAAGACCGACCACCGGCGCCCGGGCGAAGGCCGCGCGCAGCGTGAAGGCCGCCAGCGTGGCGAGCGTCAGCACGTTCAGCAGGTTCAGGCCGCGCACCAGGGGCAGCATCGGCGTCAGCGGCAGCGCCAGCGTCAGCAGCACCACGCCGACACGGAAATCGCGCAGGATGAAGGGCACGGGCGCCAGCGCCGCGCCGGCCAGCAGCACCGGGCGGGGGCCGAGCAGCGCCAGTGCCACGCCGACCGCCACCGCCAGGGCCAGCACCGCGGCCAGCAGCAGGCGCGGGTCGGGCCCGGGCTCGGGCGGCGCGAAGGGTGTGCGCGGGGCAACGAGGGCCGTCATGTCCTCCCCCATCGGTCCCGCAGGGCCCACGCCGCCAGCGCCGTCTGCAGCACACCGGCGGCCAGGTAGGCCCACAGCGCGGCCCCGAGGCCCAGCACTGGTACCAGCACCCGCGTGCCCCCGACGAAGACCAGCGTCCACAGGAGCACGACGGCCACGAACCAGCGCGTGCGCAGCGCCCCCACCAGCGCCATCCCCAGGATCCAGCCGGCCACGCGAAAAACATCGCCGACCAGTTGCAGCGGCATGAGGTCGATCACGGGCTCGAAGCTCGCGCTCAGCACCAGATGCACGATGGGCGCGCGCAGCACCCCGATCACCAGCGCCATCGCGGCCGTGGCGGCGCTGGCCAGCACCAGCGTGCGCAGCACCTGGCGGCGCCAGGCCGCCGGCTGCGCGGCGCACTCACCCAGTGCCGGCATGAAGAACAGGGTCACCGACGAGAAAATCACCATCTGGTAGGCCTCGGACAGCCGCCAGGTGGCCTGCCACAAGCCCGCGGCCTCGAACCCGAGCGTGACACCCAGCGTGTCGCGCACCAGGATCAGCGCCAGCGGCGGCAGCGCGCCGTTGACGATCATCATCGGGTAGAAACCGGCCAGGCGCCGAGCGATCGCAGCGTCGAAGCGGCCGAAGAACTCCCGCAGGCGCACCCCCTTCGAACGACGCAGCACCAGCACCGTGCTAAGCACCGAGGCCAGCGCGTACACCGCGAGCGAGGCCCACAGCGCGCCGTCCAGCCCCCAGCGCCACGCGCTGGGGGCGAACACCGCCAGCCCCAGCAGCGCCGCGCCGATCTGCGCACGGCCGATCAATCCCATCTCCTTCGATACCCCCAGGGCGCCGTGCAGCAGGTCGGCCCAGACCGCCGCGGCCACCGCCAGGCCGACCAGCGCAACGACGACCGCCTGCGACGCATCGGCCAGCAGCCACCCCGCCACGGGCGGAGCCAGCACTGCCAGCGCAAGCGCCCCAGCGCCGACGACCCCCATCGCGAGCCACAGCGCGGTAGCGCGCACGCGGGCGCGCAACGCGGCGTCGGCGGCGTGCTCGGCCGCCAGCCGCACCGACCCGGTGACGAGCGCCTGGCCGAGCATGCTCTGCAGCAGCATCACGAGGTTGCCCAGTTGCGCCACCAGCGCCAGACCGGCCGGGCCGAGCACCACGGCCGTGACCTTGATGCTCAGGAAGCTGCAAGCCAGGCGCACCAGCGCGATGCCGCTGCCCCAGCCGAAGGCGCGCGCGGCGAGCGATCGTCGGACGGGCGGCGCTGACGGCCCGGCGGCACCGGAGGGCGGACGGGGCGCGGTGACCGTCTGGCCTGCCCATGCGCCGCTCATCGCCCCAGCACCCCGTCAAACACCTCGAGGTAACGCTGCACGGCCGCCTGCACCGTGTGGTGGGTCTCGAAATGGCGCCGGCAGGTCAGGCTGGCGGCGGTCCAGGCCGTCGGGTGGGCGCACAGCGCCTCGACCCGCGCGGCCATGTCGTCCAGGCCGTCGCAGGCGATGGTGCCACTGCACCCGGGCGCCGACTCGGGGCGCACGAAGGACAGTGTGGGGATGCCGCGCAGCCAGGCCTGCATGAAGGTGTTGGGCAGGCCCTCGTAGTCCGAGGTGTTGAGCACCAGCGCGGCGCCGTCGAAGTGCCGGCCGACCTCGTCGTAGGGCACGTGGCCGGTCAGGCGCAGGTTGGGCAGGCCGCGCGCGAGCTGCGCGACGCGCTCGAAGGTGGCCGGGCCGTCGGCCGTGGCGCCCGGCCCGCCCACCATCAGGAACTGGCGATGCGGCAGGCGCCGCGCGAGGTCGACGAAGAGCTCGGGCCGCTTCAGCGGCTTGACCGTGGCCGCCCACAGCACCGGCCCGTCGGGCAGACCGGGACGGGCGCCGGGCTCCTCGTAGCCGTTCTGGATGAGCACGCCGTGGCGCTGGAAGTGCCTTCGCAGCAAGGCCTGCTGGGCGACGTTCTGCACGATCACCGCGTCGGCCATGCGCAGGCCCCAGCGGTAGGCGGCGGCGTGGCGCGCGGGCATACCCGGCAGCGGGCCGAGGACGAAGTCCATGTCGCTGGCGCCGGCGAAGACAAAGGGACGGCGCGCCAGACGTGCCCAGACCGCGGCCGAGGCCACCTCCTCGCTGGCGGTCTGGACGAAGACCAGGTCGGCGTCGACGCGCCGCAGCAGGGCGACGATGTCGGTCATGCGCGGATAGACGAAGCGCAGTCCGGGCCAGCCACGACCTGCGACCTCGGGGATGCGGTGCACGGCGATCCCGTCGCAGTCCACCTGGGCGGGCTGCCCATGGTCGCGCACCAACACCGAGATGCGGCAGCCGGCGCGGCGCAGCGCGCGCATCTGCACCGTCTGCTGCACCTCGGCGCCACCGACGAAGGCGATGTCGCGCGCGCCCGACAGCACCGGCCAGACGTGGCGGGCGACGAAGGCGACATGCGGGCGCGGGCGCGCGTCGTCGGCCGACGCGGGGGGCGCGGCGACGGCGAGCCCGGGGCGCGTGGCCACACTCGGCCCGTCGTGCGGTGTGGGCCCCGAGCCCGGCCCCTGCCCTGCACCGCCTGTGGAGGTCTCGGCCGGCGCCTTCATGTCATCCTCGCCCGACCGGTCGCACCCGACACCGAACCGGCCGACGAAACTGCGGCCGAGCCTGCCGATGAGGCTGACACCGGGACGGGGCCCGACACCGCCGCAGCACCCGCCCGGGCGTCAGCCTCAGGCCGATCGCCGGCATGAGCAAGGCCCGGCCACCGGCGGGCCAGATCCCCCAGCGTGATGCCACGAAAGCCGGCCTGCGCCACCTGCGCGAACAAGACGCGCAGGTCGCGGTACAGGGCCTCGACGGCCGCCGCGTCGCGGCCGTTGGGGCTGCCGCCGGGCATCAGCTCCGACGAGTGCAGCACCATCTCCAGCACCGGCCGCCCCGCCGCGCGGGCCTCGTCGACGACCTCCCGCATCGAAAGGAGGTTGCGCCCGTCGGGGTACAGCCACTGCCGGTCAGGACGGTGACGCCAGGCGCGCCCACGCAGGCCGGGCACCCGATAGGCCCAAGGCGCCCAACGGTGCAGGCGCGAGCGCAGCACCGACACCGGCACCTGCAGCAGGCCGTCACCGCCCGGGCGCTCAATGCGCTGCGCATCCATGCGGTAGGGATCGCGCGGGAAGGCCCGGTAGTCGATCCCACCCCGGCCCTGAGGCGCGCCACGGGCAGCCCGCCAATCCACCCCCGGCGTGACCGAGCAGTCGACCTTGAAGCCATGGCGCTGCAGCAAGCGCGCGTAGCGCGCGTCGAAGGCCCAGCGCCCGGCGCGGTGGCTCGTCACCGGGCTGTCGAAGCGCGATCGCAGCAGGCGCGCCAGGTGGTCGATCTTGGCCTCCATCAGGTCCTCGGGGTACTCGATCAGATAGGGCTGGTGGTGGAAGTCGTCGTCGGTCAGCGGCACGATGGGCGGGCTGTTCCAGGCGTGCAGGTGCATGCCGATCTCGCCGGTGCCGCGCTGAAGCACCCGCTGCCCGAAGCGCCGGAACACCGGGCAGCAGGCCATCTCGTGGTTGACCAGCCAGGTCGGCGCGAAGCCGAAGTCCTCGCATAGCGCCTGGAAGCGCGGCAGGAAGGCGGCATTGCGTGTGCCGATCTCACGCGGCCGCGCCCACAGGTCGTCGCCCTCGGTGTCGACGGTGACGACGAAGGCGCGCCAAGGCGCGGACGGCGCGGCGGCCCGCGCTGTCGCGGCTGGGTCAGATACGGCTGGGTCGGATACGGCGGGTTCGGGCGCGGCGGGGACGGCGCAGGCCGGCGCCACCCGCCCGAGGCGGGCTGCGGCCGCTGCACGCTCAGCGGCTGGAGCGGTCGTCACGGCGGCCATGCAGCGCCTCCAGATAGGGTTGCAGCACCCGGTCGTCACCGTAGTGGGCGTCCATGAAATCCAGGCAGCGCCGGTGCGCGGCCTGCCAGGGCTCGGGCTGCGTTGCCAGGCGCGCCACCTCGGCGGCCATCGCGTCGTCGCCCGGCACCGCCGCGCCCAGGCCGTGGCGGGCGATGACGGCGTCCGGGTCGAAGAAGGCCACGCTGGGCGTGCCGCGACGCCAGGCCTGCAGATAGGAGTTGGGGAAGCCCTCGGAATCGGAGGTATTGACGAAGACCCGCGCGCGCTCGTAGTGCTCGTTGACCTCGTGGTACGGCACGGGGCCGAGGAAGCGCAGGTTGGGCAGCGCCCGCGCCTCGTCCCGGATCTGGGCGAACATCGCCTCGTGCCCGGCCTGCGTGCCACCGATCATCTCGAAACGCAGCTGGGGCAAGGCGCGCGCCAGGGTCAGCAGCCGGTCCGGCCGCTTGAAGGGCCGCAGGTTGTTCACCCACAGCACGTCGACGTCGCGCGCCTCGAACGACAGCAGCTGGGTGGGAGGGTCCACCAGCATGGCCGCCAGCAGGCTGTCCAGCCCGTAGTTGGCCTTCAGCCGCACCGCCTGCTGCCGGCTCTGCGCCAGCACGACGTCGGCGCGGCGCAAGCCCCAGCCGTACATCCAGCGGTCGTGCCGGTGCGGGACGAGCAGCGCATCGGGCTCGCAGTCGCGGTCGTGCGCGATGCGAAAGACCACCCGCCGACGGTGCACCCGCGCAAAGGCTGCGGCGATGGCGATCTGCTGGCCGGCGCAACTCAGGTAATAGACGTCGGCGTCGGCGCGCCGCAGGGCCGACCACAGCCCCGTCAGCCGCGGGTGGAAGAAGCGGAGCACCGGCACGCCGCCGCGCAGGCGATGCGCCTTGTGCAGCGTGATGCCGTCCACGCGCGCGGCGTCGGCCTGGCCGTAGTCGCCCACGACCATCGACACCTCGTGTCCGCGCCGCGCCAGCGCGCGCGCCAGCAGCGTGTGCTGCACCTGCTCGCCGCCCACACCGTGGCGGCTGTAGGCGCGCGACAGCACCGGGAGGTTCTCCAGCCCGACGAAGCACACCCGCAGGGGGCGCGCGGCGGCGCGGCCGCGCGGCGCCGCAAGCGGCGCCGGCCCCTGGGGCTCGGCGCGCCAGGGCAGCAGCGGCAGGGCGGACAAGGGCAGCGCCGACGGGAGCAGCGCCGACGGGGGCGGCACCGTTGGCGGAAGCGCCGACGGGGGCAGCACCGTCGGCGGAAGCGCCGACCGGGGCAACACCGATGACGGCAGCGCCGAGGGGAGCAGTACCGTCGGCGGCAGCGCCGACCGGGGCAGCGCCGATGAGGGCAACGCGGACAGGGGCAGCGCCAAACGGGACAGCGCGGGCAGCGGCATGGGCGGCGGCATCGGATCGGCGCGGGTCAGAACTCGTTGACCACCAGGCCGGCCACGCGTACCGGGCCCTCGGCCAGCGTGCCCGCCAGCGCCTGCACCGCGGCCAGCGCGCTGGCGTGGCGGCGCGCCAGCAGCAGCGCCGCGCCGCAGCGGTCGGCGATGGCCAGCGCATCGGCGCCGTAGCGCGCCGCGGGGGTGTCGACGATCACATGATCGAAGCGTGCTTTCAGCAGCGCGATCAGACGCGCGAAGTCCGCCCGCTCGACGAGTTCCAGCGGGTTGGGCGGCACCTGCCCGGCCGGCAGCACGAACAGCCCGCCCACGCCGTGCACGGCACGGATGGCCTGCGGATCGGCGCGCCCGCTGAGCATGCCGGCCAGGCCGGTGCCGGGCTCGAGGTCGAAGACCTCGTGCTGGCGCGGGCCGCGCAGGTCGGCATCGACCAGCACCGTGCGCCCGCCGCGCTGCGCCAGGGCCACGGCGAGGTTTGCTGCCAGGAAGGTCTTGCCGTCGCCACGGTCGGCGCTGACCACGGCCAGCGCGCGCAGCACCTCGGCGCCGGCGGCACCGTCGCGGCCGAGCCGGTTGCGCAGGGCGCGTACCGCCTCGGCCTGGCGCGAGAAGGGCCGCGCCAGCATGGCCAGCTCCCGCCGGTGCCCGCGGCCGTCGCGCGGCGCCATCGGGTAGCGGAACTGCTCGGCCAGCGCGGCCAGCACGTCGGCCTCGCTGGCCCGGCCGAGCGCCACGGCCGCGTCACCGTATCGCACGTGGCGCTGGCCGGCCACCTGCGCGATCTCGTCGAGTTCGCGCAGCGACAGGCCGATGCGATCGGCCAGGATCTCGCCCAGCCGGCGCTGCGGGCCCAGGTCCTCGGCAGCCTGGGGCGCCGGGGCAAAGGTCGCCGCGGCCGCCGCGGCCGCCGCTGCCGCCGCACCGGCCGCGCCGAGGCCCGGGCGGCCAGCCGGGTCGCCTTCGGCCGGCGCGTCCATGTCGTGGCCGGCACGCGCGACGGCGGGTGGTGCGTCAGGCGCGGCGTCATGGCTCGGCCGGCCGGGGCTTGGTCGGCCCTCACGGGCGTGCACGCTGGCGCCCCGCAGCGTGTCGTCACCCGCCGGCCTGACGGCGGACGTTGCCTCCGCCGCGGCGTGATCGCGCGCCCGGGCGGCGTCGAGCCGACTCTCGCCGTCCGACGCGCCGATGCCGAGCGCGGGTGTGTCAATCACGGTCTGCACGTCGCTGCGCGGCAGGAGGCGCACCGCGCCGGCCACGGCCGATTCGGGCGACCACGGCGGGTCGGCCACGGTGTCGAGCACGGCGTAGGCGGTGCCCAGCGGGCCGGGCTCGATGCGGGCGATGTCACGATGGCGCGCCATGGTGTCAGCGCCCCGCGGTGGAGGGCCGGGCCGGCGGCGCAAGCCGTCGCATCGAAGGCGCGCCCACCAGCGGGACCTTGCGTGCCGCATGGCGCGCGCCGCGGTCTGGCGACGGCAGCACCCCCACCAGCGGCAGGCCCACCAGCGTGGCCGCCGCACCCGCGCTGCGCAGCCGAGGATCGCCCCACTCCAGCAGCAGTACCGCGCCCAGCGCCAGCAGGAGCCCCGCGCCCAGGCCGAGCCCGGCGTGGACCCGCAGGACCGGCGAGACCGGTTGCAGCGGCGGCACCGCCTCGGCCAGCACATGCGCCCGCGCAAAGCCGGCGCGGCTTTCCAGGCCGGCCTGGTTCAGCCGCGTGAGCAGCCCGTCGTAGGCGCGCTGCGCGCTCTCCACCTCGCGCAGCAGCACCTGGCCCTGGTCGCGCGCGCCGCGGATCTGCGCCACGCGCTCGCGCTGCGCGTCCAGCGCCCGGCGCAACTCGGCCTCGCGCTGGCGGTTGATGGTGTTCGACACACCCACCCCGGCGGTCACGCGCCGCGTCTCGGCGTCCAGCCGGCTGCGCAGCAGGTCGACCTGCGCGTTCGCCTCCAGCACCTGGGGGTGGCGCTCGCCCAGGCGCGCGCCCAACTCCTGCAGCCGCGACTCGGCCCGCGTCAGGTCGGTGCGCAAGGTGCCCAGCAGCGGACTGGCCAGCACCTCCTGCAGCCGGTCGGCCGACGGGCCCAGCGCCAGTTGCTGGCGGCTGCCGGATTCGGCCACCGCCGCCTGCAGCGCGGTCAGTTGCGACGACAGCTCGTTCAGGCGTGCGGCCTCGATGTCGAGCCGGTCGTCGCCGACGAAGACGCCGCGGGCCTGCTGGAAGGCCGACAGCCGCGCCTGCGCCCGCTCGAGCTGCTCGCGCGCCTCGCGCGCCTGGGTCTCGAAGAAGGCCGAGGTCTGGCGCGCCGGGTCGGCGCGCAGGGCCACACTGGTGTCGAGGTAGGCGCTGGCGGTGGCGTTGGCGATGCGCGCGGCCAGTTCGGGATCGGCGGCGGTGACGGTGACCGCGATGAGGTCGGAGTCGCGCGCCGGCTCGACGTCGAGCATCTTCACCACCGTCTGCGCGAGCCAGGGCTCGATCCGGCCCTGGCGCTGCGTGGCGCGCTCCCAGGCCTCGATGAAGGCCGGGTCGCGGTCCAGCCCCAGACGCTGCACGACCTCCTGCGCCACGCGCTCGCTGCGGATCACGTCGGCCTGGGTGGCCAGCAGCGTCGGTGAGCGCCCCATCCAGGCCCCGGTCACCGGGTCGGCCGCCCCGGTGTCGATCATCAGCGTGGTGCTGGCCCGGTAGCGCTCGGGCAGCTGCGCGCCCACGCCAACGGCGGCGGCCACGGTGACGAGCAGCACGAGCAGGGCCAGACCGGCACGCGCACGCAGCACGGACAGGAAATGGGTCAGGGTCATGGGTTCACCTTGGGCTGGGATGAGAGACCACGCGGGTCAACCGCAGAAAACCGCAGAAGGATGGGAGACCATGCGGGTCAACCGCAGAAAAAAGGGCGGGCCGGGAACCCATCGTCACGCGCGCTCGAGCCACAGGCCGTGAACGACGTCGCACGGCGCCACCTGAACGGCTTGTTCGCGAACGCTGCACTCCACCAGGGTCATGGGACCTCTCACGTCACCGTCCGCACCGAATCCGTCACCCACACCACCGTTCGCACTGAGCCTGTCGAAGTGCGCGGGCCGCACTTCGCTCAAAACAGGCTCTCGCGCACGAAGACCACGTCGCCGTCGCGCACCGGCTCGTCCATGCGCGGCTGCAGCACGCGCACCCGGCCGTCCTCGGCGCGGCGGTGCACGACGATGCCCTTGTCGGTGCCGCGCGCGCTCGGGCCGCCGCCGGCGGCCAGCGCCTGCATCAGCGTCATGCCACGCTCCAGCCGCAGCACACCGGGGCGCTGCACCTCGCCGTAGATGTAGACCAGCGGCTGACGGTCGATCCAGACCGCATCACCGTCGCGCATCAGCAGGTCGTAGCGCGCACCATCTGGCGCGAACAGCCGCGGCAGATCGACCTCGAAGCGGAAGGCCTTGCCCTCGCGCACACCGGTGACGACGACGACATCGCTGCTGCCCGGCACCGTGCCACCGGCCATGGCCAGCAAATCGCTCAGGCGCAGGTCGGTGACCTCGATGGGATAGCGGCCCGGGCGGTTGACCAGGCCCAGCACGCTCGCCTGGTGCGCGCGCACCTGCTGCACCGACAGCGTCACCTGCGGCTGGCGCACGAAGTTGCCGCGCTGCAGCGACTCGGCGATGAAGCGCTCGGCCGAGGCGATATCCAGGCCGCCCAGCCGGATGGGGCCCAGCAGCGGGTAGCGGATCATCCCGGCCTCGGTCAGCCGCGCCTCCAGCGTCAGGTCCGGGTTCTGGTAGACGACGATGCGCACCAGATCGCCGGCGCCGAGGCGGTAGCCCGGCGCGGCCGGGTCGATCGCGCCGGCCACAGGCGCCCCGGGTGAAGCGGTCAGCTCGGCGCGCGCGCTGGCCAGGGCACGCGGCGCATCGGCCACCGCTGCGGCGGGCGCGAGCGGTCCGGACGGCAGGACCGGCGCCGTGGTCACCGCCGGGAACACCGCCGCCGGGCGCGGTGCCACCGTCTGCGCCACCGCGCCGGCCGCTGACAACAGCGCGACCAGCACCGCCGCAGCCGACGCAGCCGACGCCACCGACGCTTGCAAACGGAACAGGTTCATGGTTCGGGAAAGGATGTGCACGCCTGAAGCCTCTTCATCGACACCGCAGACCGGTATTGCGCCATGCACGAGGGCGGGCGGCACTGCGCTTGCTCACGTCGGCGGCAAGGTCCGGGCCGGAGGGGTTGGCGACGGTGCATAGCCTCCCCGAGGCAGGTGAGATCCGGACCGCTGAGCGACCGCCCGCCTGACCGGCGAGCACGACTCTGCACGACACCGAAAGCGCCGAGCGCCGCCGTCAGCGCACAGGCTGCGCATCCGTTGCGGGCCTCAAAATGCGGGCCGACACGTCACGCCGGCTGAAGACCTTCATGCCGAGGTACCGCCCGCTTGTCGGCAGACCGACAAAGTCGGATCTTTCGCTGCCCATCCGCTGTCCAGCCCTGCCCATGACCACACCCATCCGCCTGACCGCCCTGGAGCGGGCCGTGACCGCCCTCGAGGAGGGCTTGCGGGAATACGCGCAGTACCCCCACCTGCTGACGGTACGAGACGGCGTCATCCAGCGCTACGAGATCGCGCTGGACGTGGCGCGCCAGCTCACGGTCCGGGTGTTGAAGGACGTGTTCGGCATCGACGAGGCGCCGGCACGCAAGGACACCTTCCGCGAGGCGGCGCGCCTGGGCCTGGTGGCCGATGCGCAGGCCTGGATCGGCCACCTGAACGCCCGCAACAGGACGTCCCACACCTATGATTCAGAGATGGCGGAGCTGGTTTTCCGCCACATCCCCACCTTCCCCGCCGATGCACGAGACCTGCTCCGCCGCCTCGAGGCCCACGTCGCTTGACGTCCAACCCGATCACCTGGAGATCGTCCGGCGCCTGCTGGCACGCCACGTGCCCGGGCTGGAGGTGTGGGCCTTCGGTTCCCGCGTGAGCGGCCGCGCAGGAAAGCACTCCGATCTGGACCTGTGCATCCGCACGGCGAACCCCTTGTCGTTCACCGCCATGGGGTTGATGGAGGAAGCCTTCTCCGACTCCGACCTGCCCTACAAGGTCGACCTCGTCGACTGGAGCGCGATCAGCGAAGAATTCCGGCAGATCGTGGCCGAGCGCAAGGTGGTCGTGCAGGCGGGGCAGGCGAAGGCCGCGCAGTCCGTCGACACATGCGGCGGTAGCCAGGGGCCTCGAACCGTGTCGGGTTGAGGATGTCTGCGGGGGCTCCTCCGTATCAGGAGCCCCTTACGTGTTCACCGCCGCCCTGAGGAAGCACGGCGCACAGCCGCGAAGTACTGCGGACCAACCGTTCAGACCTGCGCTTCGCTCCGCTCGACCGTCGGAGCGATGCACACGTCCCTCAGCACCGTACCCCCACATGCAGCGCCACCACGCCGCCGGTGAGGTTGTGCACGTCGACGTGGCCGAAGCCGGCGGTCTTCATCATGGCCTTGAGCGTGGCCTGGTCGGGGTGCATGCGGATGGATTCGGCCAGGTAGCGGTAGCTCTGCGCGTCGCCAGCCACCCAGCTGCCCAGGCGGGGCAGCACCTCGAAGGAGTACCAGTCGTAGACGCCGCGCAGGGGCTTGGCGACCTGGCTGAACTCCAGCACCAGCAGGCGGCCGCCGTGGCGCAGCACGCGCGCCATCTCGGCCAGGGCGCGCTCCTTGTGGGTCATGTTGCGCAGGCCGAAGGACACCGACACCAGGTCGAAGCTGCCGTCGCGGAAGGGCAGGCGCTCGGCGTCGCAGGCCAGCGTGGGCAGCAGCAGGCCCTCGTCGACGAGGCGGTCGCGGCCCTCGCGCAGCATGGCCTCGTTGATGTCGCTGTGCACCACCACGCCGCTGCGACCGGCGCGGCGAGCGAAGGCGCGGGTGAGGTCGCCGGTGCCGGCGGCGATGTCGAGCACGCGGTCGCCCTCGCGCACGTCGGCCACGGCCACGGTGTAGGCCTTCCAGGCGCGGTGCAGGCCGGCCGACATCAGGTCGTTCATCACGTCGTAGCGCGCGGCCACGGAGTCGAACACGCCGCGCACGCGCGCGGCCTTTTCCTGCTCGTCGACGGTCTGGAAACCGAAATGCGTCTGGGCCATGGCCGAAAGTCTAGTGCAGCCCGGCCGCCGCGCCCACGGGTACGCGCCGGGAAGGGTACGCCCGGCGCTTCGGAATGCGGGAGACAAGGCGCCGGCCGCCGCCTGGTGTGCCGGCGCCCCCTGGGCCTGTGCGCTCAGCCACAGCCGCCACCGCCACCGCCACCCCGCGCGGCAGCCACCATCGGTGCGTCACGGTCCACACCTGCCTCGGCCAGCCGGGCCTCGTAGCGCGCCCACAGCGCGTCCTGCTCGGCGCCCAGGCGGTACAGCAGGTCCCAGGAGTAGATGCCGGTGTCGTGGCCGTCGCTGAAGGTGGGCTGCACGGCGTAGTGGCCCACGGGCTCGAGCGCGACGATGCCTACGCCGCGCTTGCCAGTCTGCAGCACCTCCTGCCCCGGGCCGTGGCCCTGCACCTCGGCCGAGGGCGAGTACACGCGCATCAGCTCGA
>CAZFVH010000094.1:18553-20402 GCA_964522465.1 uncultured Rubrivivax sp. | reverse complement strand
AGCACCAGCACCAGCACCAGCACCAGCACCAGCACCAGCACCAGCACCAGCACCGGCCATCGGGTCCGCCTCCGTGCTCCCGCAGGGTTACGCCCAGTGCGCGGGTGAGTGGTCGAACACGATCTGCGACTTCACCGGCACGCAGATCCTGTACTACGGTGCCTCCGGCGCCTACCGGTATGCCAGCGTCAGCGGCCCCTTTGACTGCAAGACGGGCAATACCGTCTTCGGCGACCCGGCGCCTGGCGTGGCCAAGGCCTGCTACATCGGCAGCGCCACAGCGCCCGCACCGGCGCCCGCACCCGCTCCAGCCCCCGCACCGGCCCCGTCACCCGCCACCGGCAACACCGGCACCAGCGGCATCGACACCACCGCCATCTTCGCCCGCACCACGGCCGAGATCCCCAACCCCGACCGCGGCTTCTACGGCTGGGCCGGCAGCGACTTCGTCAACGCCTACGACGCCGCCAGCGTGCAGGGCGCCTACAACACCGGCTACCGCCTGATCTTCGCCAAGGTGCAGCTCGACGCTTACCGCACAACCGACCTGCCGTCGTCCTTCCTCACCGCGCTGAACGCGCGCTTCGCGCAGGTGCGCTCGGCCGGGATGAAGACCACGCTGCTGTTCAACTACGACTTCAGCGGCGGCGGCAACGACGCCACGGCCACGCAGATCAAGCGCCATCTGGAGCAGCTGCGCCCGGTGCTGGCCGCCAACGCCGACGTCATCCCCTACATGCGCGCCGGCTTCGTCGGCGCCTGGGGCGAGTGGCATTCGTCGAAGGCGGGCAACTCGTGCGGCTACAACTCCGGCACCACGACCTGCGCCACGGCCGACGCCAACCGCGCCATCGTGCGCGACGCGCTGATCGCCAACGTGCCGGCCACCACGCAGATCGGCTTCCGCATCCCGGCCGACCTGATCAAGTGGTACCCGTCGCCCACGCAGCAGACGCGGGTGGGCATGCACAACGACTGCTTCCAGTCCGGGCCCACCGACTCCGGCACCTACAGCAGCACCGCCCAGCGCAGCTACATCCAGGCGCTGTCGCGCAACACCGCCTTCGGCGGCGAGAACTGCGCCGATGCCGAGAAGCCGCTGCGCAACACCTGCGCCGACATCCTGTCCGAGGGGCCGGCCTACCACCTGTCGTGGTTCAACTCCAGCGACTGGGCGGGCTTCATCACCTCCTGGCGCAACGGCGGCTGCCTCAGCCAGGTGGCGGGCTCCATGGGCTACCGCCTGCAGCTCGACGGCGTCACGCACCACACGGCGGTGACGGCGGGCGGCGCGGTGGTCGTCAATGTCGACCTGCGCAACGTCGGCTGGGCGCGCTTCTTCACCCAGCGCGCGCTGGTGGTGACGCTGCGCCACCGCAGCACGGGTGCCACCGTCAGCGCCACGGCCGCCGGCGACCTGCGCACCCTGGCGCCGCAGGCCACCACGTCGACGCGGGTGAGCGTGCCCATCGCCATCCCGGCCGGGGCCGACAAGGGCGACTACGACGTGCTGCTGAGCGTGCCCGACATCTTCGTGGCCACCGCCGGCAACCCGCGCTACGCGGTGCGCTTCGCCAACGCCGACAACGCTTCGCTCGGCCAGGTCTGGGACGCCACCGGCGCGCGCTTCAAGGCGGGGACGACGTTGCGGGTCAACTGAGCGCCTGAGAGCATCCCGGGCCCATGACCGCGCCCGGCGTTTGCGACGAATCCGTTCGGGCTGGGCCGGTCGAAGGCCCCCGTGGGCACTTCGACAAGCTCCGTGCGAACGGGCACAGGCCTATCGCAACCTCGTCTTCTCGCGCGTCTTTGCCGAGACCCACTTCATCGGCCAGGATGACGCCGCGCG
>CAZFVH010000094.1:13413-18453 GCA_964522465.1 uncultured Rubrivivax sp. | reverse complement strand
CGCCGCGCGTCGGGTCAACAGCCAGGCGTCGTACAGGCTTTGATAAGGCGTCAGCGTCTGTTGCATCAGGTATTCCCCTGCGCCTTGACTTGAGACCATTTCGCGCCGCGTCCCTTTCCTGTTGGGGCAATCACCCCCTCGGCCTTCATGGCGCGAAGGATCACGCGCACCATGTCGCGGCTGATGCCGGGGCAGGCTTCCTCGATCTCCGAGATGGAGAAGGGCGGTTGGCGTTTGAGTATCTCGGCGCGAACACGGTCGCCCTTGGCGCCCCGGCCACGCTCGATGGTGCCCACGCGCTCTTCGAAGTCCTTGTAGGCGCGCAGCAGAGCGCCCCAGAAGTAGTCGAGCCACGGGGCGATGTCGTGTGCGGCCTCATGCCAGCCCTGCGAGCTGGCCTCCAGCGTTTCGTAGTAGCTCTCCCTCGATTCTTCGAAGATGCGCTCCAGGCTGATGAAGCGGCCGACTGCATAGTCGAAGTGGTAGAGCAACTGCAAGGTCAGCAGTCGTGCCATGCGACCGTTGCCATCCGGGAACGGGTGGATGCACAGGAAGTCGAGGATGGCCAGCGGCACCAGCACCAAGGGGTCTGCCAAGTGCTGATCCAAGGCCGAGCGGTAGCGCGCGATCAGGTCCGCCATCGCGATGGGGGTGAGGTGCGCCGCGACCGGTCGAAAGCGGATGCGCGAGCTGCCATCGGGGTGGCGCTCGACGATGTCGTTGTTCGTGGCCTTCCAGTGCCCGCCTGGTTGCGGCATGTAGCGGTACAGCATGCCGTGGAGCTGCAGGACCGTGCCTTCTGAAAACGGCATCTGTTCGCCGCTCTCATGGATCAGACTCAGGGCATCGCGGTAGCCCGCCACCTCCTGCTCGGAACGGCTTTGTGGCGTGGCATTCTTGAGCACCAATGACTTGAGCCGGTGCGCGGCGACGACCACGCCCTCCAGACGGTTCGACGACTCGGTGGACTCGACCACTGCCACTTGCCGCAGATCGCTCAAGACCTCCGGCGACTGCGCCACGAATAGCTGCTGCTTGCCCCTGTACTCACCCAGGGCGCGCAACGTCGCCAGCTGCTGCGCGTCGAAGCGCAGCTTGGCGAGGTAGTCTGGCGAGAGTGATTGCATGCAGCAGCATCCGGACGAGGAAGAATGGGGCAATACTACTGAAAATTGGGGTATTTTTGATATTAATTACCCCAATAAATCGATGTGCACCCCCATTGGCCCTGTCGGATCAGCTTGCGGACTCCGGTTCGTCGGGATCGGTAGGCGCCACTTCCGTGAGGTTCGTCGTGCGTGTGCGCATGCTCGTGCGCCAGGGCCTCGTGGGTGTGTGCGTGCACGTGCCGCTCGCTCAGGTGCAGCCACACGACCAGCGCCATCAGGGCGCTCGCAGCCAGCAGCGCCGGCGTGACAGACTCGCCCAGCCACAGCACCGACAGCATCGCGCCGAAGAACGGAGCCACCGAGTAATAGGCACCCGTGCGTGCCGTGCCCAGAGGGCGAAGCGCGACCACGAACCAGGTGAGGCTGATCCCGTAAGCGAACAAGCCGAGCGCCGCCGCGCCCAGGGCGGCGCCTATGCCTGTGGACCACCGTCGGCGGTGTGCGGGGCTATCGGTTCCGGTGGCGTCCATGGCGACGCTCGCTCCTTCGATGTACAGCCCCTGCACAAAGCGTGGGGATGGGAGGGCCGGGGAACCGGCTCAGGATTTCGCCGTGTCAGCGCCGTCGGCGTCCGCGGACCGATTGCCCCTCGACCGAGTCTGCCTGCGTCCTGGCGTAGATTGTTGGGCATGTCGCGCACGCCGTGTCCATCGGGCTTGAGCACCCCCTCCCGCGCGGGGTGGGTCTGCAGGCTCAGGGTCTGCTGTTGGTGGCTCGTGCTCGCAATGTCGTGGGCGGCGCTTGTGCTGCCGATCGGCCTGTCGGTTTCACATGGCGCGGCGGCCTTGGCCGCTGCTCTGCATGAAGCACCCGACCATGCGGTAGGAGGCCACGGACACGTCCACGAGGACGACGCACAGGCCGCGGGCGCCCATGCGCATCACGCGGGTGACCACTTCCACGAGACGGCCCATGTGCCGTCCAGGGTGGGCCTCCCGCCCGACGCGACGGTGGCGATCTGGTCCACCTGGCCGCCCGGCACCCTGCCGCGGCCGGCACCGCGTCGCCTGGAGCGGCCTCCGGCCGGCTGACCACGCCCCCGTGCCCTTGCGGTACGCCCTCGAGGCGTGTCGCTGACCTTCCCTTTTTCATTGGAGTTTCGATGTCCAGCCCGTTTCTTGCGGGGCTGTCGGCGGTGCATGGTCACGCGCCACGCCCCTTTCGGCCCGTCCTTGCGCTGCTGATCCTCGCGGCGATGCTGGTCGCCACCGATGTCCTGGCCCATGCCATCACCCAGGGTGACAAGGGGTACATCCAGGAGATCTCCGGTGTGCACCTGCTGCCCTTCGCCTACCTCGGCGCCAAGCACATGGTCACCGGTTACGACCACATCCTGTTCCTGCTCGGTGTCGTGTTCTTCCTGTACCGCCTGTCGCACGTCGCGCTGTACGTCAGCCTGTTCGCCGTCGGGCACTCCACCACCATGGTGCTCGGCGTGTACTTCGACATCGGCATCAACGCCTACCTGATCGATGCGGTGATCGGGTTCTCCGTCGTCTACAAGGCCTTGGACAACCTGGGCGCCTTCCAGCGCTGGTTCGGCTGCCAGCCCGACACGCGGATCGCCACGCTCGTCTTCGGTCTGATCCACGGCTTCGGTCTGGCCACCAAGATCCAGGAGTACGAGATGTCGCGCGATGGGCTGCTGGCCAACCTGCTGTCCTTCAACGTCGGGGTGGAGGTCGGTCAGTTGCTGGCGCTGGCCTGCATCCTGATCGTGATGGGCGGCTGGCGCCGCACCGCCGGCTTTGTCCGACACGCCTACACCGCCAACGTGGCCATGATGACCGCCGGGTTCGTCCTGGTGGGCATGCAGCTCACCGGCTATGTCGTCTCCTGACACCCTCTCTCCAGATCGACTCGACATGTACAACACCGACCTGCCCACGCGCGCTGAGCTGCCGACGTCGGCGCAACTCATCCGCTCCACCGTCATCGCGGCCGTGTCGGCCGTCGTCCTGCTGCTGACCGTGGTCTTACCCGCCGAATACGCCATCGACCCGACCGGCATCGGCCGGGTGCTGGGCCTGACCGAGATGGGCGAGATCAAGGCCCGCCTGGCCCAGGAGGCGGCCGAGGATGCGGCGGCGAAGGGTGCGGCGGCGGCCGCCGCACCCGTCGTCGTACCGGCCGTCGGGCGCACCGCCGGCGAGGACCCGTCGGCCGAGCCCTCGCCGGCAGCGGTGCCGGTCTCGCCGCCGGCTGGCGCCGCGCCCGCGTCGCCGTCGTCCGGCGCACCCGCGCCGGTCTGGCGTGACGAGCGGACCTTCACGCTCGCGCCGGGGCAGGGCACCGAGATCAAGCTGCGCATGAGCCAGGGCGACCGTGCGCTGTACGCCTGGCGTGTGGAGGGCGGCGTCGTCAACTACGACACCCATGGCGATGTCCCGGGCCGCTCCATCAGCTACGTCAAGGGCCGCGGCGTGGCGCAGGACGAGGGCGAGCTGGTGGCAGCCTTCAGCGGCCAGCACGGCTGGTTCTGGCGCAACCGTGGCGCCGCGGACGTGACCGTCGTGCTGCGCACCGGCGGCGCCTACAGTCGCCTCGAGCGGGTGAAGTAGGCACCCCGCGCACGGGCGCGGCTTCCTCCTTCCTCAGTGCACGAACCCGATCGGGCTGCGCTTGCCGCCGGGCGCGGGCAGGTCTCGCGGCTCGATGTGGTGGCGGCCGTCCAGGCGGGCGTTGCCGAAGGCCGTCATCCAGGCGCGGCGCATCTCGCGTGGGGCCAGGGTGGCCATCGCCTCCAGCACCTCGTCGGCAGCCTCGGCGTCGAAGCGGCGGCCCCAGTCGTGGGCCTCGCGCAGCTTGCCGTACAGGCGCTGCGCGATCGCCCGCGCGGCGTCCCGGTCGGGCATCTGCACCTCGTAGACGTTCATGCGGTTCAGGATGGGCTCGGGGATGGCGCGCTCGTCGTTGGCCGTGGCCACCCAGATCACCTGGCTGGCGTCGATCGGCACCTCGGCGAACTCGTCGGTGAAGGCGCCGGCGGTGTCGTGTTCGAGCAGGCTGTACAGCGCGCCCAGCGGGTCGTAAGCGTGCTCGCCGCGGGCCTTGTCGATCTCGTCGACGACCATCACCGGGTTGGCGTAGGCGCCCTCGACCAGGGTCTCGAAGACCTTGCCGGCGCGTGCGCCCTTCCACTGGCTGGACGCGCCGCTGAGCACCCAGCCGGCGGTCAGGCTGCTCATGCTGACGAAGCCCATGCCGGTGCCCAGCAGTTGGGCCACCTCGCGCGCGAAGTGCGTCTTGCCCACCCCGGGCGGGCCCAGCAGCAGCATCGGCGTGATCTCCATCGCGTCGCCGCTGTCCTGGCACAGCGCGAGCTGGCGCTTCAGGTCATTCAGGGCCTCGTGGAAGTTGGGCAGCTCGTCGTACAGGTGCTCCATCGCCGGCAGTCCCGAGGGCTTGACCTGGAAGCGCTCCGGGCCCTTTTCCAGCATGCGCTCGTAGGTGTGGCGCAGGTGCTCGTGCTCGCGTGCGGGCAGCTTGTCCAGGCGCTTTTCGACGTCAGCGGCGCGGTACAGCGCGCGCATGCGGGCGATCGGCAGGCGGCCCGCGGGGGCCATCGGAACGAGGTCGCTGCAGGTGGTCATCGATCGTGTCCTTCCTCGATGCAGGGGCGGGCTCCGGCGGGCTGTGAGGGCCTGGGCTGCGCCGGCCGGCCGGAGGCCCTTGGCGGCCGACGCATCGATTCGAGCAGACCCCGCGACGGGTGCACGCGGGGAAATGAGCGCAGTTTGAAGGCTTGACGCGCCGAAGGCAAATCAGCACCCGGGGCCGGAGAGTGCTGATGGGCGGGGCGGGTTGCGGCATCATCCGTGCCGTGCCGTGCCGTGCCGTGCCGTGCCGTGCCGTGCCGTGCCGTGCCGTG
>CAZFVH010000094.1:0-13313 GCA_964522465.1 uncultured Rubrivivax sp. | reverse complement strand
GCCGTGCCGTGCCGTGCCGTGCCGTGCCGTGCCGTGCCGTGCCGTGCCGTGCCGTGCCGTCTGGCGGCGAGGCCGGCATCCGACGGCCCTTGACGACCTGTCCATCGACCTGCATCTGCGCTGCTCATGACCCCTGACCAGACCGCTTCGACCCTGACCCGGCTGCGTGCCGCCTTCGCACCGAGCGGTGTGCTGCGCGCGGCCATCAACGTGGGCAACCCGGTGCTGGCGGCCGTCGACCCCGGCCCGGAGGGTGCGCGCGGCGTGTCGGTCGACCTGGCCCGTGCCTGGGCGCGGGCGCTGGGCCTGCCGCTGCAACTGGTGGTCGTCGACAAGGCGGCCGAGTCGGTGGCGGCCGTCACCGAGGCGCGAGCCGACATCGGCTTCTTCGCGATCGATCCGGCGCGCGCGGCGACGATCGCCTTCACGGCGCCCTATGTGCTGATCGAGGGCTGGTACGCAGTGCCGCAAGCCTCGGCCATCCGCGACCTTGCGCAGGTGGACCAGCCCGGCGTGCGCGTGGCGGTGGCGCACGGCAGCGCCTACGACCTGCACCTGTCGCGCGCGCTGCGCCACGCGACGCTGCGCCGCGCGCCTACCGCGCCCGAGGGCTTCGGCCTGTACCTGGCCGAGGGCCTGGAGGTGGCCGCCGGGGTGCGCCAGCAGCTCGAGTCCGACCTGCGCGCCCACCCCGGACACCGGCTGCTCGACGGACGGTTCATGGTGATCCGCCAGGCCATGGGCGTGGCGCGCGACCGCGGAGACGAGGCCGCGTGCGCCCTGGCCGACTTCGTCGAGTCGGTCAAGGCGTCGGGCGAGGTGGCCGCCGCGCTGGCACGCCACGGCATCGACGGCGCGCAGGTGGCGCCGGCGGGGGGCTGACGCGGCCGACGCCGTGCAGACCTGGTCGCACCCGTCCCTGATGTCCGGGCACCGACCCGCACACAGCCGGGTGATGCTGGCGTGACGGCCGGTTGATGGCCTGTCGACGGTGGGTCCCCCGAGGCCCGGCGCTCGAGGGCCGCAGCCCGGCCCGAGCCTCCCTCAGGCTTTCAGCGCGGCACCTGCGGCACGTCCCCTCGCGCCGGCCGGGCATGCCAGGCCAGGATCGCCAATACCGCCGCGCCGCCGACGAGCGTCACCACCGGGTGCCCGAAGACCAGACTCAGCGACAGCAGGTTCAGCAGCACGAAGGCCACCGGGCCGATCGGGCGCACGCAGTGCCCGGTGTAGGCCGCCCCCAGGCCCATGATGGCCACCACCGCGCCGCCGAAGGCCAGGGCAAAGCCGGTGAGCGTGAAGTCCACCAGCAGCAGCACCGGCGCGTAGACGAAGGCGAAGGGCACCAGCGCCTTGCCCATCGAAAGCCGGAAGGCCGTCATGCCTGTGCGCATGGGCTCGCTGCGCGCGATCCCGGCGGCGGCGAAGGCCGCCAGCGCCACTGGCGGGGTGACGTCGGCCAGCACGCCGAAGTAGAAGACGAAGAAGTGCGTCGCCAGTTGCGGCACGCCCAGCTGCGCCAGCGCCGGTGCGACGATGGAGGCCAGGATGATGTAGGTGGGTGTCGTGGGCACGCCTGCGCCCATGATGATGCAGGCTGCGGCGGTGAACAGCAGGCCGAACAGGATGGTCACCTGCTGCAGTTCGAACCAGCCGAAGACGTCGAAGCCGTCGACCCACTGGGCGATCACACCCGACAGGTCCAGCACGAAGGCCGAGAACTTGAAGCCCATGCCGGTCAGCGTCGTGATGCCCAGCACGAAGCCCACGCAGGCGCAGGCCGCGCCAATCCCCAGCGCTGTCTTGGCGCCCATCTCGAAGCCGCGCACCAGCGCGATCGGCGTGACCGCCATGCCGGCCATTCCGCGGCCCCAGGGCCCGAGCAGCCGCGGGACCCACGAGCACAAGATCGTCAGCGTGATGCCCCAGAAGGCGGCCAGGAAGGGCGTGTACTGCATCAGCAGCAGCGTGACCATCGCCACCAGCGGGATGAACAGGTGCCAGGAGCTCTTCAGCACCTTGGCCAGCGAGGGGATTTCCGACGGGTCCATCCCTGCGAGCTTCAGGCGTCGCGCCTCCAGGTGCACCATGTAGAGGATGGCGAAGTAGTGCAGCGCCGCCGGCACCGCCGCCATCAGGATCAACTGGCTGTAGGGCACGCCCAGGGTCTCGGCCATGATGAAGGCGGCCGCGCCCATGATGGGCGGCGTCACCTGCCCGCCGCAAGAGGCGCTGGCTTCGACCGCGCCGGAAAAGCGCGGGCTGAAGCCCACGCGCTTCATCAGCGGGATCGTCATCACCCCGGTGGTGACGGTGTTGGCGATCGGCGAGCCAGAGATCATGCCGAACAGGCCCGAGGACACGACGCTCACCTTGGCCGGCCCGCCCGAGAAGCGCCCGGCAGCGATGGTGGCCAGGTTCACGAACAACTGCCCCAGCCCGGTGAGCTGCGCCATGATCCCGAACAGCACGAAGTGGAAGACGAAGGTCGCCACCACCCCGACCGGGATGCCGTAGATGCCCTCCGTTCCCTTGTACAGGTGGGCCACCACGCGCGGCACGCTGTAGCCGCGGTGCGCCATGTCGCCGGGAAGGTAGGGGCCGAAGATGCCGTACAGCACCGTGGCCATGGCCAGCAGCGGCAGGAAGATGCCCATGGTGCGGCGCGTGGCCTCCAGCACCATGGCGATGGCGATGACGCCGAACATCAGGTCCAGCGGGGTGTGCTGGCCCGGACGCTCGATGAAGATGCCGTCGAAGAAGACGACGAGGTACAGCGAGCAGCCCGAGGCCAGCGCCGCGAACACCCAGTCGCGCCAGGGAATGTGCGTGTGGCTGCCGTCGTAGGCCCGAAGGGGCAGCGACAGCGCCGCGATCGAGCCCATGACCGCGTAGAACGCAGCCTTGGCTGCCAGCGGCAGGTCGGCGCCGGCCGAGGACTGCATCAGCCCCCAGCCCAGCAGCAGGTGGAAGGCCGCCAGCAGCAGCGAGACTCCCCATTCCCAGGGCCCGCGCAGCCGCTTCTGGCGCGGGAAGACCAGGAAGCACAGCCCCAGCACCACAGCCAGGTGGATGGCTCGGTGCGCGATCTCGTTGTGCAGGCCGAAGCCGGCCGTGTAGTAGTGCCAGCCCGACAGGCCCACCGCCACCACGGTGACGAAGCCCGCTGACAGCCCGACCAGGCGGCGGAAGTTGGACTCGGGATCGAACTGCTCGATCAGGCGGTCGACGGCGTCGGCCTGGCTGGCGGGCGAGGACGCGGCGGGGGCAGCGGGGGAGCTCATCTGATCAGGTCGGTGGCGTGGGTGAGCGGGGAAGAAGGCGCAGGCGGGGCAGACAGGGCACTCGCGGTCGTTGCGGTACTCGGGGCAGACGGGGCAGACGGGGCAGACGCGGAAGATGCACAGCCCTCCGCGCGCAGACGCACCCGCGTCACGCCCAGTCCGCCCAGCAGCAGCTCGCCGTCGGGGTGCAGGATGCGCATGCGCTGCGAGGGCAGGGCGAGCACGACCAGCGGGTCCACCAGCCGGTGCAGGCTCAGGCGGATGCGGCCGTCGGGCAGCGGCTGCCAGTGCTCACCGGGCCCCGGGCCGTCGGGCAGGCCGTAGCCCTGACCGGCGAAGGTCTCTTCCACCAGCACCGGGTCGGGCGTGAAGCGGTAGCGGTCGACCACGTCCGTGCCCAGCACCGAGTGGACGAAGGCGATGCGGATCTCCGGTCGCCGGGCGTCCAGCGGCAGCCGCATCAGCTCGCGCGCCTGGCGCGGCTCCTCGAGCACAAGCTGGCAGGGCGTCTGGGCGGCGGCGGGCGCGGCATCGGGATGCGCGCCGCCGACAGGCGCTGCCGGGGGGCGCAGCGCGGCCGCAAGCTCGACATCGGCAACTGCGACATCGGCAACCGTGACGTCGGCAACCGTGACGTCGGCAACCGTGACACCGGTAACCGCGACACCGGCAACTGCGACACCGGCAACTGCGACATCGCCAACCGTGACATCGGCAAGCGCGGCCCCGTCACGCGCGACACCCGCAGCCATGAGGCAGGCGGGGGGGATCGCGCAAGCGGTCGCCACCAGCAGCGCGGCGACCGCTCTCGCCCCGGCCGGGCCGCGCCGGCCTGCGTGTCGTCGGATCGTCACGGCAGGCGGTGGCCGCGCAGGTGCCGGTGGGCCCGGGCTTACTTGATCAGGCCCTTCTCACGGAAGTAACGCGCCGCGCCCGGATGCAGCGGCACGCTGCCCACGCCCAGCGCCGTCTTCAGGCTGATGTTCTTGCCCTGCACGTGCACCTGCCCCATGATCGCGGTGTTCTCGTACAGCGCCTTGGTCACCTCGTAGGCCTGCGCCTCGCTGACGCCGTCGTGCGTGGCCCACACCGCCATCACGGCCAGGGTGTCCACGGGGGCGGCCTGGCCCTTGTAGGTGTTGGCCGGCAGTTGCACGCGGGTGTAGTAGGGCTGCTCCTTCAGCAGCGCGTCGAGCTCGGGGCCGGCCAGCGGGATCACCTTGATCGCATGGCTCTGCGCGGCGTCGGTGATGGCGGCCACGGGCACGCCGCCGGTGATCAGCGTGGCGTGCAGATTGCCGTCCTTGATCTTGTCCATGGCCTGCGTGAAGGAGGAGCTGTCCTCCTTGACGTCGTTGCGGCTCAGGCCGTTGACCTTGAGCAGGTCGGTGACGAGCTGGTACTGGCCCGAGCCGGGCGCGCCCGAGGAGATGCTCTTGCCCTTGAGGTCCTTGATGCCGTTGATGCCGGAGTCGGCACGGGTGACCAGCTGCACCGTCTCGGGGTACAGCGCGCCCAGGGCGCGCAGGTTCTTCACCGCGCCGCTGGCGAACTGGGCCTTGCCGTTGTAGGCCGCATCCAGGATGTCGGCGGCGACGAAGGCCGATTCGATCTCGCGGTTGCCCAACAGCTTGGCGTTGGCCACCGAGGCGCCCGCGGCTTCGGCCGTGGCGGCGAACTTCTTGCCGTCGACCGTGGCCTTGTTGGAGATCAGCTGCGCGAGCATGCCGCCCAGCGGGTAGTAGGTGCCGCCGGTGCCGCCGGTGGCGATGCCGAAGAACACGCGCTGCTGCGCGAAGGCGGAGGTGGTGGCGACCGCGGCCAGGGCCAGGCCGGCGACGGCATGCTTCCAGGTCAGACGCATGGGAGAACTCCAGTCAAGGGGTGGAAAACCCGCGAAGATAACGCCGCGCGCCGCGCCTGGCCAGCGAGGAATCCCGGGGGTGGGGTGGCCGCCGGGATGGCCAAGTCTTCGGGCGCCGGGCGTCAGCCGGCCTGTTGACGCCCGGCGGGTGTCGTGCTGGCGCCTCGATGCCCCGGCTGCCAGGTGGACCGCTGGCGCAGGCCCGCTGGCGTTTGCGCTCCGCTACGATTGCCGGTTCCCTGTCCTGCCCACCCCTTTTCATGGCCTCTAGCGACATCCTCGTCATCGGTGCCGGCGTCGTCGGCTGCTCGGTGGCCTTCCACCTGGCGGCACTCGGCGCCGGTCGGGTCACGGTGCTCGAGCGCCGGCAGGTCGGTGCCGGCACCACGGCGCAGTCCAGCGGCATCCTGCGCACGCACTATTCGGTGCCGGAGAACGTCGAGCTCGCCCGGCGCTCGTGGCGGGTGTTCGAGCGTTTTCCCGAGGCTCTGGGTGACGACGAGGCTTCGGCTGGCCTGGTGCGCTGCGGTTACCTGATCGTCGCCCCGGCCGAGGGGCCCAAGCGCGAGGCGCTGGCCGCCTCGCTGGCGCAGCAGGCGGCCATGGGCATCGAGGTGCACACGCTGTCGGCGGCCGAGGCCGCGGTGCGACTGCCGATCGCCTGCTTCGAGCACGGCGAGCTGATCGGCTACGAGCCCGAGGCCGGCTTTGCCGACGCCTATCTGGTGGCGACCTCCTACGCCCGCGCGGCGCGGCGCCGCGGCGTGCGCCTGCGCGAGGGCGTCGAGGTGCGGGGGCTGCGGCGCGAGGGCGGCCGCGTCGTCGGCGTCGACACCTCCGAGGGGCCCATCGACGCCGGCGTCGTCGTCAGCACGCAGAACATCTGGGCGCGCGAGATCGAGGCCTGGACCGGCATCGCCAGCCCCGTCGTGGCCGAGCGCCACCGCGTGCTGGCGCTGGACGCGCCCCAGGCCTACACCCCGCAGATGCCGGTGTTCAAGGACCTGGCCTCGCCCGGCATGCTCTACGCCCGCAGCTACGGTGGGCGCCAGATGCTCGTCAGCGAGGGCCTGGCCGGGCAGGTGCTGGAGGGCACCGACGACCGCCAGGGCGAAGTCGACATGGATTTCGTCGCCGACATCGGCGAGCAGACGGCGCAGCGCTTCCCGGCCTGGGCCGAAGCCGGTCTGGCCTCCTCGTGGACGGGCGTGTACGACGTCACGCCCGACTGGAACCCGGTGCTCGGCCCCTTGCCCGAGGTACCGGGCCTGGTGGTGGGCTACGGCTTCTCCGGCCACGGCTTCAAGCTGTCGCCGGCCGTTGGCCGTGTGCTGGCCCAGGCCGCGCTCGGCCTGCCCACCGACGTGTCTTTGGCGCCGTATGCGCTGGAGCGCTTTCGCGCCGGTCGGTTGCTGACGGGGCGCTACGGGGCGGGCGCGGTGTCTTAGCAGGTACCGCCGGCGCATGCCGTTCGGGCTGAGCCCTTCGACTGCGCTCAGGACGGGCCTGTCGAAGCGCAGCGCCCTTCAACGGCGGCACCCCCGGCGACCACAGCCCCTCGCCCCGCGCCGCGCGCGCGCCGGCTCTGAAGAAACAAAATCATCCTGCGAACCCACACCTCCGTTCGCGCTGAGCTTGTCGAAGCGCCTTTGCAGGGCTTCGACAGGCTCAGCCCGATCGGTTTATTTGCGAACACGGAGCGCAGATACGGGGCCTGGGAGGCTCTCAGTGGACCGCCCGTGCCGCCTTGACCGCCGCCGCCACGTCGCCCGTCTTCGCCTCGGGCGCGAAGCGGTGGCGCATCCACGTCACCAGGTGCGTCAGGTCCTCGTCCGACATCGAGGCGAACTTCGGCATCGACTTGTCGGGGGAGCCCTCGGGCGGCTGGATGCCGTCGAGCGTGATGCGGATCAGGGCGCTGAGCTCCGGGCCGACGACCGAGGTGGTCAGCGCCAGCGGGATGTTGGGGTTGCCGGCGCGGTGGCAGTTGGCGCAGGACTTGGCGAAGACCGCCTCGCCCTTGCCCAGCGGGCTGTTCGGATCGGCCATGGGCTGACCGGTGACGTAGTCCCGCCTGGCGGCGGCTTCGAGGATCCTGGCCTCGTCCTTGACTTCCTCCAGCCCATCGGTCAGGTGCACCGCCATGGCCTGCACCAGGTCTTCGGGCACCTGCGCCAACTGGTCGACCACTGGCTTCATCGGCCCGGCGGCGATCGCGTGGTGCGGGTGGCGGCCGTCGATCAGGTAGTCGACCATGGCCGAGGTCGTCCAGGGCATGACCGGCGTCGCGCGCGCGCCGATGGCCGGCGCGTGCATGCCGTCGACCTCGCCGCCGGCGAAGGTCTGATCGGCCTTCTCCGCGCCCAGCGCGTTGCGCGGCGTGTGGCAGGCGCTGCAGTGGCCCAGCGCCTGCACGTGGTAGGCGCCGGTGTTCCACTCGTCGCTCTTGCCCGCGGTGGGCTTGAAGCGCGCCGACGGGTCGTGAAACAGCATCTTCCAGCCCGCCAGCAGCGCGCGCTGGTTGAAGGGGAAGGCCAGTTCGTTGGCCTTGGCCGGCGCCTTCACCGCGTCCAGCGTCATCAGGAAGGCGTACAGCGCGGCCAGGTCCTCGTCGCGTGTCTTCGCGAAGTGGGTATAGGGGAAGGCGGGGTAGAGGTGGCTGCCGTCCCGGCCCACGCCCTCGCGCATCGCCCGCACGAAGGCGTCCTTGGACCAGCGACCGATGCCGGTGGCGGCGTCGGGCGTGAGGTTGGTGCTGTAGAGCTTGCCGAAGGGCGTGTGCAGGGCCAGGCCGCCGGCATAGGGCTCGCCGCCCTCGGCGGTGTGGCACACCTCGCAGGCGCCGATGCGCGCCAGCACCTCGCCGCGCTCGACCAGATCGGCCGCGAAGCTCTCGGTCTTGGGCGGCTCGATCGGGGCGATCTCCGGGGCCGGACGGAACACAAAGGCGGCGGCCCCTGCAAGGGCCACCACGGGCAGGACGAACGCAAGAAGACGCATGTGTCGGATCCCTGGATCCAGTCGAGGGGAAAACGAAGGCCGGCCTGTGCACGCGGTGTGCAGTCGGTCCCGACTACCGGAGGCTGCAAGAGGCGCTCAGGATCAACCCGACGCATCGGACGTCCCGAGCGCCTCCGACGCCGCTCAGGATCGTCCTGCCGAAGCCGCGCGCGCGAGCCGACACCTTGAAGGCACAAGGACTCGCGTTCCTGTCGCGCGACGCGGCGCGGGCCGGGCTGGAAGCCGCCCGGCCCTCGGGGCCGACTCAGTCGGTCAGGTCTTCAAGCCGGCCTTGACGCGGTCCGGCGTCAGCGGCAGACGGCGGAAGCGCGTGCCGGTGGCGTCGAACACCGCGTTGCCCAGCGCGGCGCCAGCCGGGCCCTGCGAGGCCTCGCCGGTGCCGAGGTAGGGCTGCCCTGGGCGGTCGATCAGCACCACTTCCACTGGCGGGCACTCGGCGAAGGTCAGGATCGGGTAGCCGGCCCAGTCCTCCGACGTCACGCGGGTGTCGTCGAACTTGACCTCTTCCTTCAGCGTCCAGCTCAGCGACTGCACCAGGCCACCCTCGATCTGGTTCTTCACGCCGTCGGGGTTGACCAGGTGGCCGCTGTCGGCCGCGGCCACCGCGCGCAGCACCCGCACGCGGCCGTTGCGCTTGTTGACCTCCACCTCCATCGCCACGGCGCAGTAGCCGGCCGTGTTCTTGTAGCGCGCGAAGCCGATGCCGCGCCCGCGACTGGCCTTCTTCTGCCACTTGCTCCAGCCGAAGGCCTCGGCCGCCTTGGCCACGACGTCGCGGGCGCGCGGGTCCTTCAGGAAGCGCATCCGGTACTCGACCGGGTCGACCCCGGCCGCTGCGGCGAGCTCGTCCATGAAGCACTCGATCGCGTAGACGTTGGCGTAGGCGCCCAGACCGCGCGTGGATGACACGCGCAGCGGCATCTCGGTGATGAAGTGCGTGGTGACGTTGTGGCCCGGGAACTCGTACAGCGCGATGCCGTTGCGGTCGGCCGCGTAGTTGGGCGGCCCGCCGTTGGCAGGCACCGGCTGCGCGAAGGGCTTCTCGAGGTAACGCGCCGACAGCAGGTTGCCCGGGTTGCCGCCCGGGCGCGTGCCGTGGGGCGTGGAGTGGATCTGCAGATCCCAGTCGAGGATGTTGCCGTCCTTGTCCAGCCCGGCCTTGGCGCGGATCAGCATCGCCGAGCCGTAGGGTTCCCAGCGGTGCTCCTGCTCGCGGGTGTACTGCAGCTTGACCGGTTTGCCGGGAACCGCCACCGCGAGCAGCGCGGCGTCGGCCGCCGCGTCATCGGCGCCGTTGTGGCCATAGCAGCCCGAGCCCTGCGCATGGCGGCAACGGACCTTCTTCACGTCCATGCCCAGCATCTTGGCGATCGCTTCGCCGGTCTGGAACACCGACTGGCTGTGGGTGTCGATCGTCAGCGTTCCATCGGCGCCCATCACTGCGATCGCGGCGGAGGGGCCGATCGAGCCGTGCATCTGGTAGGGCCGGTAGTAGCTGGCCTCCAGCGTCCTGGCGGCCGTCGGGCCGCCGGCGCGGGGCTGCTTCCTGGTCTCGATGACGCGCGCGGGCTTGGTCTTCAGCAACCAGTCTTCCATGCCGTCGGCGCCGGGCATCGCCTTCTCGACATCCCACTTCGCGGCGGCTGCCAGCGCGTTGGCCGCGGCGATGGCCTGCTCCTGCCGCTGCGCCACCACCCCGAGGAAGGAGCCGTTGCGCACGACCTTGACCACCCCGGGCATCTTCTCCACGGCCGAGGCGTCGAGCGAGGCGAGCCTGGCCTTGTACGTCGGCGGCCGCACGATCTGCCCGTAGACGACGCCGGCCGGGCGCATGTCCTGCACGAAGATCGGCTGGCCGGTCATCTTGGCCGGCAGGTCCAGGCGGGGCACGGACTTGCCGATGTAGCGGTGCGCGCTGATCGGCTTGGGCTTGACCGTACCGGTGGCTTCACGCTCGAGCGACAGACCCGAGGCCAGTTCCCAGTAGGTGGCCTTGGCGCCGTCGGCGCTGGCGATCGTGCCGTCGGTGACCTTCATCGACGTCGCCGGCTTGCCGAGCTTGGCCGCTGCCATGTCGATCAGCAGCGCGCGCACCTCGGCCGAGGCCTGCTGCACGGCGGGGGCGCAGTTGGGCATGGAGAAGGAGCCTGCGGTCACGCCTTCGTCGGGCACCTGCGCGGTGTCGCCGGAGATGATGCGCACGCGCTCGAGGTTGACGTCGAGCTCGTCGGCGCAGATCTGCGCCACAGCCGTCAGGATGCCCTGGCCAAGCTCGACCTTGCCCACCAGCAGCGTGACGGTGCCGTCGGCGTTGACGCGCAGCCAGGCCTGCAGCGTGCGGTGGATGTTCAGGCTGCCGGGCAGCCGTGGCTTGGCCGCGGCCGCGCCCTGGGCGAGCGCGTCGCCCATCGGGATGGCGAAGGACAGGGCGACATAGCCGCCAGCGGTCAGGAAGCCTCGGCGGGAGAGGGTGGTGGTGCTCATGGCTCAGGCCCCCTTGGCTGCACGCTGGATGGCGCGCACGACCCGGTTCTGGGTGCCGCACCGGCACAGATTGCCGTTCATCGCCGAGCGGATCTCGGCCTCACTCGGGTTGGGGTTCTGGTCGAGCAGGGCCTCGGCCTGGATGATCATCCCTGCGGTGCAGTAGCCGCACTGCGCGGCCTGCTCATCGATGAAGGCCTGCTGCAGCTTGCTGGGCTTGCCGTTCTCGGTCAGGCCCTCGAGCGTGGTGACTGACTTGCCGGCCACGGCCGACAGCTTGGTCGCGCAGGATCGGATGGCCTCGCCCTGTACGAGCACGCTGCACGAGCCGCATTGCGACTTGCCGCAACCGTACTTGACCCCGTTGATGCCGAGGTCGTTGGCAAGGACGAATAGCAGCGGGGCGTCACCGGGTGCATCCACCCGTACGTCCCGACCGTTGAGCTTGAAGCTGGTGGTCACGGAGTCTCCTCATGGTGCGCTCTGGGATGGGGCGCTCTGGAAAAGTCACTCTAGGGCAGGGGTCTTGGCGGCGCGTTGAGGGTTTTCACTGATTCTTGTTTCATGGCCCGTCCCGTTGCGCTGCCGGCGCCGACCCACCGCAGCAGCGCCAGCAGCGCCGCCCCGAGGCCGACCGCCGCCAGCACCGCACCGGTGTGCGGCGCTTCGAAGCCGAAGAGTTTGCGCAGCGGTTCGAGCCAAAGCGTCGCCGCCAGCAGCATGGCGGCGGCGCCGAGCGCCAGCCACAGCGCCGGGTTGCGCCGCCGCATCGTGGCCCGCCAGGGCGTGCCGAAGGACCGGTCGGCCAGGATCACCGCGGCGATGCACACCACCAGCGCGCTGAAGACGGCGGCGCGCACCAGTCCCTCTCCCCATCCCAGCCACCGCCCGACGAGCAGCAGCCCGGCGGTGGCCGCCAGCGCGGCGCCCCCCTGCCACAGCCCGAGCGCAAGCAAGGCGCGCGACAACACCGGCTCGGCCGGGTCGCGGGGCGGACGGGACATCACGTCGTCTTCCTCGGGCTCGGATTCGAAGACGATCGAGCACACCGGGTCGATGATCAGCTCCAGGAAGGCGATGTGCAGCGGCGCGAACAGAGGGGGCGCGCCCAGCAGCAGCGGCAGCAGTGCCAGCCCGGCCACCGGCACGTGCACGGCGATGATGAAGACCATGGCCTTGCGCACGTTGTCCAGGATGCGACGTCCCAGCCGCAGGCCCTGCACGATGGCGGCGAAGTCGTCCTCCAGCAGCACCAGCGACGAGGCCTCGCGCGCCACGTCGGTGCCGCGGCGGCCCATGGCGATGCCGATGTGCGCGGCCTTCAGCGCCGGCGCGTCGTTGACGCCGTCGCCCGTCATCGCCACCACCTCTCCGGCGCTGCGCAGGGCCTGCACCAGGCGCAGTTTGTGCGCTGGCATCACCCGCGCGTAGACGGAGGTCCGGGCAGCCTGTTCGCGCAGCGCGGTCTCGTCCAGAGCATCGATCTGTGTGCCGGTGAGCACGCCGCCGGTGGTGTCGATGCCCGCCTGCCGGGCGATCGCCAGCGCCGTGGCGGGGTGGTCGCCGGTGACCATGGCCACGCGCACGCCGGCAGCGCGGCACTCGCGCACGGCCGCGGGCACCTCGGCGCGCAGCGGGTCGGCCAGGCCGATCAGGCCCAGCGGCTCGAAGTCGAAGGCGTGCGGGCTATCCGGCCAGACACCCTCGGGCGTTTGCGGGTCTCCCTGGCGGTGTCGGGCCCGCGCCACTGCCAGCACGCGCAGGCCGCGCTCGGCCATCTCGTGGGCGGCCGCGGCCCAGACCTGCCGGTGCGGGTCGTCCAGCCGGCACAGCGCGGCGATGGCCTCGGGCGCGCCCTTGGCGGCCACCGTGTGCGCATCCTCCCCCGGCACCGCCCAGACCTGTGAGACCGCCAGCAACTGCGGCCGCAGCCCGAAGGCGTGCACCAGAGTCCAGCCCTCGTGGTCGTGCGCTGCATCGAGTTCGGCCCGGCCCAGGGTATGGAAGGCGCGCTCCATCGGGTCTTGCGGCGCGGCAGCGCTGGCCAGCACCGCCGCGTCCAGCAAGGGATGGAAGGTCTCCGGCAGGCCGCCGGGCAGCGGTGCATCGGCGCGCCACACCGCCAGCCGGGCGCCGGGCGGCCCGTCGGCGCCGGCGGGGACGACCTCCTGCCAGGCCGACAGCTCCGACACCGCCATCCGGTTGTGCGTCAGCGTGCCGGTCTTGTCGGTGCACAACACGGTGGCCGCGCCCAAGGCCTCGATGGCGGCCGGCCGGCGCGACAGCACCCGCGCGTGCGACAGGCGCCAGGCGCCCATCGCCATGAACACCGTCAGCACCAGCGGGAATTCTTCCGGCAGCATCGACATCGCCAGCGTGATGCCCGACAGCAGCGCGCCCAGCCAGTCGCCGCGCATCAGCCCGAAGGCGAGCAGGAAGACCACGCTGACCGTCGCCCCGGCCACCGCGGCCACGCGGACCACCCGCTGCGTCTCCAAGGTCAAGGGCGTGGGCGGCGTGACGATGGTGCCCAGCGCCTGCCCGATGCGCCCCATCTGGCTGCGCGCCCCCGTGGCCGTGACCTGTGCCAGGCCGCGCCCGCGCACTACCAGCGTGCCGGCACGGACCTGGGCGGTGTCGGGGGGCGGTGTGTCGGCCGC
>CAZFVH010000093.1:0-20440 GCA_964522465.1 uncultured Rubrivivax sp. | reverse complement strand
ACCGAGGCGCCCGCAATCCCCGCACCGATGACAGCGATTCTTCTCACTGCCGTCCTGGCAGTCCCGAAAAGGGATTCCCTGCGGTCACGCCGACTGTTTATTCCGACCGCATCTGCGGGAACAGGATCACGTCGCGAATCGCCGGGGCGTCGGTCAGCAGCATCACCAGCCGGTCGATGCCGATGCCGCAGCCGCCGGTGGGCGGCATGCCGTATTCCAGCGCGCGGATGAAGTCGGCGTCGAAGTACATGGCTTCTTCGTCGCCGGCGTCCTTGTTCGCCGCCTGGGCGGCGAAGCGCGCGGCCTGGTCCTCGGCGTCGTTGAGTTCGGAGAAGCCGTTGGCGATCTCGCGCCCGGTGATGAAGAGCTCGAACCGCTCGGTGACCGTCGGGTCGGTGTCGGAGGCGCGCGCCAGCGGCGAGACCTCCACCGGGTAGTCGATGATGAAGGTGGGCTCCCAGAGCTGCACCTCCACCTCGGCCTCGAACAGGCCGAACTGCAGCTCGGCCAGGCTCCAGTGGGCGGGCGGCTCCTCTCCCAGGGCCTTCAGCCTCGCGTGCAACACGTCGGCGTCTCGTGCCTGCGCTTCGCTCAGTCCGGCGTGGCGCACCAGCGCCTGCGTCACCGTCAGCCGGGCGAAGGGCTGGCCCAGGTCGACCGTACGCTCGCCGTAGCGCAGCATCGCCGAGCCCGTGGCCTGCCGTGCCGCGTGGCGCAGCAGCTGCTCGGTGAAATCCATCAGGTCGTGGTGGTTCCAGTACGCCGCATAGAACTCCATCATCGTGAATTCCGGGTTGTGCCGGACGCTGATGCCTTCGTTGCGGAAGTTGCGGTTGATCTCGAACACGCGCTCGAAGCCCCCGACCACCAGACGCTTGAGGTAGAGCTCGGGCGCGATGCGCAGGAACATGGCCTGGTCCAGCGCGTTGTGGTGCGTGACGAAGGGCCGCGCGTTGGCGCCGCCCGGGATGGGGTGCAGCATCGGCGTCTCGACCTCGAGGAAGCCGTGCTCGACCATGAAGTGGCGCAGCGAGCTGACGGCCTTGCTTCGCGCGACGAAGCGGTGCCGCGCCTGCTCGTCGGTGATGAGGTCGAGGTGGCGCTGGCGGTACTTCTGCTCCTGGTCGCTCAGCCCGTGGAACTTGTCGGGCAGCGGGCGCAGGCTCTTGGTCAGCAGCCGCACCTGCGTAGCCCGCACCGACAACTCGCCCGCGCGGGTGCGAAACAGCGTGCCCGTGCAGGCGACGATGTCGCCCAGATCCCAGTGCTTGAAGTCGTCGAGCGCCTGCGCGCCCACGCTGTCGAGCGTGACATAGACCTGCAGCCGGCCGCTGCCGTCCTGTAGCGTGCCGAAGCAGGCCTTGCCCATGATGCGCTTGAGCATCAGGCGCCCGGCGACGGCAACCGTGATCTGCTGGGGTTCCAGTTCCTCGTTGGGTACCGCCCCATGACGTTGGTGCAGGTCCTGCGCCTGATGCGTCGGCTTGAAGTCGTTGGGGAACACGGCCTGACCGGCGGCGCGTGCCTGCTCTCGCAACACCGCCAGTTTCTCGCGCCGTTCGGTGACCAGAGGGGAGTCGTCGGCGTGCAGGGCGTGCTGGGTCATGGTGCAGGGGCGCGGGGAGCCCGACGGACGGGCATGAGGATGACGGTCGTCCGACCGACCAGGGGCCCGACGTCCTGCGCCTTCTGACCGCGCGGCCGGCGGCACAGGAAGCGGCAATGAGCGGCTTGGATTCTAGGGGGGCAACCGTGTGGCCGGTGGGTGACGTGCTCGCCTGGTCCTGCGACCACTCAGGCTCGCGCCCTCAGGGCGATGGCGTCGGCGGCGGCCCCGCGGTCTGCTGCCGTAGCAGCCGTCGACGCGTGGTGTGCAACCATCCTGGGGAACGGAACCGCACGATCCGCCAGTACAGCGCCAGGTAGGACAGCACGAACAGGCCCAGGAACAAGCCCACCATGGGCGTGTGGTTCCAGAACAACATGGCCGGGATCACACTGAGCATGCAGACGAACCACAGGTAAGGCGCGGTCATCGAGTTGCGCAGCGTCATCGCGCGGGCGCTGCGATCGGGCACGGCCCAGCGCAGCACACGGCGGTAGATCAGCGTGTGCAGATGGATGCCGTCGGGCATACCGGGCGCAGTCCCGCGCAACCGCCTGCGATAAATGGAGAACAGCGTCTCGAACACGGGGTAGATGCAGATCAGCAGCGGCGTCAGCGGCGACACCTCGCCGGGGTTGCGCACCAGCAGCAGCACCGACAGTTCGGCGAACCAGAACCCGATGAAATAGGCTCCGCCGTCGCCGAGGAAGACGAGCCCCGCGGGGAAGTTCCAAACGAAGAAGCCCAGAATGGCCCCGATCAGCGCCAGTGAGAGCGTCATCACCATGCGGTCGCCGACCTGGAAAGACACATAGGCGAGCGCTGCCAGCATGATCACGGTGCACATCGAGGCCAGGCCATTGAAGCCGTCGATGATGTTCACCGCGTTCGAGATTCCCGCCACCGCGAAGGCTGTCAGGGCGATCGAACCTGCCGTGGTGGCCACCAGCAGGTCCAGCGGCGGGATGCCGGTGGCCTGCAGGTTCGCCCCCAACAGCCAGGCGCCCAGCAACGCCGAGGCGATGCTGGCCAGTAGCCGCACCGCAGGCCCAATCTTCTTGGTCAGGTCTTCGGCCAGACCGGCGATGAAGACCGGCGCCGCGCACAGCAGCAGCCACCAGCCCGACGAGGCTGCCTCGTGCCTCTGGAAGGAAATGAGCAACAGCGCAACGACCAGACCCCAGACGATGCCCAAGCCCCCGGTGCGCGGCACCGGTGCGGCGTGGAACTTCTGCGGGCCTTCCATCTGGCCGTCCAGCGCCGCTCGCCAGCCGTTGCCGGGCGCTGCCCCACGCACGATCAGCAGCGTGGTGACCAGCGCGACAACGAAGGCGATGAGCAGGGTCAGCAACGCTCAGTGTCCCAAATAGATTCATGGCATTGTAGGCGGCGCCATGTCAGCCCTCTGGAGGAAAAGCCCCGCCAACACGCACTGTTGCCATCCAGTGCACGGCTTCGGTTGTGCTCAGGCCGCTTCCTCGCTCACGGTCTGTGCGAGCTCGTCGTTCCGCAAGGCGCGCAGCGCTGCCACGGGTACAGGCAGTTGGGTCTGCTTGCTCAGCAACTCGATCAGCACCATCGCTCGGGCCTCGCCGTCGATCATGTCGAACACCGCCCGCAGCCCGACGAAGGGGCCGGTGAGAATCTGCACGACCTGGCCGCGCTCGAACTTCGGCCGTACCGGAGCCTCGCGTCGCGCGGCTTCCTCGGTGCGGAGCATCTCGAGAACCGCGGGTGGCACCCGCGCCGGCAGGCCACCGAAGCGTACGATGGTCGTCACGCCCAGCGTGCTGCGCACTGGCGCCCAGTTGATGCCCGGTGGCAGGTGGATGAAGAGATAGCGCGGGAACAGCGGCTCGTCCACCACCGTGAGCTTGCGCTGGCGCACCTTCTCCACGCGCAACTGCGGCAGCCAACATTCGTAACCCTGGTTGAAGAGGTTGTCGAGCGCGCGGCGCTCCTGGCGCGGCTTGGTGAGGACGAGATACCAGCTCATGGTGTGTGGGGCCTTGGGGCCGAGGACGGAGGGGCATGGAAGGGCGGGGCCATGGCGCGGTCAACGATTGATGACCGGCCGTGCGGCGGATGAGCCGTCAGGCCGCAGCGCCAGCCAGGCCTCGCGCAGGCGTGGCAGGTGCTGCGCCACGTAGCCGGGGCCGTGGCGACCGGCATCGAGACTCTGGCGCTCGATGTCCCAGGCGGAGGCGAAATCGCGGACGATGCCGGGCTCCACGAGATTGCTCGGCGTGCTCGCATCCGTGATCCGCGTGCGCAGCCCGGTGCGCCACTGCGAAGCGCCGAGGATCTGCACCGGCCCGACCTGCGGTGCCGCGCGCGGGGTCAGCGGCAGCGACAGTTCCAGCCCGGCGTACTGCCGTTCGCCACCCTTCCGGTAGGTGAGGTGGGCGCCGAAATCGCCCCACCAGCGACTGACGGTGAGCATCGGGCCGGTGCTCTGGTCGGGGTAGCGCTGCAGACCCACCTCCACCCAGGTGTCGCGCGCCCAACCGTCGAAGGGCGGCACCCAGCGATAGCTGGCCCATTGCTGCATCTGCCCGCCCACCGGCATTCCCGGGCGTCGCTCCAACTGGCGGCCGCGCAGCCGGAGGACGTCGTCCCGTCCGGGGACGAACACCAGGGCTTCGCCCTCCACACCGGGCGCGTCGTACTCGAACACGCCGGCGGCACCGCCGACGACCACATGGCGTCCGAGCCACAGCGTCTGGTGCAAGGCCAGGGCCTGCAGCCCCTGGGGTTGCCGCAACGAGGCGAACACGCCATCGGCGCGCGCCTGGTCGGACACCGCCACGCGCTGCTGGACGTTGGCCACCACCTGCGCACCGGCCCACAGCGGCGCCGTGGCCGCCACCCGCAGCGCCAGCGAGTAGTCGAAGGCGCCGAACTCGGTCCCCACGGTGTAGGCCAGTTGGGGCACCAGCCGCAACTGCAGGCGCGTGGCGGGGCCCGGACGGTCGGAGACCCAGTCGACGCGACGCGGATCGAAGCCGCTGCCGCGCTGCACCTGCAGGGACTCGCGCAGGGGACCGATGCGCTTGCCATCGACGAAATCACGCCAGACCTGTGCCCCCACGCTGAGCGTCATCACCGGCTGCCCGGTCTTGAGCGCGCTGATGACGATGCGCTCGACCTCGGGCGGTGCGGCCTGCGCCGCAAGGCCCAGCACCAGGCCGACGGCGTCGAGCTCATGATGGCCGTAACGGTGGTTCTGGTACTCGACCACCCAGTCACCGCCGAGGCGGCCGACCCGTACCTTTTCCAGGCCCAGACCGACAAGGGCGTTCTTCAGCCGCCCCAGGCGCGCGGGCGGGCTGTCGGAGGCGGCGGCGGGTTGGGCTGCGGGGGGGGGCGACGCATCGGCTGTCGACCCCGCCATGGCCCCCCTGGCCTGCGCGTCTTGCACGACGCCCGTGCCGAAGCGCTCGCCGAAGGGCAGGGCGAGGAAGAAACCCACCGCCGTGTGACCGGGCATGACGCCACGGGCCAGCGTGCGGTGCGCGCTGGCGGTCAGGCGGGCGCCCGCCAGCATCGGCACCGTGGGCGAGGTCCAGCGGGCACCCGTCAGGGCCTGCCGGCCGTCGTGCTCCGCGGACAGGGTCAGGCGGCCAAGCAGCAGGTCAGGCGCCAGCCGGTAGTCGATACCACCGAAAGCGCCGTCGAGCGGGCGTCGGGTGCCGGGCAGTGCCTTCTGCCGGCCCGTGATCGTCCCCATGCCTACGGTTAGTTTCCATCCGCCCCAGGGTTGCGAGACGAGCCCGTAGGCGGCACGAAACATGATTGGCTCGCCACCCGTGATGTCGTTCGCTCCGAACGCGATGCGTGTGGCGTCACCCCCGGATCCCAGAGCCACCGAGTACTTCACGTTGGCGGACAGGTCGCTGCGACCGTCGGCGAGGTAACCATCTGACGATCGACGTGAGCTGTATTCGGCAAATCGGCCGACGAGATCCAAACCCGGGGCCAACCCGATCCCCAGAACGTAGGACACGCTTCGAGTCGATTTCGCGACCGACTGCGGCTCGAGCGGATTGCCCAGCCCGAAGGCCAGCGTGCCGTTGCCTAGTGCATGCGCCTGCGGAATGGACAGGCCGCCAACGACCCCGGTGGCGTTGAGTTCCTGGGCGCGCGCGCCGCTTGTCACACACACCGAGGCGACACTCAGCATGAGGCCGCTCAGGGCAGCGAAGGACGGGTGCATCGAGCAGCGATCGATGTGGCGAAAACGTCGAGTCTATCTGCCATTTGGAACTGACGCCGCGCAAAGGAGGGTGCATCGTGTCCGGGCCCACCACGCCGGTCTGACCAGTGCCACAGGCGTCGATGCGCGGTCCCACGGCGAGTTGGCGTTCGGTGACGGCATCGCCGCTCTGTCACGCGGTTTCCCGTGCGCTGTCGCGGATAATTGGGCAGTGACCAACGAACACACGAACGCCCCCTCCCCTGTCGAGGAGGCTCCCGCCCCGGTTGTGCCGGGCCCGCGCTTCGACACGCTGCCACTCGATCCCAAGCTGCTGCGCGCGGTGGCCGACAGCGGCTACACAGCGATGACGCCGATCCAGGCCAAGGCCATCCCCATCGTGCTGGCAGGTCAGGACGTGATGGGCGCGGCGCAGACGGGCACTGGCAAGACGGCGGCCTTCACGCTGCCGCTGCTGCAGCGCATGCTGCGGCACGAGAACGCCAGTGCGTCGCCGGCGCGCCACCCGGTGCGGGCGTTGGTGCTGGCGCCCACACGTGAGCTCGCCGATCAGGTCGCCAACAACGTCAAGACCTACGCCAAGCACACGCTGCTGCGTTCGACGGTCGTCTTCGGTGGCATCGACATGAAGCCGCAGACCGCGGTGCTGAAGACCGGTGTCGAGGTGCTGATCGCCACGCCCGGGCGTCTGCTCGATCACATCGAGGCCAAGAACTGCGTGCTCAACCAGGTGGAGTACGTGGTGCTCGACGAGGCCGACCGCATGCTCGACATCGGCTTCCTGCCCGACCTGCAACGCATCCTGTCCTACCTGCCCAAGCAGCGCCAGACCTTGCTGTTCTCGGCCACCTTCTCGCCGGAGATCCGCCGGCTGGCGCAGAGCTATCTCCAGGAGCCGGTGACGGTGGAGGTGGCGCGGCCCAACGCCACGGCCTCCACGGTGGAGCAGCGCTTCTACGCGGTGGCTGACGAAGACAAGCGCGCGGCGGTGCGGCAACTGCTCCGCCAGCGCGAGCTGTCCCAGGCCATCATCTTCGTCAACAGCAAGCTGGGTGCGGCGCGCCTGGCGCGCGCTTTCGAGCGCGACGGCCTGCGCACCGCTGCGCTGCACGGCGACAAGAGCCAGGACGAGCGTCTGAAATCACTGGCGGCCTTCAAGGCCGGCGAGGTTGACGTGCTGGTGGCCACCGACGTCGCCGCGCGCGGTCTGGACATCGCCGACCTGCCGGCGGTGTTCAATTTCGATGTTCCTTTCAACGCCGAGGACTACGTGCATCGCATCGGACGCACCGGCCGTGCAGGCGCCTCGGGCCTGGCGGTCACGCTGGTGTCACGCGGCGACGAGCGCCTGATGGCCGACATCGAGAAGCTGATCCGCCGCAAGCTCGAGGTCGAGCCGCTGGCGCTGGAAGACGGCCGCCTGGCACAACCGCCGCGGCGGCGTGAGGACGAGGCGTCAGGGCAGTCACGTGCTCGCGCCGCGTCACACGCGCTCCCCCGGCTACCACCTGCGTCGGCTGATCCCTTCTTTGACCGGCCTTATGAGGCGCCGCCCGAGGCGAGCGGTGACCAAACGGCTGTCGCAACACCTGCGGTCAACGGACGAACCGGACCATCCGGGAACATCCGGCCACGGCGGAAGGTCGCGGCACTGTTGGGGGGTAAGTGCTGAGCGCATCCAATAGGGTTGTGCCCCGCGCGTACCAATGCCTCTGCGGAGAAAAAATTTCCATGTTGTCCCAAGCGTCTTGTGCTGAGTGCTTGGGATTGGGGCAATGAAGACAGTGCCGTCTTGACGGTACGGCACTGACGAGGAAAGAGGTCGGTGTCCGACGCAACCTTGCGGGTCAGAACGTGGCGCCCGTGGCGCCAGTCACGCGAGTGAAGGTCAGTGTCACTGTCAGTGGCGGTTGTGCGGAGAGGCCGCGGTCGTCAGTCACATTGATCGTGTACGTGCCCGTACCTTCAGCCGTCGGGGTGCCGGAAATCACGCCCGTCGCATGGTTGAACGTCAGCCCAGGCGGGATAGCCTTGTCGCCGGTGATCGACAGTTTCAGGATGTCGCCCACGTCTGTGTCGCTGACCCTGGGCTCGTAGGTGAACGTCGCGCCAACCGATCCGGAGTCTGAGGAGGGGCCAGAAATGGTGGGTCGGTTGTTCGGTGGCGCCACGACAGCCACATTCGCCGCTTGGACGATGGCTGTCGTTGCGGCATTTGAAGTAGACGATTGAATCGTCGCGACCGCATTCGCGACCACAGTGGCCTCGGGCCTAGCGTCGCTGGTTGACGCGGACAGCGTGGCGCCGGGAGCCGTCGCAATCGCATTCACCACGGTCGTGACCGTGTTCGACACCTGGGTTGCAATCGCAGTAGCGGTAGCCCCTGTCACGGTCAACGTCAATCCGCCGGCGGATGCACCGCCACCCGGGGCCAAGCGCGTGACTGCGGTACTCGTGGCCGTCTGTGCCACCGTGGCGATTTTGGCACTGTCGTTCAAGTCCGCAGCGGTCTTGCCCACGAGCGTGGTCGCGAACTGCGTCAACAGTTCCGTCTGAACGGCCTTGACCGCGGCCGCCGGGATGGCTTGGACGCTCTGGGTACCGCCCGCAGCATCGTTCAGCACTGCCACGACCTGTGTCACGGTCGTGGTCACCGCCTTGACGAGAGCCGCCGCAGCAGGCGTAATGTTTTGGTCGATCCGGGCATTGGGCTCCACGCCCAGGGCTCGGATCGTATTTCTCAATGCCTCGCGAGAGGCCGGTGGCGTCAGTGCGACCAGCGTGGTCAGGGGGGTGAGGACATTCGTGGTCACTGCGCTTCCCGCCGAGCCGCCTTCTGCCAGCATCGTGATGGCAGGTTGGTTCGTGATCGTGTCAGTGCCGCCGGAGCTGACAAGCTGGTAGGCGTACGGAGGCGCCGAGGTGATCTGGAAGCTGCCGTCGCTTCCCGTGATGGCGGAATACGCCCTCTCCTCAGCATCCAGGACGCCTACATTCCCGAGGTTCAGCCGATCGGCAAAGACTGTTGCTCCTTGGACGGGGCCCTGAACCACATTGCCCGCCGGCAGCACCACCACAGGCACCGGATCATCCCCGCACCCCACCACCACCGCCGCGGCAGCGGCCACCGCCACCAAGCGGGCCCAGTTCTTGTAGCCTCTCGTGATCATCTTGCGTACCCCTTGGAAAGTAGATTGATACGACCCGACCCGAGCAGTGCGCCAGCGGAGCCGGACGACGGGGTGGAAGGGCATGAAAAAGACCTACCCACGGTAGGTTCAACATTTTCCATGATATCCCTGAACCGATGTGAGGGACGGCATCGGCACGATGACCGCTGCAACACCATGTGTCTCAGCGAGCGACCGCAGGCCCTCGGGCCGTCCGCTCGATCAGCGCGATCAGCGTCGCGGGCGCCACCGGCTTGATCAACACCTCCAGGTCGGGTTGCGCCCGTTGAGCCACGTGGGCGGCGCGGGCATCTCCGGTCATCATCACCAGAGACAGCGGCTGCCCGGGCCAGACACGGCGCAGCGTCGCCAAGGCGGCCAGGCCTTCGCCAGACTGGCCGAGGTGGTAGTCAACGATGCACAGGTCGGGCGCGTGGCCGGGCGCGTCGGCGAGGAAGGCCTGCAGTTCCGCGGTGGCGGCGAAGCTGCGCACGTCTGCACCCCAGGCCTCGAGCAGCAATTCCAGGCTCAGGCGTGCCGAGGGATCGTCGTCGACGATCAGCACGCGTGCAGGCCCGGCGCTGGCCGCATCGCTCGTGACCACCCGCGCGGCGGGGGTGCCGGCTGACACCGGCAGGCGCTCGGGTGTCCGGCCGCGCGCTGTCTCCACCGGCTGGACCGGCCCGGCCGTACCCTCTATGGCCGCCGGTGAGGGCGCGCTCGTCGCCGCCGCCTCGAGCTGCGTGAACAGCGTCTCCAGCGCGGCCTCCATCGCCGCGGACGACGCCGAGATCCCGTCGACCAGCCCCATTGCCTGTGGCGGCACGTCCGCGCGGCGCAACGCGGCGCAGAACAGGCCGATGGCGTGCAGCGGCTGGCGCAGCGCGTGGCGGTGGGCGGAGAGGTCGAGCACGGCCGGCTCCTCAGTGTCGCCGCGTCGGCCGCCAGCCGAAGCTGCCCGGGTCGCCATTGAGCAGCGGCGCGATCGCCAGCACCGCCTGGGTGCGCGTGCTCACGTGCAAAGATCGCAGCACCGACTGGACATGGTCCTTGACGGTTTCCACCGACAGGTCGAGCTCGCGCGCGATCACCTTGTTGGGCATGCCGCGCAGCATGCCTCGCAGCACGTCACCCTGGCGTGGGGTCAGGCCCAGACGCTCGAGCACCGAGCGCGTCACCAGACCCGCGGGCCCGTCGGCTGGGTCGATGCGCCCCGGTGTCGCGCCGCCAAAGGCCTGGGGCGGCACGTACAGGCCACCCGACAGCACGATGCGCAGTGCGTGGACGACCTCGTCGCTGGCGGCGCGTTTGGTGATGTAGCCCATGGCGCCGAGGTCGAGCGCGCGCAGGACGTGGTCCTTGCTCTCGGACGCCGACAGCACGACCACCGGCACCCGCGGATGGCTGCCGCGGAACTCCGTCAGCAGGTCGAAGCCACTGTCCTCGCCGAGCATCAGGTCCAGCAGCATCAGGTCGAAGTCCGGCGGCTCCTGCAGCCGCTGGCGGGCCTGGGCGGCGCTTATGGCGCCGGTGACGCGGTAACCATCACCCAGGCCGGTCACCACTGCCTGCATCGCTGCCAGGATCAGCGGATGGTCGTCGATGACGAGCACGTGCATTCGGACTCCCCAGTGCCCAGGCGCTTCTCGCAGCCCGTGGGGGAATCCTAGACCCGCAGCCACCCGGGGGCGTAGCGGGTTATCCCCGAAAGTAACCGTGAAATCGATCACATCGGCGAGATCGATGTCGCCCATCGGGTTGCTTGTCTGCCGCCTGGTACTCGGGACGGCGCGGGTCTGTTCAGTACGTCAGCCACCACGTCGGCAGTGCGTCCGTTCGGCCTTTCCGTTCGGCTGCGGTGTCGAACCCACCGGTAGACCGCGCTTGTGGCGTCTTGCGCGCGGCCGGTGGATCAAGAGCTCAACGGAACCCGTCCCACAGCAGCTTCAGTCCGGTCAGCCCCATGCCGGTGTAGGCCAGGCGATAGAACCAGGTGGCGCTGACGCGGTGCGTCAGGCGCACGCCGATCCACACGCCCAGCGGCGCCAGCGGCATCAGCACCAGCGCGGTGGCCATGTTGCGCAGGTCGATCAGGCCCAGCGTCGCGTAGGGCAGCCACTTCGACGCATTGACGACGGTGAAGAACACCGCCATCGTGCCGCTGAACACCAGCGGCGCCAGCCGCAGCGGCAGCACATAGGCGGCCACCGGCGGGTTGCCGGCGTGGGCGATGAAACTGGTGAAGCCGGAGGCCACGCCGCACAGGCGGCCGACCCAGGGCGGTGCGCGGCGGCGGTCGGCGCGGGGCGGCCACAGCAGGCGCTGCGCCAGGAAGGCCAGCGTCAGCGCGCCGGTCAGGCCCGACACCGCTGCGGCCGACAGCACCCCGAACAGCAGCCAGCCCACGACGGTGCCCACCAGGCCCCAGGGCAGCAGCAGCCGGATCAGACCCCAGTCGACGTGGCGGCGCAGTTGCTGAAGGCTGGCCGCGTCCATCGCCGCCAGCAGCGGCAGCATGATCGCCGCGGCCTGCGGCACCGGCATCGTCAGCGCCATCATCGGCACCGCCAACGAGCCGAAGCCGCTGGCGAAACCACTCTTGGACAGGCCTGTCAGCAGGATGGCGGGCACTGCGACCGCGTAGAACCACGGGTCGGTGATCAGCGGCCAATGTGGGAAGTCCAGGCTCACGATGTCGAGCGGCCGGCGCGTCGCGGGACAATCGGACGATGTTCCAACCCTCCCAGCACGACGTCCGGCGCTTCTTCTGTGAGGTCTGGCGCCGCCAGCGCCACGGCTTGCCGATGGAGCCGATGCAGGTGCAGGCCGCACGTTGGGTGGCCGAGCATCCTGAATACGACGACGACCTGCAGGATGTCGATCGCGCGCTGGAGGCGGCTTACCGGGTCGAGGACGGGCGCACCAACCCCTTCCTGCACCTGAGCATGCACCTGAGCATCGCGGAGCAGTGCAGCATCGACCAGCCTGCCGGCATCCGGCAGGCCGTCGCGCTGCTGGCGGCCCGACGCGGCTCGATGCACGCGGCCCATCACGAGGTGATGGAATGCCTGGGCGACATGTTGTGGGCCTCCCAGAGCAGCGGTCGCCCCCCCGACGGGCTGGCCTATCTGGAGGCGGTGCGCCGCCGGGCTGGGGCCAGTGGCGGCGGAGGTGCTCAAGGCGCCGGCGGGTAGCCCTCGTCCGCCAGTACGGCGACGAAGTCCTGCGCGGGGCGGGAGGTTTCGATCCGAAGTTGGCGGGTCGGCAGGTCGATGCTCACCTGCGCGGCAGCATCAACCCGCAGCACCGCCGCGGTCACGGCGCGCACGCAGTGTCCGCAGGACATGTCCGGCAAACTGAATTCGACCGTCATCCGGTGTTCATCCTGAGGTCGTCGGCGGGACGCAGACCTGAGTTCGGCGGCTGTCGGTGTCTCAACGGAAGCGCGACTGTGGCACCGTGCGCAAATCGCCCTGCAGGGAGCCGATGTAACGTGCCATCGCCTTCAGCTCCGCCGGGGTGAACGCCTTGACTTGCGCGCTCATGATGGCGTTGGCGCGACCGAGCGTGGCCTTGCCCTCAGCCTTGTAGGCCTTCAGTGCGACATAGAGATAGTCAGCGTGCTGGCCCGCGATCTTGGGGTATGTGGGACTGACGGCCTTGTTGTAGTCGACGCCGTGGCAGGAGGCGCAGGCACCCTTCTCGAGCAGGGCCCCGACGTCGGCGGGCGGTGTCTTGACCGTGGCCGACACGCTGACGACGCTGCTCCTGCCGTGCTGCTGGTAGAAGGCGCCGAGATCCGCCATGTCCTGCTCTGACAGCGAGATCGCGATGCCGCGCATCGTCGGGTGCTTGCGTTCGCCCTTCGCGTAGGCCTGCAAGGACGCGACGATGTACTCGGCGTTCTGACCGGAGATCATCGGCACCCGGTGCACCTCCGGGAAGTTCGCCTGGTAGCCCGGGATGCCATGGCAGCCGATGCACATCGCGGCCTTCTGCTCGCCGGCTTTCACGTCACCGGCGGCGAGCACCGGGGGGGAGGACAGGGCGGCCAGCCCGGCCAGGGCGAGCGAGAGCATCAGCGCTTTGTTCATGGTCGTTGTCGGCCTGCGGGCCTGTTGGGCGTCGGGGCAGGCCGCTCCTCGTTCGGCCTGAGCTTCGGGAAAGCCGGCAGATTATAGGGGGCCCTTATACTGGGATTGCGCGTTTAGGCGCCCCTTCCGGGCGTTGGCCAGAGGCTTCGGAGCGAGATGAAATTCAGTGGAACCGACCAGTATGTCGCCACGCCGGACCTGATGCTGGCGGTCAATGCGGCCATCACGCTGAAGCGCCCCTTGCTCGTCAAGGGTGAGCCGGGCACCGGCAAGACCCTTCTGGCCGAGGAGGTGGCACGCGCTCTGGGCCTGCCCTTGCTGCAATGGCACATCAAGAGCACCACCAAGGCGCAGCAGGGCCTGTACGAGTACGACGCGGTCAGCCGCCTGCGCGACAGCCAGCTCGGCGACGAGAAGGTGCGCGACATCCAGAACTACATCGTGCGCGGCGTGCTCTGGCAGGCCTTCACCGCCGAGGAGCCGGTGGCGCTGCTGATCGACGAGATCGACAAGGCCGACATCGAGTTTCCGAACGACCTGCTGCGCGAGCTCGACCGCATGGAGTTCCATGTCTACGAGACGCGCCAGACGGTGCGCGCGCGCCATCGGCCGCTCGTGTTCATCACCTCCAACAACGAGAAGGAACTGCCCGACGCCTTCCTGCGCCGCTGCTTCTTCCACTACATCAAGTTCCCCGACGCTGACACGATGCGTGCCATCGTCGACGTGCACTTCCCCGGCCTGAAGCAGGAGCTGCTGGGGGCGGCCCTGAAGACCTTCTACGACGTGCGCGGCTTGCCCGGGCTGAAGAAGAAGCCCAGCACCTCCGAGCTGCTGGACTGGCTGAAGCTGCTGCTGGCCGAGGACATCCCGCTGGAGGTGCTGCAAAGCCGTGACGACAAGGTCAGCGTGCCGCCGCTGGTGGGCGCGCTGCTGAAGAACGAGCAGGACGTGACGCTGTTCGAGAAGCTGGTGTTCATGCAGCGCAACCACCGCTGACACGCGGGCGTCCAGACGCCCGGCCGCGCACCCCGACCGCCGCCCCGCTTCCCACCGCCAGCACTTGCGCGCCCTGAGCCATGCTGATCGACTTCTTCCAGACCTTGCGCGCGGCCCGCCTGCCGGTGTCGGTGCGCGAGTACCTGACGCTGCTGGAGGCGCTGAAGGCCGGCGTGATCGACGATGACGGCGGCCCGACGGTGGACCGCTTCTACTACCTGGCCCGCGCCACCCTCGTCAAGGACGAGGCCCATTTCGACCGCTACGACCAGGCCTTTGCCGCCTACTTCAAGGGCGTCGAGCAGCGCGCCGACTTTGCGCGCGAGTTGCCGCTGGAGTGGCTGCGCAAGACGCTCGAGCTCGAGCTCACGCCCGAGGAGAAGGCCGCCATCGAGAAGATGGGCTGGGACGAGCTGATGGCTACGCTGAAGAAGCGCTTCGAGGAGCAGAAGGAACGCCACGAGGGTGGCAGCCGCATGATCGGCACCGGCGGCACCAGCCCCTTCGGCGCTTGGGGCTACAACCCGCAGGGCGTGCGCATCGGCCAGGACAAGGGCCGCAACCGCAGTGCCGTCAAGGTCTGGGACCAGCGGACCTTCAAGGATTACGACGACGGCAAGGAACTGGGCACACGCCAGATCAAGGTCGCGCTGCGCCGGCTGCGGCGCTTCGCGCGTGAGGGCGCGGCCGAGGAACTCGACCTGGACGACACCATCCACAGCACCGCGGCCAATGCCGGCATGCTCGACATCCGCATGGTGCCCGAGCGCCACAACCGCGTGAAGGTGCTCCTGCTCATGGACGTGGGCGGCACGATGGACGAGCATGTGCACCGCGTCGAGGAGTTGTTCAGCGCCGTGCGCAGCGAGTTCAAGCACCTGGAGTTCTACTACTTCCACAACTGCGTCTACGACTACATGTGGAAGCACAACCGCCGCCGCCACAGCGAGAAGTTCCCGACCTGGGACGTCATCCGCAAGTACAACCGGGACTACAAGCTCGTCTTCGTCGGTGATGCCACGATGAGTCCCTACGAGATCCTGCAGCCCGGCGGCAGCGTCGAGTACCACAACGAAGAGCCGGGCGCCGAGTGGCTGCAGCGCCTGACCCATGCCTTCCCGAAGTTCGCCTGGATCAACCCGGAGCCGCAGGGCGTATGGGGCTACCGCCAGAGCATCTCGATCATCCAGCAGCTGATGAGCCAGCGCATGTTCCCGCTGACCTTGGCCGGGCTCGATGGCGCGATGCGGATGCTGAGCAAGTGACACCGGCGTCCAGGCGGCTGCGTGCGGCGGCATGCCTGCTTGCCGCGACGCTGCTGGCGGGCTGCGCCGCGTTGACCGAACTCGCCGGTGGTGTCGTCGGCGGGGTGGCGGGCGGCGTCGGCGGGGTGGCCTCGGCGGCGCGTACCGTGATCGCCCCCACGCCGGCCTCGCTGGCGCCGATCGCGGTCGAGGTAGTGGCGCCGCCGCCGCTGCAGACTTTGCTGCTGCAGCATCTGGACGTGGTGCGGCTGGCCGAGGTGGCGCGCGGCGAGTCGATCAGCGACAGCGAGCTGACACGCCTGCTGGAGGCAGCGCCGGCGCAGGTCACCGCACTGTCGCGAACCGAAGGCTATTTCTCGCCGACGCTGCGTGTCCAGCGTCTGCCGCCTGCGGCCGAGGGCGCGCCACAGCGGGTGCGCCTGGAGGTCGATCCGGGCCCGCGCGCGGTCGTCTCGCAGGTGCGCATCGATGTCCAGGGACGGCTGGCGGACGAGGCGGCGGCCGGCGATCCGCGCGGGACGCAGCTCGTGCAGTCGCTGCGGGCGGGCTTTGCGCTGAAACCCGGCATGGCCTTCCGCAACGAGGTCTGGGTCGATGCCAAGGGGGCGGCGCTGGCGCGACTGCGCGCAGCGGGCCACGCCGCGGCGCAATGGTCGGCGTCGGCGGCCGACGTCGACGTCGAGCGCGCCAGCGTGACGCTGACGCTGGTGGCCGATGCCGGACCCCTCTTCCGCAGCGGCGACATCGAGGTCGAGGGCACCCGGCTGCACGAACGTCAGACCGTCACTGCGCTGGCCGGGTTCTCGCGTGGGGCAGTGCTGACCGAGGCCGTACTGCTGGACTTCCAGGAGCGCCTGCAGAAGTCCGGCCTGTTCGGCCGGGCCTCGGTCAGCTTCGAGCCCGACCCGGCGCGGGCCGAAGCGGTACCCGTTCGTGTGAGGGTGGAAGAGTCTGCGCAGCACCAACTCGTCCTCGGCCTCGGCATCAGTGCCAACACCGGTCCGCGCGCCACGGTCGAGCACATCGACCGGCGTCTGTTCGGCTTGGCCGCGCGCTCACGCAACAAGGCCGAATGGGGCCGCGCGCGGCAGGCCTGGGATGGCGAGCTCAGCACCCATGCCGATGCCGACCTGTACCGCTGGATCGCCGGCGGCACGCTCGAGCGGCTCGAGTCCGACATCGACGTCGTGCTGACGCAGCGCTTGCGTGCCGGCCGCGCGCAGGACGGGCTGCGCATCGACAGGCTGTATTTCGTCGAGGCCGATCGGTCGTCGACGCGCTCCAGCGCCGCCACCCAGGAGTCCCTTGCCTACACGGGCAACTTCCACTGGTCGTGGCGCGACCTGGACAGCCCGGTGCTGCCCACCGAGGGTCTGACGGCATCGGTGCAACTGGCGCTGGGTCACGCGCGGGACGGTGCCTCGGGTTTAAGCGGAAGCTTCAGCCGCGCCTGGGGCCGGCTCGAGTTCTACCGACCGCTGGGCGCTGGTTGGTACGGTCAGGCGCGGGTCGAGGCGGGCAGTGTCTTCGCGCCCAAGGGTATCGAGGTGCCCGACGGCCTGCGCTTCCGTGCCGGGGGCGACGACTCGGTCCGTGGCTACGCCTACCGCTCGCTCGGCCCGACGACGGGCGGGGTGGTGGGCAGCGGCGACGCGCTGCTGACCGCCAGTGTCGAGCTGGCCCGCCCGCTGTCGGCCTCGCTGCCGCAGTGGTGGGGCGCGGTCTTCGTCGATGCCGGTAACGCCGCCGATTCGCTCGGTGGCTTACGCCCGGTGGTCGGCAGCGGGATCGGCGTGCGCTGGCGCAGCCCCGTGGGCCCGCTGCGGCTGGACCTGGCCTACGGGGAGGCCGTGCGCCGTACCCGTGTGCACTTCAGCGTCGGCATCGCGTTCTGAGCACGACAGGGGGCCAGGCGTCACCTTTCCCGTCTGACTGTCTTGAACGGCGCCGTCGTCACGGCAGGCGTGGATCCGTCCGCCGGGACGGCCCGGCGGGTCACGCCGCGTCGAACAGGCGCGGTGCTCGAGCATCCTTCAGAGCCACGAGCGGCGCGCCGCCGATGCGCTCGAGCGGCCAGGCGATGGCCAGATCCGGGTCGTTCCAGGCGATCGCGCGTTCGCAGTCGCGGGCGTAGACGTCGGTGGTTTTGTACAGGAAGTGCGTGTCGTCCTCAAGCGCGAGGAAGCCGTGCGCCAGGCCCTCTGGGATCCACATCTGGCGGCGGTTGTCGGCGCTGAGCTCGGTGCCCACCCAGCGGCCGAAGGTGGGCGAGCCGGGTCGGATGTCGACGGCCACGTCCCACACCGCTCCCCGCACCACGCGCACGAGCTTGCCCTGCGGGTGCGGGGCGACCTGGAAGTGCAGCCCCCGCAGCGCGCCGCGCGCGCTGCAGGAGTGGTTGTCCTGGACGAAGGGACGTGGGGCCGGCAGGCCGAGCGCGGCGAGCTCACGGTGCAGTCGCGGCTCGTTGAAAGTCTCCATGAACCAGCCGCGCTCGTCGGCGAAGACCGTGGGCTCGATGAGGAGCACGCCGGGGATGTCGGTGGGGATGAGCTTCATGTGGGCGACCGCTCGTCGTGGCCTGAATCGGAGTGTCTCGGCGGGGGTGTGGAAGAGCCGCGCGGGCAGGGTCGCGGCGTGCGCGAACGCCGTCAGAACGCGCGCTCGCGCAGCAGCCGCATCAGGTACTGGCCGTAGCCGTTCTTCAGCATGGGCTGCGCCTGGCGCTCGAGCTGCTCGGCGCTGATCCAGCCGGCACGGAAGGCGATCTCCTCGGGGCAGGCCACCTTCAGGCCCTGGCGCTTTTCCAGCGTGGCGATGAACTGCCCGGCCTCCATCAGGCTGTCGTGGGTGCCGGTGTCGAGCCAGGCGTAACCGCGGCCCATGATCTCCACGCTGAGCTGCTGCTGCAGCAGGTAGCGCTCGTTGACGGTGGTGATCTCGAGCTCGCCGCGCGCCGAGGGCCGGATGTCGGCGGCGATGTCACAGACCTGCGCGTCGTAGAAATACAGGCCGGTGACGGCGTAGTTGCTCTTGGGTACGCGGGGCTTCTCCTCGATGCTCAGCGCCCGGCGCTGCGCGTCGAACTCGACCACGCCGTAGCGTTCCGGATCGTGCACGTGGTAGGCGAAAACGGTGGCGCCATCAGGGCGTCCGGCGGCGCGGCGCAGCATCGGTTGCAGATCATGGCCATGGAAGATGTTGTCGCCCAGCACCAGCGTGCTTGGGGCGCCGCCGATGAATTGCCGGCCGAGGACGAAGGCCTGGGCCAGCCCGTCGGGGCTGGGCTGGACGCAGTAACTCAGGTTCAGGCCCCATTGCGCACCGTCGCCCAGCAGCGCCTCGAAGCGCGGTGTGTCCTGCGGCGTGCTGATGACCAGCATGTCCCGGATGCCTGACAGCATCAGCACCGACAGCGGGTAGTAGATCATCGGCTTGTCATAGACCGGCAGCAACTGCTTGCTGACGGCCAGCGTCGCGGGGTGCAGGCGGGTGCCGGCGCCGCCGGCGAGGATCAGGCCTTTGCGTAGCATGGGCGTGTGGGGCTTGGTGGTGGCGTGGGCGGTGGGGTGGTGCTGACCGCTCGATCCGCTGACTTCAGTGCCCGTGGACTTCGCGCAGCATGCGCTCGACGCCAAGTGTCCAGTGGGGCAGGTGCAGCCCGAAGGCGGCGCGCAGCTTTTGCGTATCGAGCCGCGAGTTCAGCGGCCGGCGCGCGGGCGTGGGGTAGGCCGCGGTGGCGATCGGCCGTACCGCCTCGCGGGCCACCCGCACGGGTAGGCCGTGCTCGCGTGCCCAGTCGATGACGAAGCGGGCGTAGTCGAACCAATGGGTCTCGCCCGCTGCCACGCAGTGATAGGTGCCTTCCAGCGACGGTGCGGTCTGCAGCATTCGTACGGCGTGCGCCGTCACGTCGGCCAGCAGGTCAGCACCCGTGGGCGCTCCGATCTGGTCGTCGATGACGTCCAGTGCGTCGCGCTCGGCCGCCAGGCGCAGCATCGTGCGCGCGAAGTTGCCGCCTCGCGCGGCGTACACCCAACTCGTGCGCAGGATCAGGTGGCGGCAGCCGCTGGCGCGGATCGCGTCCTCGCCCTCCAGCTTGGTGCGGCCGTACACGCTCAGGGGGCCCGTTGGGGCGTCCTCCGCCCGTGGCGATGAGCCGCCGCCGTCGAAGACGTAGTCGGTGCTGTAGTGCACGAGCAGGCTGCCGAGGGCACGCGCCTGCTGGGCGAGTACACCGGGCGCCGTGGCGTTGACCGTGCGCGCCAGATCGGGTTCGGTTTCGGCACGGTCCACTGCGGTGTGGGCTGCCGCGTTGACGATGACGTCCGGGCGCAGGCGCTGCACCAGGGCGGTCAGGCTGGCCGGGTCCCGGAAGTCGGCGCGCAAGGCGCCCGGGGTGTCGAAGTCGCAGGCGATAAGAGCGCCCAGCGGCGCGAGTGCGCGCTGCAGTTCCCAGCCGACCTGACCGTTGCATCCGAGCAGCAGGAGATTCATGGGTGTGGGCTTTCGGGGTGGGCGGATCCGGCGATGGCGATGGGCACTGCGCCACTCAACCGCGCCCGGCGGCGGCGCCGTACTGCGTGGCCACCCATTCCCGATAGGCGCCGCTCTGCACGCGGGCGATCCAGTCACCGTGGTCCAACACCCATTGCACCGTCTTGCGGATGCCGGTGTCGAAGGTTTCGGTCGGGCGCCAGCCGAGCTCACGCTCGATCTTGCGCGCGTCGATGGCATAGCGGCGGTCGTGGCCCGGACGGTCCTTCACGTGGGTGATGAGCTCAGCGTAGCGCTGCACGGCTTGTCCGGTGGCGACGCTGACCACACCCCTTGCCGCAGCCGGCGCCAGCTCGTCCAACAGCGCGCACACCGTGTGGACGATCTCGAGGTTGGGCTTCTCGTTCCAGCCACCGATGTTGTAGACCTCACCCACGTGGCCGCGCGCCAGCACGGCGCGGATCGCACTGCAGTGGTCGCCCACATAGAGCCAGTCGCGCACCTGCTGGCCATCCCCGTAGACCGGCAGCGGCTTGCCCGCCAGCGCGTTGACGATCATCAGCGGGATCAGCTTCTCGGGGAACTGATACGGC
>CAZFVH010000092.1:0-20798 GCA_964522465.1 uncultured Rubrivivax sp. | reverse complement strand
ATGGCTTCGATCCCGCATCGGGCGCGACCCGCGTCTGAACCCCACCCTGTGGCTCCTCACACCGGTCACGCCACCCGCTTCACGCCCAGCGCCTCGGTGGCCTGCACATGATCGGCCAGCGCCAGCCGCTGGACCTGCGGACGGGGTTGCTGGCTGGCCTGCCACAGGTCATGGGCCGTTTGCATGCCCAGCCACAGTTCTGCACTGGTGCCCAACAGTGCGGACAAGCGCAGCGCCATGTCGGCAGAGATGCCCGCGTGCCCGTGCAGGATGCGTGACAGGCAAGCCCGCGTCACACCCAACTGACGGGCTGCCTGCGTCACGCTGACGCCGACCAGCCACTCCTGCAAAACGGCGCCGGGGTGCGGTGGGTTGTGCATACGGCCCATGCCAGATCCCCTTCAGTGATAGTCCTGATAGTCCACAAGTTCTGCATCGGTGCCCACGAAGCGGAACGTCAGACGCCAGTTGCCATTGACCGTGATGGCCCAGTGTCCCTTCAGCTCGCGGCCTTTCAGAGAGTGCAGCTTCCAGCCGGGAACCGCCATGTCCTGCGGACCTGTGGCTTGATCCAGCGCACCCAACTGCAGTTGCAGGCGCTGGGCGTGATCGGGCCGAATGCCTGCCTTGCTCCCGATGCGGAAGAAGGCTTCGAGCCCCTTGTGCTGAAAGCTGCGGATCACGTCAAGAGTGTATATCATCACTATACGAGCAGCGCGCGGGTACTTCGTGCTGCCGGTGAACCAGCCGCTGTGGCAAGGTCACGCTGCGCGCGCGCGCCGATGCGCCCGCCACCCGCCACCGACTACCTGCGCCCGGCCAGCGCTGTGCTCGTCAGGGAGCTGGGGTTCTGAGCGGGGCCGGGCTGCCCGATCCAGCAGGGGCCACCCCCGCGCCCCGAACCGCATCCTGCCCGGCGCACTGCCCGGCCAGCCAGGCGCGGAAGGCCGCCAGGGGGCGCAGGCTGGCTTTGGGCTCGGGCCAGCACAGCCAGTAGCCCAGGCGGTGCTCGAGGACGCTATCGAAAGGCCGGGTGACCGAGCCGGCCGCGATGTCGTCGCGCACCAGGCACAGGGGCACCAGCGCCAGGCCCATGCCCGACTGCACGGCGCGGATCAGGCTTTGGTATTGGTCGAGCTGCGGCCCCCGGTAGACGTTGACGCCCCGCAGGCCCTGCGCCTCGCACCACCGTTGCCAGGCGTCGGGCACGGTCACATGGTGCAGCAGGGTGTGGTGGACGACGTCCTGCGGCTGCCGCAATGCCGCGCCCGGTGCGCCGGCGGGCGGGGCGATCAGCACCATCTCGCGGCCCGTCAGGTAGTCGGCCTGCGCATCCGGCCAGCAGCCGTCACCGTAGAGGATGGAGCAGTCCAGGTCGGGCCGGCGGAAGTCGTAGCCCTGCAGGTAGGGCACGAAGTGCACTTCCACCCGCGGGTGTGCCGCAGCGAAGGCCGGCAGGCGCGGGATCAGCCACTTGGCACCGAAGGTCGGCAGGGTCGACAGGCGCAAGGCGCCGCCGCCCTCGGCGCTGGCGATGAGCTCCAGCGTGGCCGCCTCGACCTGCGCCAGCAGCGGCCGCAGCGCGGCGTCGTAGCGGGCGGCCGCCGGCGTGGGCACGAGCTTGCGACGCACGCGCTCGAACAGGGTCACACCCAGGTTGTCCTCGAGCTCGAGGATGCGCTTGCTGACCGCGCCCTGGGTCAGGTGCAGCGACTGCGCTGCCCGGCTGACGCTGCCCAGCCGGGTGACGGCCAGGAAGGCGCGCAGCAGGTGCACGGGTGGGTGCAGACGGTTCATTCTTCTCAGGAATGAAAAGGTGAGCAGGTTTCGATTTTCAACCAGCGCGCGGGACACCAGACTTCGGGGCGTGATCAAACCCTTTTCGAGGTCTCCGATGCCCACACCGATCTCACGACGTCCATTGCTGTCCCTCATGGCCTGCGCGATGGCCGCCCCCCGCCTGGTGGCGGCGGCCGACAAGCCGGTGCGACTGATCGTGCCCTTCCCGCCCGGCGGCGCCACCGACATCACCGCCCGGGTGGTGGCCGAGCCGATGGGTCGGCTGCTGGGCCGACAGGTCGTCGTGGACAACCGCCCGGGCGCGGGCGGCTCGATCGGCATGGCGGAAGCCGCGCGCGCGGCCCCCGACGGCACGACGCTGGCGGTGGCGACGCTGTCGACGCATGGCGTGAACCCGGCCGTCTATCGCAAGCTGCCCTACGACCCGGTGGCGGACTTCGTGGCCGTGACCGAACTGGTTCGCGCACCCGGCGTGCTGGTCGTGCACCCGTCGCTGCCGGCGCGTGACCTGCAGCAGTTCATCGCCCATCTGAAGGCCCATCCCGACAAGGTCAACTACGCCTCGCCGGGCAACGGCACGATCGGGCACATGTGGGCCGAGCTGTTCAAGAGCGCCACGGGCACGTCGATGACACACATCCCCTACCGCGGCGCCGGCCCTGCACTGACCGACCTGATCGGCGGCCGGGCGCAGGTCTACTTCGACCAGGTGGCCTCGTCGCTGCCGCACATCCAGGCGGGCAAGCTGCGGGCGCTGGCCGTGTCCTGGGACGCGAGGCTGGACGTGCTGCCAGAAGTGCCGACCTTCCGCGAAGCCGGCCTGCCGGCCAGCAACGACGCCTCCTGGTTCGGTCTGGTCGCACCGGCCGGCACCCCGGCCGACGTGGTGGCGCGCATCCAGGCCGCCGCCGCGGCCGCCGTGCGCGAGCCGGCGGTGGCCCGGCGACTGCAGGAGCTCGGCCTGTTCCCCTCGGGCTCGACACCGCAGGCCTTCGGCGCGCAGGTTCGCCAGGAGATCGACAAGATGAAGCGTGTCAGCGAGTTCGCACGTGTGGCGATCGATTGAGCGCGCCCCAGGGCCCGGGCAGGACGCAGACCTGCTGCGCACCCTGCCCGGGCGGACGCACCTGGTGCTGGACTCACCGCACAGCGGCACGGACTACCCGGCGGACTTCGACCACGCCTGCTCGCGCGCAGCCCTGCGCGACGCCGAGGACACGCACGTCGAGAAGCTCTTCGACTTCTGCGGCGAGACCGGCGTGGCCTGGGTGGAGGCCTTGTTCCCGCGCAGCTACCTCGACACCAACCGGGACCTGTGCGAAATCGACACCACGTTGATGCACGGGCCCTGGGATGGGCCCGTGCCGGTCACCGCGGCGCAGCAGGCCAAGGTGCGCCTGGGCAAGGGGCTGCTGTGGCGCTGCCTGGACGACGGCACGCCGATCTACGGTCGGCTGCTGCACCCCTGGCAGGTGCGCCAGCGCATCGAGCGCTGCTGGCAGCCCTACCACGCCGCGCTGGCCGAGGCGATCGAGCAGGCCTGGCAGCGCCACGGCGCGGTCATCCACCTGAACTGCCACTCGATGCCGGCCGTGGCCGGCGCACTCGCCACCGAGCACCCGGGGGTGGCGCACCCGGACTTCGTCATCGGCGATCGCGACGGCACGACAGCAGCCCCGCGGATCTCGGCGCAGGTAGCGGACTTCCTGCGCGCGCGCGGCCACAGCGTCAGCCTGAACCACCCCTACAAGGGCGTGGAACTGGTGCGCCGCCACAGCGATCCGTCACGGCACCGCCACAGCCTGCAGATCGAGATCAACCGCAGGCTCTACATGGACGAGTCCACGCGCGAGCTGCATGACGGCGCGGGCGGGCTGCGGCAGACGCTGCGCGCGCTGGTCGAACACCTGCTCGCGACCGATCCGCGCGGCTGACGGCGTCCACCGGTGACTTCACCAGCGAGGCCGGTGTCAAGCCGGCCAGGTGTCACGAAACGGCAGCCGCCAAGACCCTACCCACGACACGGATAGACTCGCGCGCCCGCTGAATGTCGTCACGTCGCCACGTCGTCACGTCGCGCAGCCGCCTGCCGGTTCCGGCACGCCCCTGTCCCACACGCCTGCCCACGCCCATGCCACGCATCCTGATCGCCGGCTTCCAGCACGAGACCAACACCTTCGCGCCCAGCCCAGCCGACTGGGCGGCCTTCACGCGCGGGGACGCCTTCCCGGCCTACGTGCGCGGGGCGGCGATGGTCGAGCAGATGGACGGGGTGAACATCGCCATCGGTGGCTTCATCGACGCGGCGCGCACGCACGGCTGGACGCTGCTGCCCTCGTGCTGGGCCGGGGCGACGCCGTCGGCCCAGGTCACGCGCGACGCCTTCGAGCGCATCGCCTCGGCCATGCTGGAAGACGTGGCAGCGGCGCGCCGCGACGGCGGGCTCGACGGGATCTACCTCGACCTGCACGGCGCGGCGGTGGCCGAGCACGCCGACGACGCCGAGGGCGAGCTGCTCGCGCGGCTGCGGGCCGCCGTGGGGCCGGAGCTGCCCATCGTGGCGAGCCTGGACCTGCACGCCAACGTGACCGAGCGGATGTGGCGCGAGGCCGATGCGCTGGTGGCCTACCGCACCTATCCGCACGTGGACATGGCCGACACCGGCGTGCTCGCCGCCGAGCTGATGGCGCGGCGCCTGCGCGCCGGCCGGCGCGAGCCGATGCACGCGCTGCGCCTGCCCTTCCTGATCCCGATCAACGCCCAGTGCTCGCTGGTGGCGCCGGCGCGCGACATCTACGACGCGCTGCGCGCGCTGGACCGCACGCACGGCACGGTGCTGAGCTTCTGCCCGGGCTTCCCGGCGTCGGACTTCGCCGAGTGCGGGCCGACCGTGTGGGGCCATGGCGAGCGCGCGCGCGAGGCGGTGCAGGCGCTGCACGCCGCGGTGGCCGAGCCTTCGCAGTGGCTGGCCGAGGTGCTGGACGTGCACGCGGCGGTGCAGCGGGCGCTGCAGGCGGCCGACGGCGCCGGCGCGCCGGTGGTGGTGGCCGACACGCAGGACAACCCAGGCGCGGGCGGCGACAGCAACACCACCGGCGTGCTGCACGCGCTGCTGGCGCAGCAGGCCGGGCGGCGCTACCCGGGGCAGGTGGCGCTGGGCCTGATGTTCGACCCCGAGGCCGCGCGCGCGGCCGCCGAGGCCGGCATCGGCGCCGAGATCGAGCTGTCGCTGGGCCGCGCGGTGCCCACCTTCAGCGGCCGGGTGAGCGACACACCGGTGCGCGGCCGCTTCAGGGTGCTGGCGCTCAGCGACGGCCGCTGCACCCTGAAGGGCCCGATGATGCGCGGCATGACCACCCGCCTGGGGCCCAGCGCCTGCCTGGAGATCGACGGCGTGCGCGTGGCCGTGGTCAGCGGGCGCCACCAGTTGCTGGACCGCGAGCTGCTGCGCATGGTGGGCCTGCACACCGAGCAGATGCGCATCGTCGTGGTCAAGAGCTCGGTGCACTTCCGCGCCGACTTCCAGCCCCACGCCAGCCAGGTCATCGTCGCCAAGGCCGCCGGCCCGATGGCCGCCGACCCGGCCGACCTGCCCTGGCGCAAGCTGCCCGGGACGGTGCGCCGCAGGCCTTGACGCCGACGCATCCCTGCCGCCGGCGGAACGGATCTCATGCCCCAGCGTCGCCCCGCACCCGGGCGAGCATGGTGCGGGCCAGTGCCCGGAAGCCCTGGCTGAGGGGGCCGTGCTCGACGGCACGGGCCCAGAAGGCCTCCGCCACGGGCCGCGCAGGGCTCTGCAGGTCGGCCGGCTCGGGCGTGAAGGGCAGGGTGTCCAGCACGCCGCTCGAGGGGTCGGGGCGCCAGCGCATCGGCAGCATGTCGTAGACCGGCGCCAGACCGAAACGCCCGGCCGCCACGTCGCCGGGTTCGACCGTCAGCGACAGGTTGCCGAAGTGCATGTCGGTGTTGCCGATCAGACGCCCGAAGCGCAGCAGCGCCTCGACCTGCGCGGCAGCGTCCAAGGGCAGACGCCGCTGGCGCACCAGCACCTGCACGCTGTCGGCCCAGTGGCGGCGGGGCCCGCCGACAAAGGCTTCGTGGACGGCGTGCAGGGGCACGACGTGGCGTCGTCCTTCGATCCAGCCCGCAGGGCTGGAGACCGCCAGCGGCACGCGGTCGAAGCGCTCGGACTCCAACGCGGTGCGGCGCGCCGTCTGGACGATGCGCGTGCGCGCCACCGGCACACCGTGCTCGGCGAGCACCTGCAGGGCCAGGGCCTCGGCATGCAGCAGGTCGTGCCAGCGCTCACCGAAGGGGGTGCCGCGCGGCGGCGAGAACTTCACCAGCACCGGCACGCCATCGGCACGACGGGCCAGGAACTTCGCCTGCTCGCCGCCCGCCGACGAGCCCGCCGGTGGCCCTTGGGTGGCCGCGTCAGCGCAACCGTCCAGATCCTCGGCCGCGGGCAGCGCGGCCGCGCGAGGCTCCCCCAGGACGAGCGCGCCCGGCGCATCGGCTTGCTGCAGCGCCGCGAAGACCTGCTCGGCCACGCTCCATCGCTCCGGCTGGCGGTCCAACCCCAGGCTGGCCAGGCGCTGCGCCAGCAGGCGGCCGAGGAAGCCCTCGGCGCGCAGCGGCGCGAGGAGCCAGGGCAAGGCACCCTGGCTGAGCAGGTCCACCCCCGGCGCGTCCACGTGGACCCGCCCGCCGCGCGCCAGGCTGACCGTGCCCCAGTGCTCGATGCGGCCATCGGCATGCACCCAGTGCAGCGGCTGGCGAGCCGGCAACCCGAAAGGCGGCTCGGCCAGCGCGTAACGCCTGCGCGGCCCCCGCCCCAAGGCCAGCACCCGCCCTCCCAGGCCCGCCAGCCCCCGCGACACCGTGGGCTGACTGCACCCGAGCGCAGCCTGCATCTGCGCCGAACTCGCCACCCCCAACTCCGCCAGCACCGCCATCAAGGCTGCTTCCGCAGCGGGCCGCAGTGGCTGCGCAGAGTGGGGCTCGGTGGAAGGCATGAATGGATTATGAATAGCGTTTTTGCCCTCGCTCTCGGCACGTGAGCTCAAGGGGCGCTTCGGTCGGCCCGACCGACCCGTGACCCTGGAGGAGATGGATGTCGCCATCGCCTCGCAGGGCGCACGGCAGCGACGATCGGACTCGACACCAAGGTCATCGTCCGCTGAATCATGCAGGACGACCCGACACAATGACCGAAGGCCACCCGGCTGGTCGAGCGCTTGACACGGGATCAACCGGGCTTCGTGTCGCGGGTCACCGTCGTCGAAGCGGTGTGGGTCCTGTCCGCCGGCTACCGCTTGCGCAGCCAAGGCGGCGCACATGACACTCGTGGCCTGATCATCAGGAAGCAACCCGTCCATGACACCGTCTCCTCACCCCGCCCCCGACCTCGCCGACCTCACCGCAAGCGAACTGCTGGCGCTGTACCGCAGCGGCCAGGCCTCGCCGGTGGAGGCCACCGAGGCGGTGCTGCGCCGCATCGAGCGCCTGCAGCCGGTGCTCAACGCCTTCACGCTGGTGGACGCTTCCGGCGCGCGCGCGGCCGCCCGCGCGAGCGAATCGCGCTGGCAGGCCTGGCGTCGGGACGGCTCACCGGTGGGCGCGCTCGAGGGCGTGCCGGTGTCGATCAAGGACCTGGTGCTCACGCGCGGCTGGCCCACGCGCCGCGGCAGCCGCACCATCGACCCCGCCGCCCAGCCCTGGGACGTCGACGCACCGGCCACGGCGCGGCTGCGCGAGGCCGGCGCCGTGCTGCTGGGCAAGACAGCCACGCCCGAGTTCGGCTGCAAGGGCGAGACCAACTCGCCGCTGACCGGGCTGACGCGCAACCCCTGGGACCCGACACGCTCGCCGGGCGGGTCTTCCGGCGGCTCGGCGGCGGCGGTGGCCGCCGGCATGGGCCCGTTGTCGGTGGGCACCGACGGCGCGGGCAGCGTGCGCATCCCGGCGGCGTTCTGCGGCAACGTCGGCCTCAAGCCCAGTTTCGGCCGCGTGCCGGCCTACCCGCTGTCGCCCTTCGGCACCGTGTCGCACCTGGGCCCGCACGCGATGTCGGTGCGCGACGCGGCGCTGATGCTGAACGTGCTGGCCCAGCCCGACGCCCGCGACTGGACCTCGCTGCCGCCACAGGCGCGCGACCACACCGTCGGCCTCGACGACGGCATCCGTGGCCTGCGCATCGCCTGGTCGCCGACGCTGGGCTACGCGCGCGGGGTGGACCCGCAGGTGGCCGCGGCCTGCGACGCCGCGGCGCACACGCTGCAGGCGCTGGGCGCGCGGGTCGAGGCCGTCGACCCGGGCATCGAGGATCCGCTCGAGATCACCACCGGGCTGTGGTTCTTCGCCGCCTGGACGCTGTGGTGCGGGCTCAGCGAGGCCCAGCGCGCGGTGTGCGACCCGGACTTCGCCGCGCAGGCCGACCTGGGTTCGCGCATCGATGCGCTGGCCGTGCACCAGTTGACGATGCGCCGCGGGGCGCTGGGCTCGCACATGCGTCAGTTCATGCAGGGCTTCGACCTGATCGCGACCCCGGCGTTGGCGGTGCCGGCCTTCGAGGCGAAACCCGCCGGTCACACGCCGATGACGCCGCAGTCCATGCTGGGCTGGACGCCCTTCACCTACCCCTTCAACCTGACGCAGCAACCCGCCATCACCGTGCCCTGCGGCCTGACGGCCGAGGGCCTGCCCATCGGGCTGCAACTGGTGGGCCGGATGTTCGACGAAGCCACCGTGCTGCGCGCCGCGCGCGCCTTCGAGAGCGTGCGACCGGTGCCGCGGCCGACGCTGCGCTGAGGGCGCGTCAGCTCGATCGAGCCCTTGCCGGGGCAGACGCCCCCACAGGCGCCAGCCGCAGCCGTGCCATCGCGGCGGCCAGCGCCGGGCCTCCAGGGCCGGACGCCAGCAGGCCGTGGCGCAGCAGGAAGTCCAGCGTCACGAGCGCGGCGTCCACCGTCATCTCGCCGGCCGCGGCCAGGCGCGCCGCCTCGGCCACGGGCAGGCATTCGACGGCGGCGACCTCGCCGTCCTGGTTGACCGGCTGTTCGCCCGGCTGCAGTTGCAGATCGAAGGCGTGCAGACGCTCGAACTGCAAGCCCTCCGGGATGTCCCGTTGCAACTCCAGCACGCCTGCGTGGACGGCCTGCGCCATCCGGTCGGGGCCCAGGCCGGCTTCTTCGAAACCCTCGCGCACCAGCGCCTCGAAAGGGCTCTGCCCGAAAGGCACGCCCCCGCCGACGAGGTTGTCGTGCTTGCCCGGATCGGTGGGCTTGTGGTCGGAGCGCCGCGCCACCCACAGCCATGCCGGCCGGCCGTCGTCGCCCGCCACCCAGCCGTTGCAGTGCGCGCCCAGCGTCAGCGTGCCCCAGAAGCGCGTCGAAGCCCGCTCCAGCAGGGCCAGCACCGCCCCACTGCCAGGCGAGAAGAGCGCAAAAGTCTCGTCGCGCCAGGCCCGGATCAGGCCCTCGGCGCGCAGCGCCTGGTTCGCCTGGGCGAACCAGGCATCACGCTCGGGCCGAGGCAGGCGCAGCGTGACGGCGTCGGCCTGCAGCGCCACGGCCTGCGGCCACCGGCGCAACACCGCCACGTGGGCATCGTCGACGCTGCCCACCACCTGGCCGTCGACGAGGAAGGTGGTGCGCGGCCGCTCGCGGCGACGCGCTTCGGTGAGGGCAGACCAGATCATGGAAGGATGCTAACGCCAGGCGGTCGGAGACGGGCCTGGGTCGGGAACGGACGTGGGCGCCGAAGCCCGGGCCGCTGTCACCGTGGCCGGGATCGTCAATGACGACGAGGCAGTGGCAGCCGCGCTGTGGCATCAGGTCGGTCGTCGCGACGAGCGCCTGCGGTGCATGGGCTTCGGCCGCCATCGATGCGGGACCGCAGGACCTCGCTCCGATCTCCATGAGGCGCGCGACGACTGTGCTCTTCAGAACCCCGGTCACAAGGCCCTGGGTTCTCCAGGAGAGTCCTCCCGAAAACGCGCGATCTGGTGCATGCGTTCGTGAAGTACGGTCACGATACCGATGTCGCCGTTGGACAAGCGCCGCCAATACACGAAGTGCCGCTCGTAGCGGAAGTAGAAGCCTTCAACCCCGAACTCTGCAGGTATCGGCCTGGACGCCACACCATGCCGCTCGATCCGCCCAAAGGCTTCGAACAGCCCGGTGATGTAACTGCTGGCTCGCGCTTCGCCCCAGCGATCACGTGTGTACCGGTAGATCTCGTCCAGGCGCCACGAAGCTGACTCCTGAACCCGCACGGCGGGCACCGTTCAAGCGCCGGCCGTGTTGCGCGCGATCACATCCGCCGCCGTCAACGGCTTGTAGGCCGACTCGGGGGCTGCAAACGCGTGAGCCAGTTCCGCCTTCAGCCGGTCGAATGCCTGCTGCTCCCTGCGCTCCATGTCGCGCCGAATCAGATCGCGCACGTACTCGCTGACGTTCTCATAGGCACCGTCATGCTGCACGTTGGTGGCCACGAATTCGCTGAGCGTGGGGTTCAGTCGAACCGTCATGGTAGTGGTTTGTGACATCGTGGCTTCCTGGAGCAGACCGACGTATTCAATATACGCATTATTGAAGACAGGCGCAAGCAGCCGTTGGCGGCGCTGAGCCGGTGGCCTTGAAGGCGGCCAGCATGTCGGTGTCCACGCGCATGTTCAGCGTGGGGCGCTTGAGGTGCGCCGCTGGTCTGCCCCGGCCTGGCCTGTGGTGCTGATTGCCGCCCGGGGTCACATCGATTCCTTCGCCACGGCCCTCGCGGACGCGCCCACCGCCTGCCGCCACTCCTGCATCAGCCCGTCCCACTTCGCGCGCGCCGCCTTGACGTGGCGCTCCTTGACGTGGCCGTAACCGCGGATCTCCTCGGGGATGCGGGCGATGCGCGCGGCGAGTTCCACGCGCTCGGCCGTCAGGCCCTGCAGCAGCTCGCCGATGCAGGCCTCGTAGTCGGCCAGCAGCCGGCGCTCCATGTGGCGCTCCTCGGTCCGGCCGAAGACATCAAGCGCGGTGCCGCGCAGCGCCTTCATCCGCGCCAGCCACGGGAACAGTGACCGTACCCAGGGCCCGAAGGGCTGCTTGACCAACTCACCCTTGGCGTTGCGCTTGGCGATCGCCGGCGGGGCCAGGTGGTGAACGATCTTGTAGTCGCCCTCGAACAGGCCCTCGATCCGGGCGGTGAAGGCCGCATCGGTGTGCAGGCGCGCGACCTCGTACTCGTCCTTGATGGCCATCAGCTTGAACAGGTAGCGCGCCACGGCCTCGGACAGCGCGCTGCCCTTGGCGCCCGTGGCCGCCTCGGCGGCGCGCACGCGGTCGACGAGGGCGAGGTAGCGCTGCGCGTAGGCCGCGTCCTGGTAGCCGGTGAGGAACTCGACGCGGCGCGCCACCAGTTCGTCCACCGAGGGCTTGCGCACGATCTCGATGACCTGCCGCGCGGCGAACAGCGCCTGGACCGACGCCAGATCATGGGCGCAGCGCCGGCCCCATTCGAAGGCCGCGAGGTTGTGGTCGACCTGCACGCCGTTGAGCTCGATGGCGCGGCGCAGGGCCACCCGGCTCAGCGGCACCTTGCCGTGCTGCCAGGCATAGCCCAGCAGCATCGGGTTGGCGTAGATCGAGTCGCCCAGCAACTGCTCGGCCGCCTGCTCGGCGTCGAAGGCGCCGAAGCCGTCGGCGCCCACGGTGGCGTGCAGCGCGCCCTCGCAGCCAGCCTCGGGGAACTGCCAGTCGGGGTTGCTGACGAAGGCAGCCGTGGGTTTGCGGTGGCCGTTCAGCGCCACCCAGGTGCGGCCCTGCAGCATGGTGGACAGCGTGGCGCGGCTGGCGGTGACGATGGGGTCGCAGCCGATCACCAGGTCGGCGCAGGCCAGATCGACCTTGCTCGTGTGCAGCGCCCCGGGCGCGTCGGCGATCTGCACATGGCTCCAGGTGGCGCCGCCCTTCTGAGCCAGGCCGGCGGAGTCCTGCACCACCACGCCCTTGCCCTCCAGGTGCGCCGCCATGCCCAGCAGCGAGCCGATGGTGATCACGCCCGTGCCGCCGATACCGGCCACGACGATGCCCCAGGGCCGATCGGTGGCCGGCAGCACCGGCTCGGGGATGTCGGGCAGCGCCGCGCCCGCACCACGGGCTTCCTTCTTCGGCTTCTTCAGCGTGCCACCCTCGACGGTGACGAAGCTCGGGCAGAAGCCCTTGAGGCAGGAGAAATCCTTGTTGCAGGAGTGCTGGTTGATGCGGCGCTTGCGTCCGAACTCGGTCTCGATCGGCTCCACGCTCAGGCAGTTGCTCTGCGCCGAGCAGTCGCCGCAGCCCTCGCACACCAGCTCGTTGATCACCACCGTCTTCGCCGGCGTGGCCATCGTGCCGCGCTTGCGGCGGCGGCGCTTCTCGGTGCCACAGATCTGGTCGTAGACGAGGATGGTGCAGCCCGGCACCTCGCGCAGTTCGCGCTGCACGGCGTCGAGCTCGTCGCGGTGGCGCACCGTCACGCCCGGCGCCAGTCGGGCCTTCACGTCGGCGTCGTCGTACTTCTGCGGCTCGTCGGTGACGACGACGATCTGCTTGGCGCCCTCGGCGTGCAGCTCGCGCGTGATCTCGGGCACCTGCAGCGCGCCGTCCAGCGGCTGCCCGCCGGTCATCGCCACGGCGTCGTTGTAAAGCAGCTTGTAGGTGATGTTCACGCCCGAGGCGATGGCCTGGCGCACCGCCAGGAAGCCGGAGTGGAAGTAGGTGCCGTCGCCCAGGTTGGCGAACAGATGCTTGTCGGTGGAGAACGGCGCCTGGCCGACCCAGCTGACGCCCTCGCCGCCCATCTGGCTGAAGGTGACGGTGCTGCGGTTCATCCACACCGCCATGAAGTGGCAGCCGATGCCGGCAGCCGCGCGCGAGCCCTCGGGCACGCGGGTGCTGGTGTTGTGCGGGCAGCCGCTGCAGAACCAGGGCTGGCGGTCGACGCCGCGCACGTCCACCGTGGCGAGCGCGCGCTCCTTGGCGTCGATGACCGCCAGACGCGCGTCCAGCCGGGCCTCGATGTCGGCGGGCACGCCCAGCTTCTTCAGCCGCGCCGCGATGGCGCGCGCCACCTGCGCCGGCGACAGGTCGGCCTTGGCGCGCAGCAGCGTGCGCGTGGTCGGGTTGGGGCTGGCCCACTCGCCACCGGAGCGACCCTCGTCGCCACCGGGGGCCTCGTCGAACTTGCCCAGGATCACCGGGCGCAGGTCGTCGCGCCAGTCGTAGAGCTCTTCCTTGAGCTGGTACTCGATGACCTGGCGCTTCTCCTCGACCACCAGGATCTCGCGCAGGCCGCGCGCGAAGTCGCGCGCCGAGGTGGCCTCCAGCGGCCAGACCACGTTGACCTTGTGCACGCGGATGCCGAGCTGACGGCAGGTGGCGTCGTCCAGGCCCAGGTCGACCAGCGCCTGGCGCATGTCGTTGTAGGCCTTGCCGCTGCCGATGAGGCCGAAGCGGTCGTTCGGTCCCTCGACGACGTTGTGGTTCAGCCGGTTGGCCCGGATGTAGGCCAGCGCCGCATACCACTTGTGGTCGAACAGCCGGGCCTCCTGCTCGAGGGCGCTGTCGGGCCAGCGCATGTGCAGGCCGCCCTCGGGCATGGTGAAGTCCTCGGGCAGCACGATGCGCACGCGCTGCGGGTCGACCTGCACGCTGGCCGAGGACTCCACCACCTCCTGGATGGTCTTCATGCCGGCCCACACGCCGGCGTAGCGGCTCATCGCGAAGGCGTGCACACCCATGTCCAGGATGCCCTGCACGTCCGACGGGAAGAACACCGGCAGGCCGCAGGCCTTGAAGATGTGGTCGCTCTGGTGCGCGGCGGTGCTGCTCTTGGCGACGTGGTCGTCGCCGGCGATCGCGATCACGCCGCCGTGCTTCGAGGTGCCGGCGTTGTTGGCGTGCTTGAAGACGTCGGAGCAGCGGTCCACGCCCGGGCCCTTGCCGTACCAGATGCCGAAGACGCCGTCGTACTTCTTCGTCTGCGGGTACAGGTCCAGCTGCTGCGTGCCCCACACGGCAGTGGCGCCGAGTTCCTCGTTCACGCCGGGCTGGAAGACGACGTGGTGCTGCGCCAGGTGCTTCTTGGCCGCCATCAGCGCCTGGTCGTAGCCGCCCAGCGGGCTGCCGCGGTAGCCGCTGACGAAGCCGGCGGTGTTCAGGCCGGCCAGCGCGTCGCGCTGGCGCTGCAGCATCGGCAGCCGCACCAGCGCCTGCACACCGCTCATGAAGGCGCGCCCCGTCTCGAGCGCGTACTTGTCGTCGAGCGTGACGCTCTCCAGGGCCTTGCGGACGTCGTCGGGCAGCGGGGCGTTCATGGCCGTCTCTCCAGGGCTGACCCCGGGCAGTGTCCCGGGGCGGCGCACACACCTTCGGCCAACGCCGGGCGGTGCGGTCGTTGCGGTTCAGTGTAGGCCGCATCGGCCGCGAAGGGCTTTCTTTCTGGTGCCCCAAACACCGCGTTCGAGCAACAATCGTTCCCAACAGTCGAGATATCTTCCTGAATCATGCCAAGCACCCCGGAATCAGGGAAAACACCAAGCCGCCGCGCCACGGCGGCTGAGGTCACCGCCACTGCCGACCCCGACACCGGCGATCGGCTGGACCGCTACGACATCGCACTGCTGCGCGAGCTCCAGTCCGACGCCCGGCTGTCCAACGCCGAGCTGGCAGAGCGCATCGGTCTGTCACCCGCACCCACGTGGCGCCGCGTACGCCGGCTCGAGGAACGGGGCTACATCACCGGCTACCGAGCCGTGATCGACCGCCGGCGCATCGGCCTGGGCGTGCTGGCCTTCGTGCGCGTGGATGCCGAGCGCAACAACGCCCAGGCCACGCGCGAGCTGGAGGAGCATCTGCGCAGCCTGCCCGAGGTCGTGGCCTGTCACTACATCAGCGGCGCCGGCACCTTCGAGCTGCACGTCGTCGCGCCGGACCTGGAGGCCTATTCGCGGTGGGCGATGGAAACCTTGTACAAGCTGCCGAACGTGAAGGACATGCAGACGCGCTTCTCGCTGAAGGAAGTCAAGGCCGACGGCGCCTGGCCGCTGGGGCAACTGGAGCGGCGGTGAGCGCTGCGGCGCATCGACGATTGGCGCAGCGCAACGCACCCAAGCGCGCCCACGCGACAGATGCCAAGGCCGCGCCACCCATCCCTGACCGTTGGGGACCCACCGCATGCCGCGAGCTGGCGCAGGGCTTCCTGCAGCGGGGTCGGTTGACATCCGCCCGGGCCTCTATCATGACCCGCCAATGCAGGATCCTCTGCGGCAACCTCGATCGCCATGATGCATGCACTGATGTTCGTCCTCGGCCTCGCGGCACTCGTGCTCGGGGCAGAGTGGCTGGTACGCGGGGCCTCGAAACTGGCGCTGGCCTTCGGCTTGTCGCCCCTGGTGGTGGGGCTGACCGTGGTGGCCTTCGGCACCAGCGCGCCGGAGATGGCGGTGTCGGTCGGGGCGGTGCTCGGCGGCACGACCGATCTGGCGCTGGGCAACGCCGTGGGCAGCAACACCTTCAACGTGCTGTTCATCCTGGGGCTGGCCGCGGTGATCACGCCGCTTTCGGTGCACGTGCAGGTGATCCGACAGGAAGCCCCGATCATGATCGGGGCGGGGGTGCTGCTGCTGGCGCTGGCCTTCGACGGGCGGCTGAGCCTGTTCGACGGCGCGCTGCTGTTCGCGTTGCTGCTGGTCTACACCGGCTTCCTGGTACGACAGTCCAGAGCAGAGACCGCCCTTGCGTCGGCCTCGGGCGACTACGACGCCGAGGTACGACCGGCACAGCCCGGCCAGTGGGACAGCCGACCGGTCGTCCAGGTCGGGCTGGTCCTGGCCGGCCTGGCCCTGCTCGTGGCGGGCTCGCACGCGCTGGTGACCGCGTCGGTGGCCTTCGCGAAGGCGCTGGGTGTCAGCGATGTCGTGATCGGGCTGACCATCGTCGCCGCAGGGACGTCATTGCCGGAAGTCGCCGCCTCGTTGATGGCGGCGCTCAAGGGAGAACGTGATATCGCCGTGGGCAACGTGGTGGGCAGTTGCGTCTTCAACGTGCTCGGCGTGATGGGGGTCGCCAGCCTGGCCGCCTTTTCCGTCGGAGGGCTCACCGTGCCGGCCGCAGTGCTGAACTTCGACCTGTGGGTGATGGTGGCGGCGCTGTTCGCCTGCCTGCCCGTGTTCCTGTCGGGCCGGGAGATCGCACGCTGGGAAGGAGCGCTGTTCCTGGCCTACTACGCTGCCTACACCGCCTACCTGGTGCTCGCGGCGCAACAGCATGCCGTCCTGCCGGCCTACTCCAACGTGATGATGGGCTTCGTGCTGCCGCTGACCGTCGTCACGCTGGTGGTCACGCTGCTGCGACGTGGCTGAGCGCATCGCCCGCCCTCGCGCCTCACCCCCACTTCCGGGTCGTATCAGTTGAAGCTGCAGATCCTGTCCGACCTGCATCTGGAGACCGAGCGCTTCGACCCTCAGCCCGCCCCGGGGGCAGAGGCGCTGGTGTTGGCGGGCGACATCGACACCACCTGGACGTCGCTGCCGCGATTTGCCGACTGGCCGGTGCCCGTCGTGATGGTCGCCGGCAACCACGAGTTCGAGGGCAGGGACCTGCGGACCGCCTGGCCTGCGCTGCACGGGGCCTGCATGGCGTCGGGCATCCACCTGCTGCAGCGTGAGGCCATCGTCCTGCAGGACGCTGCCGGGCGACGCGTGCGCTTCGTCGGGGCCACACGCTGGAGCGACTTCGGCCTGTTCGGCGAGCGCGGCCGCGCCAAAGCCGAGCGCGCAGCGGCTTACTTCCTCCGGCACGCGGCCACCCTGGTCGAGGGTCGTCCACTGGATGCTGCCGCCATGCGCCTGGAGGCGCAGGACTGCCGGTCGTGGCTGGACGCCGAACTCACCCGACCCGCCCAGGGCGCCTGGGATGCCACCGTGGCCATCACGCACTATGCCCCCAGTGCACGCAGCGCCGACCCGCGATACGGCCGCCAGCCCGGCACGGCCAGCTTCTGCAACGCGGACGACGACCTGCTACGGTATGCCGAGCTGTGGATCCACGGGCACCTTCACTGCCGGCACGACTACCGGGTCGACCGGCCCGCGGGCACGCCCACCCGCGTCGTCTGCCAGGCGCGCGGGCACTCTGACAAGGGTGAGTGTCACGGCTTCGACGCGATGAAGCTCTTCGACGTCTGAGTACACCGCCAAGGGCCGGGCGTTGGCCTCACCGATCCACAGCCTCGCAAAGCTCGGCAGTCTCCGCCAGCGCCGCCTTCCCTGCGCCCACGGGGCTCTTCTTGACGACGGCCAAGGACATGCACCGCCCCTGGGCGATACTTCGCAACGACACGTCACCATTTGCGGCCGGAGCCTGCCGCGTCCCCCAGGAGACCCTCACGATGAAGATCCTCGTCGCCGTCGATGGCAGCCCGTTCACCAAGCGCATGCTCGGCTACCTCGCGGCACACGACGAATGGCTGGGCGGTGCGCATGAATACACGGTGCTGCACTCGGTGCCGGCCGTGCCCGCGCGCGCAGCAGCCGTCATCGACAAGGCCACGCTGAAGGCCTACTACGACGACGAAGGCGAGAAGGTGCTCAAGCCGATCCGCACCTTCTTCGGGCGCAGGAAAGACCTGAAGGTCAGCTACGTCGTGAAGTCCGGCCAGGCCGCAGACATCATCGTCTCCGCCGCAGAGAAGGGCGAGTTCGACCTCATCGTCATGGGCTCCCATGGGCACGGCACGCTGGGCAACCTGGTGATGGGATCGGTGGCCACGAAGGTGCTCGCGCAGAGCAAGGTCCCCTTGCTCCTGGTGCGCTGACAAAGCTGGTGGGGTGTTCCGTCATGCAAGGCAGGCTCGGGTGGAAACCCGCCTGCCCCCTCAACTCGGCCGTGTCCCCAGTCCGCTGAAACAGGTGGCCAGCACCCACTCGACGATCTGCTCGTCGCCGTGCCGGCCAGAGGACTTCATCACCCCCGGCACCGGGTCGCAGGCACGCGCAAACAGCGTGTAGAGCACGAGCTCGGGCGGCAGCGATCGGTCGATCTGCCCGTCGGCCTGCGCCTGGATGATCCACTCGCCCAGACGGTCGCTGACCGTCACGAGCAGGTCCAGATAGGTGCGGTGTGCCATCAACTCGGCACGCAGGCTGGAGTTCTGCGCCGGCAGGATGGGCATCTGGCCCGACAGCTGCACCCTCAAGGCCCAGCGCGTGACCTCGCGCAGCCGCTCAAATGGTGTCACCTCGGGCTTCGCCGCCAGTTGCGCGATGATGTCCAGCGTGCGCTCGAGCACACGCACCATGGCGGCCGCCGCCAGCGCCTCCTTCGAGGCGAAATGCTTGTACAGACTGGCCTTGGCAATGCCGACGTCGGCTGCGACCTCGTCGACCGTCATCTGCTCGAAGCCCTTTTCGGCCAGCAGGCGGTTGACCGCAGACACGATCGCATCTTCGCGCACGCGCAACACCTGGTCCCGGAAAGATCCCTTGGCCATGCGGATCATTCTAGATCCGGGGGCCTCAGACTCTGCCACAGGGTCTATCGGGTCGTCCGGCCGCTTTCAAAGGCAGCGAAGGCAAGGCCCGGCACAGGCGGCGCTGCGCGTCGCGCACGAGCGCAGGGCGGTGCGGCTTGGCGCCCGGCTCCGGGCGGTTCACAGCACGGGCGCAGCCCCTTCGCGCACCGAAGGCGGGGTCGAGGGATCGGATGCCCCGTCATGCCGCTGCGGCCGCCCGGCCAGCGACAGGTCCAAGGCAAAGGCCGTGCCCAGATCGGCAAGGTCCTGGCCTCGGTCGCGCGCACGTCGCCACTTCGTCCACCAGGGCCAGCGCGGCCAACGGGCCTGCGTCTTCTTCAAGGTCCCCATCGTGATGCTCCCTGCGTCGGCCCCGACCCGGGCCGTCACGACATCATCTTCGGCACACGATGACGAAAGCTTGACAAGAATCGGGCAGACCCCCCGCACTGCGTCCCGGGATGTTGTGGGCGCGCAACAGATGTCTCAGCGCGGCGGCCGCGGCCTGCCTGAGCGGGACGAGGCGCCCCGGCCCGGGCGACGCGACCCGCCAGCGCGGGAGGCCGGCGCTCTGGGGCGCGAGACATCGGCGATCAGCAGCACGCTGCGCACCAGGTCTTCCACCGCCTCGGCCAGGTCGCCGGGAGGCTCGAGCGTCTCGATCAGCTCACGCAGCCCGTCGGCGTCTTCCAGATCGTCGGGGTCGAAGACCGCGTAGAGCACCGCGAGCGGCTCCACGAGCGCCGGGTCGGCCATCGCCAGCAATTCGGGAAATCGCTGCGTGGCCATCGAGAAGCCGGCCACCCAGGGCTGCACCAGCGCGGCTGGGGGCAGATCGGCGGTGCCGTCATCGCCGTCATCATCGTCGACCTCGAAGACCCAGGGATCGAACCACTGTCGCGAGGCGATGGCGCGATCGAGCTCGGCGTGGCGCCGCAGCACCAGATCGGCGATGCGCCGGGCCGCCAGCCCGGGCACGGGCTGACCGGCCTCGCTGTCACACACCCAGCGCAGCCACTCGGACGGCGGTACCGGACGCGGCTGCAGCAGCACGGCGCACAGGTAGCCATCCAGGGCGCTGATGTCGAGTGGTTCGAGCGGTCCCTCGATCGAGTCGAGGAGTTGCCCGAGCTCGGCGATCTCGTCGTCGCCCAGAGGGCTGGAGGGCGTGGGGTGGGTGTCCATGTCTGGATTTTGCGCCCGCGCCGAGCGTCGGGGCCGCTCCTGCCCGTCGGAGCACTCGCCAGCCCCGGCAGCGCGCCCGATCTCGGGCACATAGACTTGCAGGTTCCGTCACACACGCCACACCCCCCAGGAGAGCCGCCATGGGAGCGCCTGCCGCCTACACCTCGAGCGACGAGATCGTCCACTGGATCGCCGGAGCGCCTACGCCAGGCTTGTCGGATCGGCGCCAGGCTGTCTGGAACCCAGCCACCGGTGCGGTCGCTCGCGCCGTGAGACTCGGCAGCGCCGAAGACGTGCAGGCCGCGGTGGCGGACGCGCGCGCCGCCCAGCCGGCCTGGGGCGAGATGCCCCCCCTGCGACGCGCACGCGTCATGAACGCCTTCCTCGCCTTGCTCAATCAGCACCGCGACACCCTGGCGGCCATGATCACGGCCGAGCACGGCAAGGTCTTCAGCGACGCGCAGGGCGAGGTCACGCGCGGCATCGAGATCGTCGAGTTCGCCTGCGGCATCCCGCAGTTGCTCAAGGGCGACTACACCGAGCAGGTCTCCACCGGCATCGACAACTGGACGCTGCGCCAGCCGCTGGGCGTGGTGGCCGGCATCACGCCGTTCAACTTCCCGTGCATGGTGCCGTGCTGGATGTTCCCGGTGGCGCTGGCCTGCGGCAACGCCTTCATCCTCAAGCCCAGCGAGCGCGACCCGAGCGCCAGCCTGTTCATGGCGCGGCTGCTGCAGCAGGCCGGCCTGCCCGACGGGGTGTTCAACGTCGTCCAGGGCGACAAGACGGTGGTCGACGCGCTGCTGGCCCACCCCGATGTCAAGGCGATCTCCTTCGTCGGCTCGACGCCGATCGCGCAGTACATCTACGAGACCGGCGCCCACCACGGCAAGCGCGTGCAGGCGCTGGGCGGGGCCAAGAACCACATGGTGGTGATGCCCGACGCCGACCTGGACCAGGCCGTGGACGCGCTGATCGGCAGCGCCTACGGCTCGGCCGGCGAGCGCTGCATGGCCATCAGCGTGGCGGTGCTGGTGGGTGACGTGGGTGACCGCATCGTGCCGCTGCTAGCCGAGCGGGCGCGCGCCCTGAAGATCGGCAACGGCATGCGCGCCGACGCCGAGATGGGCCCGATCGTCACGCGCGAGGCGCGCGACCGGATCGAAGGCTACATCGGGCTTGGCGTGCAGGAAGGCGCGACGCTGGTCGTGGACGGACGAGGGCTGCAGGTCGACGGCCACGAGGCGGGCTTCTTCACCGGCGGCACGCTGTTC
>CAZFVH010000091.1:0-21206 GCA_964522465.1 uncultured Rubrivivax sp. | reverse complement strand
AGAGTTTTACGCAAGCACGGTGAAAGAAGCCGAAAACGCAGGATTTAGACGAGCATTTCGGTGGTCGGGGACATGATTTTTCGACACCAAATTGAATCAGACTCCCGAATAACCCTCTGACAATTCAGGAAGATCAATGGCAAGGCCTACGGGCTCAAGAAAATAAGCGGAGATACGCGGAATTACCCATCGGCGCGCCAAAAGTATCCGCAGTGATAAGGTGCAGCAAGACTTCGAGGATTCACACCAGACTAGGCGGTGAATGGCGTAAACGGTTCGAACAGGCGCCCAGAATAAATACCTCTAGCCTCGCACGGCCGCACGTCGAAAGTAGGAGCCCTTGTTCCGATCATCTGCAATATGCGGCCACTCCTTGGGCACACCATTTTTGCCTACGCGCAGTGTTCTGTGCATCTGCCGCCGCCGCATCAGCAGCCTTTTGTGCTCTGCGAGCCTTTCGCTCCGCTGCTTCAGCTGCCGCTTCAGCTTTACGCAGACGTCGTTCGACCTCAATATCTCTTGGAGAAACTACCGTCGCACAATCGAGACCGCGACTTCGTATTTCGATCTCTCGAGTCTGAGTTGATCGCGAATCATTCTCTGAAGACAAGAATCTCAAGCATAATGTCGAATTACTTTCATTTCTAATTCGATCGCTTCCTGCGCCCGCGCATCCGCCCAAAGCGATAACGGACAATAAACCGAAAATGGCCTTTAACATTATTGACTCCGTGAAGTTTTTATAGCAGGTCAGACGCCGATGCAATAACGACGCCTCATCAATGCCTCAATCGACAGATAGGCAACACGTGCTATCGTTGCGTGGCAAGCCGATAAAAAATTATGCCTGATTACTCAGCGCCAACTTAGATAAGTGAATTTTTTGAACCAAGTGATAAGATCGATTAAAACATCAAGAGAACCCAAAATAATACAAACAATCACCAGTGTGCCTGCCGCCTCAGTCGCCAACGAATTTTGAAGAAATAGGCCAAAAAATATAGCCATTAGCAAAAGGAGGCCAATAATCTTGAACACTTCTCCGCCTCACCTACAAACAAAAGTCTTGATAACTTCCAAAGATGTCCCGTAAGGGATAGGATTTCTTTGCTTAAGAGACCCACCCGCAATCATCTGCCCAGTCAGCATGTTCGAAGAAAACACTTTTACAAAAATGAGATCTTGCGTACTTGCTGAACAGTCAATGACTAGATGCGACTCTATCGACAAATAAGACTCACCCTTTTTGTTCAACTTCGGCCGCTTAAAATCCGTTATTTGCCAAAAATCAACTGAACTACCATTCTTTTTTAGACTATCAGTCCGCACATAAAATGTTGCTTCTGAATTTTCCACAACTTTACTCAAAGAGTGTGCATTTGAGGCTGCATGAGAAATAGAGATTAGACAAAAGAAAATTGATTTTGTGAGAATTTTCATGAGCGACGGTATTCAGTCTGAAGTGCAACACCACCTCACAGTGAACGGAAATTGAGGGTTAATGGGCGGCTTTGAGCATCGCGGCGAACACCTCCAGCGGGGAGTGGAAGGCGTGCGTGGCGCGTGGTCGGTTGTTCAGGCTGTCGGCGATGGCCTCGAGTTCGGCCTGGGTGTGGACCGACAGATCGGTGCCCTTGGGCAGGTACTGGCGCAGCAGCCCGTTGGTGTTCTCGCAGCTGCCTCGCTGCCGGGGGCTGTGCGGTTCACAGAAGGAAACCTTCACGCCCGTGCGGGCGCTGAGCTCGCGATGGCGCGTCATCTCCTTGCCCTGGTTGTGCGTCAAGCTGTGGCGCATCGGCGCGGCGGTCGAATTCAGCTTGGCAGTGAAGCCCGCCCGAGTTATGGCCCGCGCACCCGATCCCGTCAGGCGCATGCTAGCGATGGTCATGCGTTCCTCAGGCTGAGGCTGGCGGTAGGTGTTTGGGGTCTGCATCTGTGCACCTTACCCGAAGTAGCGCGTTGCACTTCACACTTGAGGCCACCAGCTTACCGCACCTCTGTGGGAACAACAAGTCGTCCCACCACCCCCCGATTCAGCCGAGCCATCACCTCCCCGATCTCCCGATCGATCTCCCGCACCCTCTCCTCGTACCCCGGCGCCTGCCGCGTCTGCTCCTCTCGCCGCATCCTGCGCAGCCTGCTCACCGCCGCCTCGGCCTGGTTGCCCGCGGCCACAAGCTCGGCCAGGGGTTCGCTGCGCCGGTAGGCCTCCACGTCCTCGCGGTTCTTCGCCCTGCCCTGCAGCTCGTTCTCGATCTGGTTCAGACGCTTGACGTTCTCGTAGAAGGCGTCGGCCTGGCCCGAGATGCCACGGGTGTTGCCGTACAGCCGGCCCAGCAGAGGGATCTTGTGCGGAGGCAGTTCGTCGCCGGTGAAGGGCGCCGTCACGGTCTGTGAAAGCTTGCCAATCTCGCGGCCGATGCCGCCAGTGAGCTGACCGATGACGTAGTCGATCTGGTCGGGTGTGGGGCTCCACATGCCGGGCTGGTACTTCGTGCCGCCGGTGATCCAGTTGGTCAGCTCGCTGGCGGCCTTGGCCCATGGAGTGGCCGAGTCCTTGGCCATCGCGGTGCCGGGCTGCGGGTCCAGCGGGTTCATGGTCTCGCGGTAGATCGGCCGGCCGGTCCAATCGCGGTTCTGCCAGAGTGCCACGGCCGGGTCGGCCACGGTGGGCGTGACCATCTGCGAGAAGGTCTGCGAGCCCCCGAGCGGGTTGAAGGCGTCCAGCATCACCTGCAGCAGCCGGCCGATCTGCCGGCCGGCGATCTTGTCCGGCCCGCCGAGCATGAACTCGACTGCCAGGCGCCCGACGTTGGGCAGGAAGTGGAAGCCCAGCGGCAGCGGGATGGACAGGTAGTCCTCGCGGCCCAGCGGCACGATCAGGCTGCGCTCCTTGACGAACTCGGGGATCTTGTCCCAGTGATCGTCGCCGTCGTCGTCACCCCCCATCACCGCCATGCCGATGAGTGCGTTGACGGCGCCCAGCAGCACGCCGCCGAGCATGATCTTGCGCCCCATCGGCCCGCGCAGCGTCTCCCACATCCTGGCCGTGCCCTGGATCGCCGCGTTGAAGAAGGCGTAGAAGGCGCCGATCTCCCGGGTCTGGCGGCCCTTGCGGTTGAAGTTGACGGTGAGGTTCTTGGCCAGGCTCGCCGCGCGCTCGGTGCTCATGCCTTGGTCGAGCGCGACCTTGAAGGCCGACACCCGCACGGCGTTTTCCATCGCCTCGTTGTAGTCGCTCAGCCAGTCGAGGATGTAGTGGACGGTCTTGCCCGCTGCGCCCCGGTCCAGGCGGCCGAGTTCCTTCTCCAGCTCGCGGGTGCGGTCCTCGATGTTGGCGTACAGGTCTCGGTAGCCCGTGGAGCCTCCGGCGTCCTGCAACTGCTTCCACAGATCGATCCACTGCCGGTTGGCGGGGTTGGCGGCTTGCTTACCGCGCTCCTGGCGGTAGATGGCACGCAGCGCCGGGAAGACGCCGGAGGCGACCTCGCGCTCCCGTCCGGCCAGCGCCGTGGTGCTGAGGTTCAGCAACCCCGACTGCGCGTCCCGGGCGAAGTTGATGACGCCGAAGACCGGGTTGTACTGGGTGTTGATGCTGGCGAACCATCGCGTACCCTTGGCCACCAGCGTGACGGCGGCGTGCAGGTCGCCGATGTCCAGGTTCTTCAGCGAGTGCGCCAGCCGCAGCGCCTGGGGGTTGCGCTCGTTGAAGGTGATCGCCACGTCCTGCCCGGCGATGCGCAGCATCACGACGTAGGGCAGGTTGCGGTAGTTCGGATCGGCCACCTTTCTGACGGTGCGGGTGAAGGGGTCGACCACCTTAATGACGGGCAGCTCGTCGACGCGCCACAGGTCCGGGTCGGGGTTCTGCGCGGCCATGACGTAGAGCTTCTTCAGCACCAGGTCCTTCTCGCCGCGGGTCAGCGCGGCCTCGCGCTGCATGGCGATGTGGCCCAGGATGTGCGTCACGCGCTCGTTGCTGCCCACGCGCTGACGCGCCGCCGGCCCCTTGACGTTGAAGCCCATGCCGGTGGGGTGCGCCACTGAGTCGGGGTGCGCCTCGTCGCGGTGCAGCGGCACGTAGTAGCGGTATGCCCGGCGCCAGGCATCCAGCACCGACCGCTCCATCAGACCGTAGTGCTCCAGCAGCTCGAGCGTGCGCGCGTTGATCGCGTCGACCCGGGCCGCCAGCGCATCCATGTCGGCCAGACGCTGTGGTGTGAGCGCCGCGATCACCGCTGCGGCCTCGGCATCGGACATCCCCGACAGGGACAACCGTTCTTCCTCAGTGCCCCGGAAGGCCTGCGCTCGGCGCCAGACCGACTGCGTTTCGCGCGCGGCGTCCAGCGACTCGGTCAGCGCCCGGGTCGAGGTGCCCCGCGCCACCGCCGACTGCAGCCGCAACTCCAGCGCCTTGACATCGGCATCGACCTGGGCGCGCCGCGCATCGAGCTCGGCCTGGCTGGGGTTGCGCCGGGCCATCTCGGCATTGGCCTCGGGCGCGTGCCTTGCATGGAGGTAGCGCTCGAAGTCCTCCATCGTCACCCCGCGCTCGCGCATCTCGACCAGCAGCGGGCGCAGCTCGTCGTCCAAGAATACCTGCGTGCGCCGCGCCAGCCGCTTGTGGAACAGCTCCTCGCCGAGGTAGGCGTCGTTCAGATCCGAGATCGTGCCGCCGAGTGCCTGGATGCGGGCGCGGATGCGCTTGAGATCGACGAACTTGTCCTGGAACTCGTAGATCAGCTTGTCCAGCGACTCGGGGCTCGTCAGGTTCATCACCCGTTGCTTGAGCGCCTGCCAGCGGCTGCGCTGGGCGGGGCCAGGCTGCGGCGGCGGGTTCGGGCCGGCGGCGTTGGGCTGCGAAGGCGGCGGCGGGGCGAGGTTCTCCAGGAGGAAGGGACGATCGTCCGACGCTCGGCGCACCGGCGCCACGCGGCTCGCATTCGCGCGCTCGCGTTGAATGCGCGCCAGCTGTCGGGCCCGCAACCCGTAGACGGCCTCGAAGGCGTCCTGCGCAGCGTCCAGCACCACGCTGTCCGGTAGGTTCGGCTCCATGCCCCCGTGGCGCCAGGCATAGTCGTCGACCATCCCGCGGATGAAGTCGGCCTGCTCCGGCGGCGTCATGCCACCGTAGGGGCTGCGTGCGTCCATCATCTCGCGCCAGACGTTGGCCAGGTCGCGCACGATGTCGGCCTCGCTGTCGCCAGCCTCCCCTTCCTGCAGCTTGCCCACCAGCAGCGGGTTCAGCAGGTCGGCGCGGGTCAGCTGGTCTTCCTCCAGATCGGCGTAGACAGACTCCAGCGCGTCCATCAGGGTCTCGAGCCGGGCGTCCAGACGCTCGGCCATGCGCGCGCTGCGCGGGCCGGCCTCGTAGGCCTTCTCGACCTGGGGAATGAGCTTGCGGATCTCGGCCTCGATCTGTGCCGCGGTCATGCGGTTGACGTCGCGCTCGGCGTCGGCACCGCGGGCAGGTGCGGGGTTCTCCAGCACCGGGGACGGTCCCGCATCAGGCGCCGCGGCCGCACGCTTGACCTCTTCCAGCTCCGCGCCCAGCCGAAGCTCGCTGGTCAGGAACTTCTCGTTGGTCGCAACCAACCCCGGGGGACGCCCTGCCTGGACATCCCGGCGCTCCTGCTCCTGCGCCCAGGCCAGGACGGCCTCGACGAGGACGCGCTTGCTCACCTCACCGATGACCGACGCATTGGCCAGCAGCGGCTCGCCGTCGCTGCCAGAGCCCACGACATCACCTGTCACCAGGTAGGCGCCCTTGGCGCGCCTGAAGCCCAGATAGTCGATGTAGTTGCCGATCTGCCCGCCAAGGCTCGCCGCGTGATCGACCGGCAGATCGTCGAAGGTCGGGATGTACATGTCGTACGCGTTGCGCAGGTCTTCGTCGCGCCGCAGCGGAGACAGTTGCACCACCGACAAGCCCATCTCACGCTCGCCGCTCACCCAGTTGGCGGAGCGGCGACCACGCACATCCCCCTCGATGTCCCGCGCAAAACGCAGGTACACCGGTCGCCCACCCGAGCCCTCACGCACCACGCGCTGCAGCCGCGCCATCGTCGTGATGTCGCTGACCTTGCGGTTGTCCAGGATGCCCGACACCCCCTCGGACAACATCTGCCTGGACTGGAAGCTGCCGTCGTTGTCGGTGCCGACGACGTACTCCATCGCACGCAGCACGGCGGCATCGGCCCGCAGACCCAACAGGCTCTTGACGCGCTCGACCATCTCGCGCATCCACACCATGATCCGGCGCCACATCGAATCCGACGCCGCGTAGCGCCGGTGCAGCAGCCGGGTGGCGTTGACCGCCCAGAACTCGCTGGGGCTGACCAGTTGGTAGTGCGGGTCGTACTTCAGCACCCCTTTGGCGAAGGCGCTCTTCAGGGCGTCAAGGGCGCTGCGGTCGCCGGCCATGGCGGGCAGGATGTGGTCCATCGCCTGGCGCTGGCCGGGCGTCGCGTTCTTGTAGCCCGCCGCCAGTGCCTTGGCCCACTCGGCCCGGATGCGCCCTTGCATGGGCGCGGGCATCATCCGCTCGGCGTGGTGCAGGATCTCGTGCACCGACGTGCCGCGCAGGGCGTCGCCCTTGAACAGGCGCATGACCCGCGTGGTGGGGTTGTAGTCGCCCGAGGGCGTGTCCTCGCCGGGGGCGCGGATGGAGATGCCCAGATCGGCCGCCAGCGCCGGGTTGCGATCCAGCGCCCACAACGCGAACGCCACGTCGTCCGGGTCCAGGTCGCCACGCCGGCGGGCCTGCAGCAGGCGCTCACGCACCAGATCGGGACCGCGCTCCCGGCTGCGTCCGAAGACCCGCTTGTGGCGCTTGGCCAGCGCCGCCGCGTCCATCTCGGCGGTCAGCATCCGCACCGCCAGGATGTACTGCTCGTTGTCGATCTCGCCCTTGGTCAGCCGCTCGGCCAGCTTAGACAAGCGACGCGCGGCCTGGATGCGTGGCACCTCGGTCTCGTCGTCGGCCTGGTCTTCAGGCTCGAAGCCCTCCTCGAGTGCCTTCTTCGCGCTGCGCCGCGTCACACCGGCGGCTTCAACACGCCCGAGACTCATTGGCGCCAGGTTGGACAGGGTCCCCCCTGCATTCCCGGAGGGCTGCATCCCACGCTCAGCCATCGAGGACCGCGTGACCGGGTCGATCACGTCCAGCAGCCGCAGGTCGAGTCTGGCCAGCGCGTTGGCCATGTTCTGTGCCGCACGTTCGGCTCGCGCTTCCCAGACCTTGCCAGGGCCCTGCACCGGAATCGACAGCACATAGGCGGCCGAGCCCGAGAAGGCCCCGGAGTTCAGCAGGCGATCCAGCCGACCCTCCTTGGTCAGAGACAGCATCTCTTCCTGCATCATCGGCACCCAGGCCGTGACGCGGTGGCTGTGGCTGACGAACACGATCCCCGGCTGGCCGCCGGCGAGGGTCTGCACCACGTCCTTGGCCCTGGTGGGCGTGTCGATGACCACATGGGCGCTGTCCACACGCCGGATCAGGCGGTTGACCACCGGGATGCGCGCCACGGGCTTGCCCGGGCGGACCTTGCCGCCGACGAAGTTCGCGCCGTTGCCCTCCACCGCACGCCAGTCGCCACCATTGGCTATCGCAGCCGTGCCGGCCCAGCGGATCGAGGTGTCGCGGAAGGCCGCTGCCACCGCCTGGTTCAGGTACTCGTCGGCCCGCGACAACTCGGCATTGCCGCTTGGATGGTTGTGCACGCCCCAGGCCGTGGCCGCGCCCTTGATGCGCAGCGCCTCCGCCAGGATGGTGGTGGGGTACACCGCCGTCTGCGCGATCGCGCCCTTGAAGGAGCCGACCACCGCCAGCGGCTTGCCCGCCTTGTTGGTGATGAGCACGTCCATGTGCTCGACGGCGTACTCGCCGATGGCCTGCAGCGCGTCCACCGCGTCCTGCCAGGTCTTCACGCTTGCGACCGGCAGGTCGCGCACGTTCACTTGGACGAGTTGGTCGTTGACCTGGTAGACGCCGGGCAGCGTCGGGTTGGACCGCACCGATAGGGTGGCGGTGGGGAGTACGTCCCCACTGGCGGTGGTTTGCTTGTGTCGAACGGCAACTCCTCCTCGGGCACGGGATACCACACGCGGTGTTGGCCGTCCGACAACAGGCTGCAGGTCCTGCTGTGTCTCCGGGAAGAGGTCATAGGCGAGATCGTAGTTCGAGGCCGGATCGTTGACGTCGTAGACCCCGGCTTCCTCACGCGCCACCGGCCCGTCTCGGCCCAGCTGTGGAGCCCTCAGCGGCGGCAGCCCCAGCACCTCGCGCGCGACGTCGGGGTGCGACACCGGGATCAGCTTGGTGTCCGAACGCGCCTGCAGCAGATGCTCGAGCGCCCGCCGTAGCGTGGCCTCGTCCACATTGCGCACCGACATCACATCGCCACGCTTGTAGAAGTCCTGCCCGAGCGCGTCGATCAGCCGCTGGTCCAGGTAGTAGGTGCCGCCCTCGCGCTTGGCCGCCGCAACAGAGATGCTGTAGGTGGGCGCCCCCTCCCCGTGCGAGCGCAGGATGCGCAGCGTCCCAGCCGCGTTCCTCACCGTCGCCCCGCCGCCAGCCCGCTCGAAGAACTGCATCAGCTTGGCTGGCGCCGTGAAGACCACGGCATCGGCAGCCGCCTGCTGCTTGACCTTCTCGAAGTCGTAGCCCCGGCGCATCAGCACGCCCTGCTGCACGCGCCCGTCGTCGGTGGTGTAACTGACGATCTGCCCGGGGAACTTCGCGAACCCGGCCAGCAGGTTGCCGGTGACCATCCAGCGCTGCTCGCGCCGCACGTTGCCACTGCCGCCACTGTACAGGTCGAACAGCTCCGGGATGCTGTAGTAGCGGGCCGCGTCCGTCTTGGGGTCCAGGGCCGCCACCGGCTCGACCTGCTTGCGCAAGGTGACGCTGCGCCCGAGTTGGCTCACGCTCAGGGTGAGCGACCGCGCATCCCCGTTGGCCAGCGCCAGCGTGATCTTCCACGACGAGCCCGCCGCCGGGTTCTTGGTCGTGCCGGTGTTCGTGATCGACGTGATGATCCCGTAGGTGGGCACCTGCAGCGAGTCGAGCACTGTCACCTGATCGCCAACGCCGTAGGTGCGCAGCGTCTCCTCGACCAGGTTCTTCTGCATCCCCACCGTGTCGAGCTGCCGCTGGATCTTCAGCGGGTCGGTGTCGGCCGCCTCCAGCTTCGCGCGCAACGCCTGCACATAGGCCGTGGTGCGGGCGTTCAGATCCCGGATCATGTCGACGCGCACATCCAGGGCTCTGCGGCCGCCCAGGCTCTGCGCGATGGCCGCATCCACCTCGGCGCTGGACATGGGCTTGACCGTGCGCGCCACGTCCACCTTCTCCATGTGCGCCGGCTCGGCGAACCGGGACTCGACATCGCCCTCGCGCTGCGCCGTCACCTGCTCGCTCGACAGCGTCTTCGCACCCAGGTCCAGCGCCTTGGCCTCGAGCTTGTTCGTGCCCATCGCGTCCTCGCGAGCGATCAGGTCGTTGTAGCGCTGGGTCAGGTCGGCGTAGATCTCCTCCTGCTGCTTGATGGGCAGGATGGGGATGTAGCCGGTGAGCTTGCGGATCAGCTCGTCTTCGGCCTCCTCGACCTTGTCGGGCACCTCCAGCCGGTCCTGGCCGCCGAGTTCGGCGTGGACATCTGGGTTGTCCATCAGGAACTCGGCTGCGACCTGGCCGCCGTAGTCGTTCATGAAGTCGACCACGCCCTCGGCCGTCACCGCCGACTTGCGGCTGGCGGTCGTGTTGGCGTTCAGCGAAGCCATCTTCTTCATCAGCACCGCCGCCGGCCGCATCTCGGCCGGGATGTCGGCCATGGCCTGCGTGTAGTCGGGCGTGATCACCTGCCCGGTGCGGTGCACGCGGCCAAGCATCTGCATGTGGGTGTCGATGTTGCGCTCGGCCTGCACGATGATCATGCGGCGCTTGCGCTGGTCCTTGACCTTGGCCGAGGCGTGCAGCGACAGGCCCGTCGAGCCCGACTGGTTCAGGATCAGCGCGTCGACCTCACCGCCGTTGAAGCCCCGGATGGCCCGCAGGCGCTGGCGGATGTTGGCCGTGCGATTGGCCAGCACCGGCGAGGGGCCGGCATAGTTCACCGTGATGTTGCGTCCGGTGATCTCGTCGGTCTTGAAGCCCGCCTCGCGCAGGCGGTTGTGCATGAAGTCGATGGGCGAGATCGGCGCAGCCCCGAAGCCGGCGTTGCCGATGAACTCGGCCGTGCGATTGAACATCTTGACGAGGGACTCGCCGAGCTGCTCATCGGTCAGGCGGGACTGCTCCGGCGGCGCACCCCCAGGGCGCTTGATCGTGATGATGCGCTGCTTTTCCAGGTAGCGCAGGTACAAATCCCGGAAGCTCAGCGCCACCGGCTCGCCCGGACGCAGGTCCATCTCCTTGGCGTAGTCCGCCAGGAACGAGCCCATCGTGTTGGCCACGGTGAGCACCACCTTCTCGCCCGCCTTCAGCCGCTCGATGGCGAAGTCCACCGAGTCCTGCGCCTTCAGCGCAAGAAGCATCTGGTCGATCAGGTTGTGCATGATCGCGCCGAAGTTCGCGCCCTGCACCGTCGCCTTCTCGGTGCCCTTGTCGGTGATGACGGCACCTTCCCTGTCCAGCTCCTTCTTGATGGCCTCGACCGCGGCTTCCTTGGCGCGCGAGAAGGCAAGTACCATGCGCATGGCGGTGGCCATGTTCTCGGCCGTGGCCTTGTCTACCGTGGTCGCCCGGGTCTCGTAGCCCACGCCTGCGAAGGTGCGCTCGCGCCGGATGTACTGGCCGTCCTCGGAGAGCATCGTGGCCACGATCTGCTGCAGCGGCACGCCGCCGGCCTGGATCGCCGGCGCCAGCTGGGTGGGCTTCTCCACAGCGAGCATCATGTTCGTGCTGCTGTACAGGTCCATCACGTCGGGGCGCTTGGCGTAGGTGGCCGAGCTGAAGAAGCTGCCCGCTGAGTTGCGCACCAGCACACGGGCGAAGCCAGCGCGGCCGAGTTTGTCCTCGCCCTGCTTCAGGGCGTCACGCTGCTCCTTCGAGCGAGCCTGCGTCGTGGCAGTGCCGCCGGCGTTGTGGCTCTCGTCGAAGATGACGTAGCCGCCGTCGGCAAAGGCCTGCAGGAAGCGCATGCGGGCCGTGGTCTTGCCCGCCACCGTCTGGATCTGGCTGTAGGTGGTGAAGATGACCTTGAAGCGACCCAGGCTGCCCTCGCCGACCATGCCATCCATCAACTTGTTCAGCTCCGGCCCACTGGCCGGCGGGCGCAGCACGAGTTCAAGCTCGACCCGATCGCCGTTGATCTCGCGCTGCAGCGTGTAGTCGATCGACTCCTTGCTGTTGGTCATCAGGATGTCCGGGCGCTGCGTGGACAGGCCCAGCTCCTCGGCCATGCCGATGTCGTCGAGGTCGCGGATCATGTCCGCGTACAGGTTGGGCTTCTCGGTGACGAAGATCGGCACCTTGCCGCTGCGCAGCGCGTAGCGGATCATCCCGGCCACCACGCGGCCCTTGCCGATGCCGGTCTGGTCTCCAATGATGAAGCCGCGCTCCTGCTCGGCGTTGTAGATCGCCAGCGCCAGCGCGTCGACCTGCTCGGCGGAGAAGTAGACGGCGAGTTCCAGCGGGTCGTACTCGAGCTTCTGGGCGACGAAGGCGTCGAGATCGCCCACGGCCGCCTTCACGCGCTCCAGAGACTTCTGCACCGAGTCGCGCATCGCACGCGGCACCAGCGTGCCTACCGACGGCGCGCCGGAGCCCGGCGTGTAGGCCACCTGCCCGGCGGTCTCCTGCTCCTGGCCGCGGCGGTCGCTCAGTCCAGGCCGGACGAGCTGGTCTCGGCCAGAGCCATTTCCAGCCACGCCTCCAGATCGGTTTCCTCGATCGCCTCCCGGACGGCCTCCATCCGCGCCGTCGGGCGTGCGGGCACCTTGGCCGGGAACGGGTTGATCCGACTGTTCATCTGAAGAGACAGCACCGTCTGCAGATGCAGGTTGTGGCTGAACAGGCTGCCGCCCGCTTCGTATGACTCCTTGATCCCCATCACGCCCATCGCCGACAGTGCCCGATTGGCCATCCGCAGGCCTTGCGGGTGTTGATCCACCAGTCGGTTGACCCGGTCCACCAGGGCGTCCATCCACGCCCACTGCGTCAGTTCGCCCGGGGGCACCATCACCCCGCACAGACCCGCCTGGACGTTCGGGGGACACCACGGCACCAGGGCTTGACGTGGCGCCTGGGGTGTTGACGACGGCGTTTGCATCGAGCTTCTCCTTCAGCGCCGGCCACGAGTCGAAGCGCACCGGCAGTTGGGCGGCGGGCAAGGGTCGCGTGGCCTTGCCACGGCCCGCGATCACGATCACGTCCACGGGGTAGCCGGCACCCTGCCGCGCGTACAGATCGCCGTCGACCGTGAAGTGGTCGACGACCTGGTAGTCGTTGTACAGGCGGAAGTAGAACTCCCGCTTGGCCTTGGCGCGGTAGCCGTCACGGATCTCGTCCTCGGCGCGGGCATCCACCCCGCCGACGATCAGCACGGCGCGACCGTTGTCCTTGAGTGATTCAAGGGCCTTCAGCGCGATGGCGTGGTCGACCTCCCGCGTGGCGAAGAACGGTGCGGAAGCCCACACGGTGGGATCGCCCTTGTCGTCGCGCACCACGCCGAACGGCGGGTTCATCACCGCCACATCCAGGGACTTCGGCGGTGCCAGAGCGGAGGTGGCCGCGTCGTTGCGCTGCACCTCGAAGCCCAGTGCGCGCGCGTTGTCGGCGCGCTCGGCGTTCAGCTCGTTGACGACGGCGTCCTTCGGGGCCACCTCGATCAACAGCATCGTGTTGCCAGCGGTGGGTTCGCCCACCTTGTCACCGGGCTTGATGCCCGCCAGGCGCGAGGCCAGGAAGGCCAGTGGCACCGGCGTCGAGTAGGCCTGCTCACGCACGCTGGTGGACGAGCGCATGCCCAGCACCGGCTGAAGGCCGTACAGGTTGACCAGACGGTCGTAGATCACGCCATCGGTGCGCCCCTGCCGCCGCGCAGCGGCCACGATCTCGCGGCCAGCCAGCACGACGGCAACTTCCACCGTCTCATCAGCCCGCTTGGCAGCCTGTGTGCCAGGCTCCACGGCCTCGCCGGTCAGCTCGGCAATGAACTTGCGGGCCTCGACGATGGTCTTGAAGCCCTCACCGCCGAGGAAGCGGTCGGCAATGGCCTGGGCTGTGGCGCGGCGGCCGGGGGCGGTGGTCAGGGTTGGGCGTTCAGCCGGAGCGCCTGTCATAGCCGCTGGCGCAGAAGCAGGCTCCGTGGGCGCCTCCTCGGGCTGCGTCAACTCATCCAAGCTCTCGACCTCGATGACCTCGCGCTTCGTACTCGCGCCCTGGTCGCGGTACTTGCCGGACATGCCGATGTAGGCGCCCTGCAGGTGGTCGAGCGTGATCTGGTCCGCCGCCTCGCCGCCCAGCTTCGCGCGGATCGTGTCGAGCACGAAGCGCGCGGCGTCCTTGAACTTGTAGTACCCCAGCCGGAAGGCGGCATCCATCACGCGCGTGAGGACCGGCAGCAGCTTCTGTTCCTGCTCCTGCGTGATGCCCAGGCGCGTGCCGCGGCCGAGGATGTCGCCCAGGTCGCCCAGGGCGTCGTCGAGGTCCTTCTGCGCCTTGGCACGGGCTTCGGCGTCGGGGCTGGCCGGCGCCCCGGGCGTCTGCCCAGGCGCGCCGGCCGGCCGGGTCAGTACCCCGGCTTCGGGGGCTTCTTGCCCTTGCCCTTCTTCATCATCGGTCGCTCCTTGGCGGGTTGCGGGCGCACTTGCCGGGGCGCTCGGTGCCGGGGTCTGGCGTCTTGGGGCGGCCGAGGGCTTGCTCCCGGGTCGGTAGAAGCCCACCGCCGCGTCAACGATGTCCTGCGCAGTGCGGAAGTCCAGATCGGCTTCGCGCTCCATGTCAACCGTCATCAGCAAGCGCTGCAGCGCCTGGCCTTCGGGCGTGATGCCGCTTTCGATGGCGAGGCCACGCTGACGCAAGGCGTCGCGCAGGATCGGGTTTGTGACGCCCTTCAGACCCTGGTTCATCGCATCGGTCAGCCCGCCGACGACTTCAGCCGGGTCGAACCGCTCCTGTCCGGCGGCTGGCTCGGCGCGCGCCGCAGCGGGCGGAGTCGCCGCAGGAGGCGTCGCGGTGGGCAAGGTCGACGCAGAAGGCGTCGCCGCAGGCGCTACCCCGCCGGCAGCCGCTTGTGCGCCGGCACCGGCGTTGGCCAGTGGGCCTGCGCCACCTGAAGCAGCTGGTGACCGGCCCGCGTTGTCGACGGGTCCTTGTCCTGGCTGCCCTGGCGTACCAGCAGCGCTCCGAGGATCGCTGCGGCCATCGGACTGTCCTGCGCCCTGGGGCTGGGCTGGCTGGGTGTTGGCTTGTCCATCGGGGGTGATCTCCTTCGTCAACTCCGTGAGCACGTCCGACGGCGCGGGCGTGTCGCCGAAGAGGCCTCCGCCCTGCCCTGCCTGGCTGACGAGCCGGGTGTATTCCTCCAGCAGGCTGACCACACGGTCGCGGCCCAGCGGGCGGGTGAGGAACTCCCCGCCGTAGAACAGGCGCAGCGCGCTCAGCGTCAGCGGGTCCGGCGTCTGGCCGGTGGTCAGGTCCACCTGGCGCGACAGGTCGTGCAGACTGCGCCGGTCCTGCCGAGCGCGGCGGATCATCCGCACGGCATCCAGCACCGCAGGCGTGATGTCGGCCGAGGGCTCGACCGTGCCCGCGCGCACCGAGTCCCGCAGGTTGGCCCAGGCCCCTGCCGACAGCTTCAACGCCTCGCCGATCGTCTTGATGTCGGTGTCGGTGGACTCGAACATCTCGGAGATCAGGTCCGGGTCGCCGTAGGCGGCCTGCGCCATCGCGGCCTGGATGCGGGACCGTCCGGTGGGCGACAGGAAGCCCTCGCCGGTCATCACGTTGGCGATGTCCTGCCCGGTGCCATGCAGCTTGCCGACGAAGGCGCGCACGAAGTCGCGGTTGTCACGGGAGGCGACGTCGCCGCCCTGCCACATCGCCAGCACGCTGGCGTCAATCAGCCGAGCGTCCTGGCGCGCCAGCTCGGCCGGTGACATCCCCAGGCCCTGCCCTTGCGACAGCGCCGCCATGTTGGCAACGTTGCTCGCGTCGGCATACAGACGCACGAGCACCGGGTTGGCCGTCGAGCGGATCACGGCTGGGTCCACCCCATGTTGGGGCGCATCGCGCTCGAGTTCGGCCTGGTAATTTGCGGCGGTCCCCGCCTCGTAGGCGCGGCGCAGGCCCGCCGTGCGGCCGTTGTTCAAGGCCTTGAGGGTGCCCGGGGCGGCGTTGCCGAAGGCCGGGTTCACCGACCCGTCGGCGAAGTTGCTGGGCTGCAGTGCGTTGACATCCACCACCGCGTAGCGGAAGGGCACACGCCGGCCATCGGCCATCACGGCCACGTCCTCGCGGCCGAGCGCCTGCGGGGCTACGAGCGAGGTGTCGTCCCCCACCGCGAACACCATCGGCGCACCGGCATCAGGCGAGCGACTGGGCCCCAGGCGCAGGTAGTCGGGGTTGGCCGCGATCGACTGCATCTGCGCGATGGAGGCGGCGCGCGTGCGGTCGCGGTTCTGGGCGTCGAGTTCGGCGTCGGCGGGCGTCGGCGTACTGGGCCCTGTGGGTGTCACACCCGTGGGCAGGATGCTCGCGTCATCTGCCGGCATCCCGAGTTGCTGCGACAGGCGGGCGCGCAACGCCTGCTCCTGAGGCGTCAGCGCCCGGGTCTGAGCCAGGACGTCCAGTTCGGCCAGGCGGACCAGCGGATCGGGTACCGGGGTCTGTGGCGTGGATGCGGGCGTTGATGCTGGCGTCGGCGTGGAAGGCGGCGTCGATGAGGAAGGCTGCACCGACGCAGGCTGACCCCGGCCGGCATTCGCATAGTCCAGGGCCCCGCCGACAGCCCCTCCCGGCGCTGCCAACGCCCCCTCGAGCACCGCCGAGCCCGCCACACCCCGATAGGGCGGCGTCGGGAATCCCGCCCGGTCGGTGGCGACGTTGGCGGCGTACTGCTCCTGCCCGCCTTGGGCCGCCTCCAGCGGCACCTCGCGCGCCACGCCTGCGGCCACCGAGCCCGCAAACGGCACGACGCCACGCTGGGCAGTCGATGCGGCCACGCTTTGCGCTGCCTCGCGGCCAAGCACGCGGGCAATGGCGCCTTCGACACCGGTGACAGAGGCTGCGCCGCCAAGCGCAGCGCCGCCGGCGATCAGCCCGGGGTTCTCAGCGTAGCTCTGGGCCTGGGTGGCGATGGAGCGCGCATCGGCTTCAGAACGGCCTTCCTGGCGTGCACGCTCGTAGACCTGGTCGTAGATCGCCGACTTGACGACCCCCGTCCCCTGCACTGCGCCTGCGCCGCCGAGCACCCCGAGACGGGCACCCCAGGACGCTTCACGCACACCTGGGATGAGCGAGGCCGCGATGACGGGCGCGCCGGTGGCCACCGCGCCAAGTCCCATGCGCACCGGGGCGATGCCGGCCGCGCGCAGGGCCTGCATGGCCTGCTCGCCAACACCCTTGTCTTCGGCGTCGCGCATGATGCGCGCAACCTCCTCGTCCTCGTACTGGGCTCGAAGGCTCTGCAGTCCCTTGACAGCCTGGTCGGCCACCCGCAAACCGCCAGAGACCGCGTTGTCGGCGCCGGCCACGTCGGTGATGAAGCGCAGGCCCTTGAGGCCGCCGCTGACCACTTCGAGGCCAACGTCTCCCGCGCTTCGCAGCACGCCCGGTGTGGCCGACTCCGGGATGACCGGTTTGATGCCAAGTTCGTCAAACAGGTCACGCGCCATGGATGTGCCGCCAGCCGCCGAGTTGAGCCCAGCGGCCAAGGTGCCATGCTTGCCACGAAAACCGGTCGGTCAGCGGGATGCAGGTGCGGCCGGTGTCGATCGCTTGGTGATGTAGACGGCGCCACTGCGGCCGAAATTGACGGTCAGACCGGCTTGCCTGACGGCGGCCAGGAAGCGCTGGAAGGCCTGCTCGGGGGTCTCCAACGCGTCGGCGGACACCGTGATCTTCTGCTTGACGGCAGCGTCGACTTCTATGCGCCGACCGGTGGCCACGCTCACTGCGGCGGCCACGGAAGCCACTGAGGCGTCGGCGAACGACATCTGGATGGGCGCTGCGGCCTGGGCCTGTGGCGTCACGGCCGCCGTGGAGGCAGGGGCGGTGGACGCGGGGGCGGCTTGCACCACCGGCCGCGCCGGGATCTTGGATGGACCGAGATCCACACCCGGCGTCACGGCGCCCGCCGCAGGCGCTGCAGGGGTCACGACCGGTGCCGCTGGCATCGGATTCGTCATCGATGTCGATGCAGCAGCGGTGGGTGAAGACCCGGCGCTCTGCTTCGCCCGCGCATCGTTGGCGTAGACCGCCGCACGCAGGGCGTCCGGGGTCACCCCCATGCCGACAGCGAGTTGATTGACCACCTCCTCGACCGGCAGCCCACGATTGCGCGCAGCCTCCTCCAGCCTTGAGGTCGTGATCGCGGCCAGCGCCTGCGATGCGTCTGCAGTGCCAGGACCCACACCACGCGTGTCAGACCCCCGAGCCGCAGAGGACCCAGGTGCCTGGACAGTCGACGCCGTCCCCGGCTTGCCGTCCCGGTCCACCGGCGTGATCACCAAAGTGCCGTCGGGCATGCGCTGCGTGACGGTGCCGCCACCGCCCAGCGGGTTCGGCGTGAAGCTCGATTCCACCTTGGCGGTGGGCACGGCCGAGACGACCCCGCGGCGCACGGCCTCCAGTTCGGCCTCAGTGGCGTTGGGGTTGCGCTGACGGTACAGCGCGACAGCGGCGTCGGACTTCGCCTTGGCATCCGATTCGGCCTTCACTGTGGCGGCCACCGCCCGCCTGTCGTCGCGCTCCATGTTGTCGACGCTCGCCTGGTCGCGCCGGGCGTTGGCACCGAAGGCAACCGCCTGGTTGTTGGCGGTCATCAGCGCGCGCGCCTGCTCGTTCTCGGCCTTGACCACCTCGGCCAGCGTGTTGTTGACCCCGGCGATCATCCTGAAGGCCCGCTCAGGGTTGGTCTGCATCAACTGGCTCGCAGCCCAGAGTTCGGCCTGGTCGGCGCGCGACAGCCGCATGAACAGCGCCTTCTTGTCGGGCTGGACGATGGAGGCCTGCCGCACACCCGTCTTCGGGTCGGGCTCGCCGATGGTGATGCCGGCTGAGGTGGCGTTCAGGTACTCGATGCCCTTGCCCACCTGCGCCTCGGCCCCGTCGTAGCCCCTGCGGAAGTCGTTGACCACATCGTCGATGACCTGCTCCTGCCCCTTCTCGAACAGGCTCTGGAACTGCGCGCGGTCGCCGCGCAGCCTGGCCGAATCCGCCATGCGGAACAGGTTCATCGCCTTGTCGGAGTAGCGGGCGGTGGCAGCGGCCACAGCAGGTCTTGCGGGTTCGCCAGCGGCAGCGGAAGGAGCGGCTGAAGGTGACGAGATAGGGCTTGCTTCCTGCGACGAGATAGGGCTTGCCCGTTGCGGCGCCACAGGGGTGGTCACTGCCCCCGGACCTGCACCGGGACCGGAGGCGGAAGGCGTGGAAGGAGCCGCATCTGCCATCCGAGCCCCTTCCGGCCGGAAGAACCCGACATCCTTGTCGGCAATCGCCACCGCTCGCCCCACGCCCACCGGATCGACCATGCGCTGCAGACGCCCCACACCCGTGCCGTTGAGCCAGGCGTATTGCAGGCCGCGCGTGATCGCGGCCATGCGCGGGTTCTCGCGGTACCACTGCGCCTGCTGCTCGGGCGTCATCTCCTCCCACGGCGCGGGCATGGCCGACGGCAGCACCGAGGACGCACCTGGGCTACCAAGGTCGATCTGGCCATCCGCCTGCCGGCGCACAGGTGGCGCACTCGGGCTCACAGGCAGCGGTATCCATGAACGGCCAGCGGATGAACCCGTCGCGGCATCAGGCTCTGCCTTCGCGATCGTCGGTCGTGCGGCAGTCGTAGCAGTTGTCACGCGCTGCGGCACACCCGCAGAGCCCGGATCAAGCCCCACACCGCGCACGATCTCGGCGTCGATGGCATCGGCACGCCGACTGTTCTCCGCCCGGCGCTCCGCCTCGGCGATGCCGAGTTCGAGTTGGCGCAGCCGCAGCTTGCGCTCTTCTTCCTCGCGCTTGATGCGCTCCTCCCGCTCCCTGCGGTCGAGCGCGGCCTGCGCCGCAGAAGAGCCGATCTGGAATCCCGTCTGGAAGGCACCCATCGCTCAGATCTCCACCCACTGGATGCCCAACCGGGCGTAGTCCACACTCGCGTAGCCCAAGCCGTCGTAGCTGACCGCGCCGGGATCGATGCGCTCCACCTCGTCGGCCATCACGCCACGGAATCGCCGACCCTCGGCGTCGTCGCGGTAGCCGAACTCGTACAGCGTCAGCCCGGTGCGCCCGTCGTGCCCCACGGCGACGATGTCCGTCTTCAGGCGCCGGTCGCTGAACATGAACTTCGTCACCCCACCCGCCACCGCCCCGAGGATGGTGTTGAAGGGATCGTTGGCCGCCGCGATCTGGTCCTGCTGGTTCTTGTAGTTCGCCTGCGCGTTCCACATGCCCGTGGCGTTCGCCCCCATCGAGGCGGCACCGGCGTTGGCCATGCCGAACCCCGCGTTCATCCCGGCAGCCCCGGCATTGGCCGCGCCTTGCGCGCCAAGCGCCATGTTCACGGTCTGGCCGGTGGCGTTCGTGCTCATGGCCGGGTAGCCCGCCAGCGCATTGCCCGCACGGTCGGTCAGCGCATAGCCTTCCTGCCGAGCCGCGCGGCGCGCGTTGTTCATCCCGCCTGCCGTCAGCGCGGCCTCACCCAGCACAAGCCGTGCATCTCCAGCGCGGCCCGAGCCGGGGATGATTCCCCGCCGCGCGAGGTCTCGCCCGGAAGAGGCCCGCGCGTTGGCGATGGCGATCTGCGCATCGGCGCCCGCCTCCTGCGCCAGTTCGTCCCGCCGCACCCGGGCATCGAAGGAGGTGGCATCCGACACCATCCGGTCCTGCACGCCGCTGAGCATGGCCCGGCGCGTGAGCATCCAGTTACGGTCGGCCTGCGTGTCGGCGGCACCCTGTCGCGACTGGTCGAGTGCGAACTGCGTGGCCTCGCGCTGCAGCGGCAGCATCGACTCGGAATTGCGCACGATGCGCTGGATGACGTCGTCCTGCACCTCCATCGAGCGGATCTGCGCCTCGGTCAGGCGCGGATCGGGCGGCGGTGCGTCGGAACCCTTGGTGCCCATGCTCAGTCCTCCAGGAATCGGCAGTCGGCCCGCCACATCACGTACAGGATCACATCGCCGCCGTCGTGGGCGGCGGCGGCCAGGCGCGCCTCCGGCACGAAGCCCAGGTGACCGCAGAAGCGCCGGGAAGCGACGTTCGTCGAGTCGACATGCGCGCTCACGCGCTGCACGCCGCAGACCTTGAACGGGTAGGCGAAGCAAGCGCGCAGGTAGGCTCGTGTCAGCCAACGCGCGCCGGGCACAGCGGCAACGTGCATCCACACGTTCTGCCGGTTCAGACCCTCGTACAGCACCCCGGCCACGAGTTGCCCGCTGCGCACGAGCCCGATGGCGACCATGCCTTCGGCCAGCCGCAGGCCCGGCAGGTAGCGCCGCATGAAGGCAGCGACTCTGGGGAGGTCGTAGTCGAACTCTTGGCGCATGGCGGGGGCAGACTGCCATGCTTGCCGCGAATATCGGCGATCGGGAGTCGTCGCCGGATGCCCGTTCGAGCAAAATCGACGTCGTCCGCTTCAGCCCGTTGCCTCACTCGACCGTAAGCCGTTGGCGTTGGGGTCAGCACGACTCGAACTTTCGTCTCTCATCATGCCTGTCCCGACCTACGATCTGTTCATCGAGCCTATCCTCAGGTTTCTTGCCGGACATCCTGACGGTGTTCCCGCCAAACTTGCGCACGAAGCAGCCGCAGCCGCGCTAGGTCTTAGCGTGGAAGACCGAGCCCAGATGCTCACGAGTGGAACGCAGCAGGTCTATAAGAATCGCGCCGGCTGGGCGCATGATCGCCTCAAGCGCGCAGGCCTCTCATCCTCACCGAAACGTGGCTACTGGAAGGTGACACCTACCGGCACAGCACTCGTCGCTGAACATTGCGGCCCACTCCCATCTGAACTTGTGCAGAAGCTTGCCACAGACTTCTTGGACAT
>CAZFVH010000090.1:0-21456 GCA_964522465.1 uncultured Rubrivivax sp. | reverse complement strand
TCAGCCCCGCACGTAGCGGTGCGGCACGAAGGGCAGGCGCGCCACGCGCATGGGCAGGCGGCGGCCGCGCACCTCGGCCCACAGCGGGGTGTCGGGGGCTGCGAGCGCGGCCTCGACGTAGCCCATGGCCACGGGCTGCCTCAGCGTCGGGCTCGAGGTGCCGCTGGTGACGCGGCCCACGTTGCGGCCGGTCTCGTCCTGCAGCGGTGCGCCCTCTCGCACCGGCGCCTTCTCCAGCCCGAGCAGGCCGACGCGCTTGCGCGCGGGGCCGGTGGCGAGCTGGGCGTCGATCACGGCCGCGCCCGGGTAGCCACCCGCGCGCGCGCCCCCGGCGCGGCGTACCTTCTGGATCGCCCAGGCCAGGCCGGCCTCGACGGGCGTGGTGGTGTCGTCGATGTCGTGCCCGTACAGGCACAGCCCGGCCTCCAGGCGCAGCGTGTCGCGCGCGCCCAGGCCGGCTGGATGCACCCCGGGCCGGGCCAGCAGCGCGCGCGCCAGCGCCTGCGCGGCGCCCCCGGGCACCGAGATCTCGAAGCCATCCTCGCCGGTATAGCCCGAGCGCGTGACGTAGCCGTCGGCGCCGGCCAGATCGAAGGCGCCGCCAGTCATGAAGCGCAGCGCCGCCACGCCCGGGGCCAGCGCCGCCAGCGCCTCCACGGCGCGCGGGCCCTGCAGCGCCAGCAGCGCGCGCTCGGGCATCGGCACCACGGCGCAGCGCCCGCTGAGGTGCTGCTGCAGGTGCAGGGTGTCCTGCGCCTTGCAGGCGGCGTTGACGACGAGCATCAGGTCGCGCTCGCGCCGCACCACCATCAGGTCGTCGAGCAGGCCCCCGGCCTCGTTCGTGAACAGGGCGTAGCGCTGCTGGCCCACGGCCAGGCCCGCCACGTCCACCGGGACCAGGGTCTCGAGCGCGGCGGCGGCGTCGTCGCCCTCCAGGCGCAGCTGGCCCATGTGCGAGACATCGAACAGCGCCGCGGCCTCGCGGCAGGCGGCGTGCTCGGCCAGGATGCCGGCGGGGTACTGGACCGGCATCTCGTAGCCTGCGAACGGCACCATGCGCGCGCCCAGTTCGAGGTGCAGCGCGTGCAACGGGGTGCGGGCGAGGGTGTCTGTCAAGCGGCGTCTCCGGCAAGGTCAGCTCCGCCGCCGGCTGCCCGGCGGCCCTGACCCCGCTGTCCGCTTTACCTGAGAGATTGGCGGTGCCGCTGCGAGCCGGCACCGCTTGCCCCTTCGGTGGACGCCGCGCCGGGGCGCGGCGGCTCTCTCCAGTGAGGTGTCGCCCGTGTCGGGGCGCTTGCCAGTCCTTCTGCCTGAGCGTTGCCTGCAGGTCCTCGCGGACACTGCTCGCCTTCGGCGGCGACCTACGAATCCCTGGCCGGAACCCGTGGGTTGCTCTCTCCTGACGTGCTCAGTATAGCGAGCGACTCTTGGGCGGCATTGACGACTCCCGCACAATCGCGACATGTCCGACGACATCGCCTCCCTGCGCCGCATCCTGAAGGGCTGCCGCACGATCGCGGTCGTCGGCCTGTCGGCCGAGTGGCACCGGCCGAGCCACTTCGCCGCGAAATACATGCAGGCCCGCGGCTATCGCATCGTGCCGGTGAACCCGCGCTACGCCGAGGTGCTGGGCGAGCGCTGCTACGCCGCGCTGGAGGACATCCCGCACCCGGTGGACATGGTCGACGTCTTCCGGCGCGAGGCCGATCTGCCGCCGATCGCGCGCGCCGCGGTGGCCATCGGTGCGCGCTGCCTGTGGCAGCAGCTCGGCGTGCGCAGCGCCGAGGCCGACGCGATCGCGCGCGCCGCGGGGCTGGACTCTGTGATGGACCGCTGCGTCAAGATCGAGCACGCGCGCCTGTTCGGCGGCCTGCACTGGGCAGGCGTGAACACGGGCGTCATCTCGGCCCGGCGGCTGACCTGAGCGGCTGCGAGGCCCGCCCCTATGCCCGCGTCGTGCACCCGGCCCTCCCGTCGCGTCGTGGCCCGTTGGCGACGCAGCGCGAGACATGGAAGTGGGTCCGGTTCGGGGACAGGCCGATCTGGACTGTCTTTCGGGTTCGGCGATGAGACCCCGGGCCTTTGAACCGCCTCACGAAACCGCTGCCATGCCCGACCGCCGCTTCCACCCCGAGACGCTGGCCATCCATGCCGGCCAGATCCCGGACGCCGCCACCGGCGCGCGGGCCTTGCCGATCTACCAGACGACGAGCTTTGTGTTCGACTCGGCCGACCATGCGGCCAGCCTGTTCAACCTGCAGACCTTCGGCAATGTCTACGCGCGCCTGAGCAACCCCACGGTGGCAGCGCTGGAGGAGCGCGTGGCCGCGCTCGAGGGCGGGCGGGCGGCCGTGGCCGCGGCCAGCGGCATGGCGGCCGAGGCCCTGGCGCTGATGACGCTGCTGCAGGCCGGCGACCACGTGGTCGCCGCCGGGGCGCTGTATGGCGGCACGGTCACGATGCTGGCCGTGAACCTGCGCAAGTTCGGCGTGGAGACGAGCTTTGTCGACGCCACCGACCCTGCGGCCTTCGCGGCCGCGATCCGGCCGAACACGCGCGCGGTCTACGCCGAGACCCTGGGCAACCCCAGCCTCGTGGTGCTGGACATCGCCGCGGTGGCCGAGGTGGCGCACGCGCACGGCCTGCCGCTGGTGGTGGACAACACCGTGCCCAGCCCGGCGCTGTGCAACCCCATCGCGCACGGGGCCGACATCGTCATCCACTCGGCCACCAAGTACCTGGCCGGCCACGGCACCACGCTGGGCGGCGTGGTTGTCGAGAGCGGACGCTTCCCCTGGGACAACGGCAACTTCCCCGGCATGACCGAGCCCTCGCCGGGTTACCACGGGGTGAAGTTCTTCGAGACCTTCGGGGACTTCGGCTTCACGATGCGCTGCCGCATGGAGACGCTGCGCGTGTACGGCGCAGCGCTGAGCCCGATGAGCGCCTGGCAGATCCTGCAGGGCGTGGAGACGCTGCACCTGCGCATGGAGCGCCACGGCGCCAACGCGCTGGCGGTGGCGCGCTTCCTGCGCGACGACCCGCGCGTGGCCTGGGTCAGCTACCCCGGGCTGCCCGAGCACCCGCAGCACGCGTTGCTGCAGCGCCAGATGCGCGGCGCCTCCGGCCTGCTGGCCTTCGGCGTGGCCACCGACGCCGCAGGCGCCGCAGGTGTCGGGCCCGACGCGGCCGCCGCGCAGGCGCTTGCGCGCGGCGTGAAGTTCATCGAGGCGGCGCAGTTCATGAGCCACCTCGTCAACATCGGCGACACGCGCACCTTGATCAGCCACCCGGCCAGCACCACGCACCGCCAGCTCGAGCCGCAGCAGCAGTTGGCCGCGGGCGTGCGGCCGGACATGGTGCGCATCTCGGTCGGCCTGGAGCACATCGACGACATCCTCTGGGACATCGACCAGGCGCTGGCGGCGGCGGTGGGCTGAGCGCCTGGTGCCATTCCATCGGATGCACCGGATCAGCTGTGGTCGAATCCGCATGACCGCTGCCGGAACCCTGAAGGAGACGCCCCGATGCCCTGGAAAGACGATGCCGAACTCTTCGACCTGATGCGCAGCCAGCTGTTCCCGGCCGCGGTCGGGGACATCCTCGACACGATGGGCCTGACGCGCCAATTCCTGCCGCCGCACCTGCGGCCGCTGCGCAGCGACATGGTCATCGTCGGCCGTGCGATGCCGGTGCTGGAGTCGAACTGCTTCGCCGCCGCCACCGCCGACACCCACGGCCCGCTGGGCCGGCAGCCCTTCGGCCTGCTGTTCGAAGCGCTGGACGACCTGCGCGAGCACGAGGTCTACCTGGCCACCGGCTGCACGCCCACCTTCGCCTTGTGGGGCGGCTTGATGACCACCCGCGCACGGCATCTGAAGGCGGCCGGCGCCGTGCTCGATGGCTACCACCGCGACACGCCCGAAGTCCTGGCCTCCGGCATGCCGGTGTTCTCGATGGGGGGCTATGCGCAGGACCAGGGTGCGCGCGGCAAGGTCGTCGACTGGCGCGTGCCGGTGGAGTTGCACGGCGTGCGCGTCGCGCCGGGAGACATCGTCTTCGGCGACCTCGACGGCGTGCTGGTCATCCCGCGCCAGGCCGAGGAGGAGGCGATCTCCCGCGCGCTGGAGAAGGTCAGCACCGAGAACAAGGTCCGCCAGGCCATCGAGGCCGGCATGAGCACGGCCGAGGCCTTCCGCACCTTCGGGGTGATGTGAGCGTCTGACACCCGGGGTCGTCACCCCACCGTCCGACTGTCCGACCAGCCGACCAGCCGACCGGTCACCCAGCCGATCCACGCTGCGCACGACACAGGAGACCCGCCTTGAACATCTACGACCAGCACCTGGACCGCAACCCCGCCAACTTCGTCGCCCTGTCGCCGGTGAGCTTCGTCGAGCGCAGCGCCGAGGTCTTTGCCGACCTGCCGGCCGTGGTGCACGGCGCGCGGCGCTACACCTGGGCCCAGACGCGCGAGCGCTCGGCCCGGCTGGCCGCGGCGCTGCGGGCGCTCGGCGTGGGCCGCGGCAGCACGGTCAGCGCGATGCTGCCCAACACGCCCGAGATGGTCGAGGCGCATTACGCGGTGCCGGCACTGAATGCCGTGCTGAATACCTTGAACACCCGACTGGATGCGCCGCTGCTGGCCTGGCAGATGAACCACTGCGAGGCGCAGGTGTTGCTGACCGACCGGGAATTCGCCCCGGTCGTTGCCGAGGCGCTGCGCATCCTGCGCGACGAACACGGCCGCACGCCGGTCGTGATCGACGTCTGCGACAGCGAATACACCGGCCCCGGGGAGCGCCTGGGCGCGCACGAGTACGAGGCCTGGATCGCCGCCCACGACCCGCTGCCGGTGCTGCAGGGCCCGGCCGACGAGTGGGACGCGATCGCCGTCAGCTACACCAGCGGCACCACGGGCGACCCGAAGGGCGTGGTCACGCACCACCGCGGCGCCTACCTGAACGCGGTCAGCAACGCCACCACCTGGACGATGCCGCACTTCCCGCGCTACCTGTGGACGCTGCCGCTGTTCCACTGCAACGGCTGGTGCTTCCCCTGGACGGTGGCGATGCTGGGTGGCACGCACGTGTGCCTGCGTCGCGTCGAAGCCCGCGCCATCCTGGATGCGATCCGCGAGCACGGCGTGGACCACTATTGCGCCGCACCCATCGTCCACAACCTGATCATCAACGCCCCGGCCGAGTGGCGCGAGGGCATCGCCCCCGGGGTGCGCGGGATGGTGGCCGGCGCTGCCCCGCCGGCGGCGATGATCGAAGGCATGGCGCGCATCGGCTTCGACATCACCCACGTCTACGGCCTGACCGAGGTCTACGGCCCGGCGGCGGTGGCCGTCAAGCGGGCCACCTGGGCGCAGGAATCGCTGTCGGAACAGGCGCGCCTGAACGGCCGCCAGGGCGTGCGCTACGCGCTGCAGGAAGGCATGACGGTGCTGGACCCGCAGACGATGGCGCCCACACCCGACGATGGGCAGACGATGGGCGAGATCTTCTTCCGCGGCAACATCGTGATGAAGGGCTACCTGAAGAACCCGTCAGCCACCGACAAGGCCTTCGCCGGCGGCTGGTTCCACACCGGCGACCTGGCCGTGATGGAGCCCGACCGCTACGTCAAGATCCGTGACCGCAGCAAGGACATCATCATCTCGGGCGGCGAGAACATCTCCTCGCTCGAGGTCGAGGACGCGCTGTACCGCCACCCGGCGGTGCTGGCCTGCGCCGTGGTGGCCAAACCCGACCCGAAGTGGGGCGAGACCCCGCTGGCCTATGTCGAGACCAAGCCCGGCGTGCAGGTGATGGCCGAGGACCTGGTGGCTCACTGCCGGGCGCTGCTGGCCGGCTACAAGGTGCCGCGCGAGATCCGCTTCGAGCCCATTCCCAAGACCAGCACCGGCAAGATCCAGAAGTTCCAGTTGCGCGAGCGTGCGAAGAGCGCTTCGGCGATCGAGTAGCGTGCACGAGGGTCCCACGGTCGCCCGCTGGCTCGTCCGTTCCTTTGGGCGCGCGTTCGCTCGCAGGTTCGTCCATTCGTGGGCCCCGGCTGCCGCACGCGCGTTATCGTGAGCCTCCCATCCCCCGCGCGCGGGGCAAGGCGCTCTTGAAAAAAACAAGGACTTGCGTTTGTGTTTCTTGTGAGGAGGTTCCGATGAACACGACCACACCTTCTGCATCGTCCACAGCCCCGCTGGCGCCGGCGGGCGCCGTGGGCGCCGACGATCTGGTGCGATCCGAGCGCGACGCACGCGGCGTCGTGCGCCTGACCCTGAACCGCCCCCAGGCCTTCAACGCCCTGTCCGAGGCCGTGCTCGAGGCCTTGCAGGCGAGGCTGGATGCGTTGGCGGCCGACGACGGCGTGCGGGTGGTCGTGATCGCGGCTGCCGGCAAGGCCTTCTGCGCCGGACACGACCTGCGCGAGATGCGCGCCGAGCCGTCGCAGGCCTATTACGAGCGACTGTTCGCCCAGTGCGGCCGCATGATGATGACGATCCAGCGCCTGCCGGTGCCGGTGATCGCGCGTGTGCACGGCATCGCCACCGCGGCGGGCTGCCAACTGGTCGCGATGTGCGATCTGGCGGTGGCCTCGCGCGAGGCGCGCTTTGCGGTCAGCGGCGTCAACCTCGGGCTGTTCTGCTCGACGCCCAGCGTCGCGCTCAGCCGCAACCTGCCGCGCAAACTGGCCTTCGAGATGCTGGTCACCGGCGCCTTCATCTCGGCCGACGAGGCGCGCGCCCGGGGGCTGGTCAACCGCGTCGTCGAGGCCGACCGGCTCGACGCCGAGATCGACACGCTGGTCGACAGCATCGTCGCCAAGCCGCGCGTGGCGCTGGCCATGGGCAAGGGCCTGTTCTACCGCCAACTCGAGACCGGCATCGAGGAGGCCTATGCCGACGCTGGCGAGACCATGGCCTGCAACATGATGGACGGCGCTGCGCTCGAGGGCGTGCAGGCCTTCCTCGACAAGCGTCCGCCCGACTGGTCCGGCGCGCTGTGAGGATCGCGGGACCCAGAGCCCGGAGGGGCATGACGCCCGTGAACGCGGCGTATATGCCTTCATTCGGACCTCGACGTCCCGCGCCCGGGCCATGATGGACTGGCGTCGCCTGCTGCAGCCTCGCCGCATCGGTCGGGACCGCGAGGCCTTCGACGAGGGCGCCTGGGCGGCCACGGGCGGCACGTTGGTGGACACCGACGCGGACGCCGACGTCCTGCGAACCGAGTTCTTCAAGGACTGGGACCGCATCGTCTTCTGCTCGGCCTTCCGGCGCCTGCAGGACAAGACGCAGGTGCACCCGTTGGCGCAGACCGACTACGTGCGCACGCGGCTGACCCACAGCCTGGAGGTCGCCAGCGTGGGCCGATCGCTGGGCATGCTGGCCGGGCGCGCGATCGGCGCGATCGATCCGGCGCTGAAGGCGGTGGCGGTGCCGCAGGACGTCGGCGCCATCGTGGCGGCGGCCTGCCTGATGCACGACATCGGCAACCCGCCCTTCGGCCACGCGGGCGAGGCGGCGATCCGGGATTACTTCGCCGGCGCTGGCCGGCATTGGCTTCAGGGGCTGGATGACGCCCAGCAGGCCGACCTGCTGCGCTTCGAGGGCAATGCGCAGGGCCTGCGCACGGTGGTGCGGCTGCAGCACCCCGACCAGCCCGGCGGCCTGCAACTGACCTGCGCGACGCTCGGGGCTTCGGTCAAATATCCTTGCGATGCGCTGGGCGGCGGGCGTGACGACGCTGGCGCGGCGCGGCGCAAGTTCGGCTACATGGACAGCGAGCGCGCGATCTTCGCCGAGCTCGCCGGCCACCTGGGCCTGCTGCCCACCGGACCGGGCGCGTGGCAGCGTCACCCGCTGGCCTTCCTGGTCGAGGCGGCCGACGACATCTGCTACGGCGTCATCGACATCGAGGACGGCGTGCGGTCGGGCCACATCGCCTTCGACGAACTGCAGGCGCTGCACCTGCCCTTCGTCGACGACGCGCAGCGTGCGCGTGCGGCGGGCCTGCACGACCGGCAGCACCGGGGCGAGTACCTGCGCGCCGTGACCATCGGCGTGCTCGTCGAGCGCGTGGCGCGGGTGTTCCGTGACGCCCACGACCGGCTCCTGGCCGGCCATTGCGAGCAGCCGCTGCTGGACCTGATCGACGGCGCCGAGGATTTCCGACGCTTCAAGACGCTGGCCTCGCAGCGCCTGTACGACGAGGCCTCCAAGCTGGAGTGGCAGGTTGCCGGCCTGGAGATCATCGGCTGGCTGCTGGGCACCTTCTGCGCGGCGGTCGAGGACGCGGCTGCCGTCGGCCCGGGGCAGGCGAGCGAGCGCGCGCGCATGCTGGTGCGGCTGATTCCGGATGGCGCGCGCACCGTCACGCTGGCGTCGCGCTACGAGCGGCTGCTCGCGGTGACGGACTTCGTTGCCGGCATGACCGACCGCTACGCCGTCGACCTGCACCTGCGGCTGCGCGGACTGGGGGGCTGAGTGGACCCGGCGCTTTTCGCATCGCAGCCCCACATAGGCTCTGCCCCCGTCGAGGACACCGACCCGGACGTCGCGCCGATGCGCCTGGCGCTGGCGCAGGCCCTGCTGGCACGCGAACGCGGCGAGGTGCCGGTGGGCGCGGTGCTGCTGCGCCGTGATCCGATGGTGCCCGGCGGCTTCGAGATCGTCGCCAGCGGCTACAACCGGCCGATTGCCACCCACGACCCGACGGCGCATGCCGAGATCGTCGCCTTGCGTGCGGCCGCGGCCGGGCGCGAAAACTACCGCCTGCCCGACTGCGAGCTCTACGTCACCCTCGAGCCTTGCGCGATGTGCGCGATGGCGATGATGCACGCGCGGCTGCGGCGCGTGGTCTACGCCGCGCCCGACCCGAAGACCGGTGCGGCAGGCTCGGTCGTGGACCTGTTCGCGCAGCGCGCGCTCAACCACCACACCGCCGTGCGCGCGGGCGTGCTGCAGGCGCCTTGCGCGCAACTGCTGCGGGATTTCTTCGCCGATCGTCGTGCGCTGGCGCGGGCGCGGCGCGCGGCCCGCCACGCCGATGTCGATGCTGACGCCGACGTCGGCGGGCTGCCCGTCGCGTCGGTCGAGACCGATGGCAGTCGACCTGCCGCCTTTTCACATCCCAGCCCGCAGGACGGACCTTGACCTCGCTGACCGTGTTCTCGCCCTCGGGCGTGGTGGCCCAGCCGGCCGCCTTGCGCCGCGCCGTGCGGCGGCTCGCGGCGCTGGGTTTCGAGGCCCGGCTCGACGAGGACGCGCTGGCGCGCCGGCAGCGCTTTGCGGGCGACGACGCGCGACGCCTGGCGGCGCTGCATCGCGTGGCCGACGAGGCGCCGTCGGTGGCCCTGGCCAGCCGCGGGGGCTACGGCCTGACGCGGCTGCTGGACGGCATGGACTGGCCCCGGCTGGCGCGCAGCATCGAGCGCGGCACCCGTTGGGTCGGCTACAGCGATTTCACCGCGCTGCACCTGGGCCTGCTCGCCCACCTGGGCGCGCAGAGCTGGGCGGGGCCGATGGCTCTCGATGCCTTCGGTGGCGACAGCCCGGACGAGGTCACGGTCGACTGCTTCCGTGAGGCGATGTCGGGGGAGCTCGAGGCCCTGGGCTTTCGCACCGAGGCGGGGCTGGACGGGCTGGAGCGCCGTGGATCGCTGTGGGGCGGCAACCTGACCATGGTCTGCACGCTGCTGGGCACCCCGCACTTCCCGCGCATCAGCGGCGGCATCCTCTTCCTGGAGGATGTGAACGAACACCCCTATGCGACCGAGCGCCGGCTGCTGCAACTGCACCAGGCTGGGGTGATCGACGCGCAGGCGGCCGTCGTGCTCGGCCACTTCACGGCCTGGAAGCCGTCGCCACTGGACCGCGGCTACGGCATGAAGGCGGCGGTGCAGGCCTTGCGCGAGCGCACTCGCACGCCGGTGCTGACCGGATTGCCCTTCGGGCATGTGCCCACGCAGGTCACGCTGCCCGTCGGGCGCGAGGTGATGCTGGCGGTGGAAGGGCGGGGCGCATATCTCGCCTGGTGAGTGACCGTCGCAGCACCCTGAGGGGCGTCGCGACAGCTCAGACGCTCACTTCGGCGCCAGGCGGATCGCGCCGTCCAGGCGGATCACCTCGCCGTTGAGCATGTCGTTCTCGAGGATGTGGCGCACCAGCCGGGCGTAGTCCTGCGGGGTGCCCAGGCGGCTGGGGAAGGGCACGCTCGCGGCCAGGGCGTCCTGCACCTCCTGGGGCATGCCGAAGAGCATCGGCGTGCCGAAGATGCCGGGGGCGATCGTCATGTTGCGGATGCCCAGCCGCGCCAGGTCGCGTGCGATGGGCAGCGTCATGCCCACCACGCCGCCCTTGCTGGCGGCGTAGGCGGCTTGCCCGATCTGCCCGTCGTAGGCGGCCACGCTGGCGGTGGAGATCAGCACGCCGCGCTCGCCCGTTGCCTCGGGCGTGTTGCGGCTCATGGCCTCGGCGGCCAGGCGGATCATGTTGAAGGTGCCGATCAGGTTGACCGACACCGTCTTGGAGAACAGCGCCAACGGATGCGCACCGTCGCGGCCGACGGTGCGCGACGCCGGCGCGATGCCCGCGCAGTTGACCAGTCCGACGAACTTGCCCCGCGCCACGGCGGCGTCGACCGCGGCCTGCGCGTCCGACTCCTGGCTGACGTCGCAGCGGACGAAGACCCCGTCGATCTCGGCCGCTACGGCCTGGCCGCGATCGGCCTGCAGATCGGCGATCACCACCTTGCCGCCCAGGGACGCGAGCATCCGTGCCGTGCCCTCGCCGAGCCCGGAGGCCCCACCGGAGACGACGAAGACCCTGTCGTGGATGTCCATGCGCAGGCCCTTCCAGGTCAGCCGTCCAGCGCGGCGAAGACGCTGGCCGTGATGTCGTCGACCGCGCCCACGCCCGCCACGCGTGTATAGCGCGGCGCGCCGGCCTCGCCACCGGCCGCCCAGGCCGAGTAGTAGTCGACCAGCGGGCGGGTCTGCGACTGGTACACCGCCAAACGCTTGCGCACCGTCTCCTCGCGGTCGTCGTCGCGCTGCACCAGCGGCTCGCCGGTCACGTCGTCCACACCTTCGACCTTGGGCGGGTTGAACTTCACGTGGTAGGTGCGACCCGAGGGCAGGTGAGCCCGACGGCCGCTCATGCGTTCGACGATGTCCTGCTCGGGCACGTCGATCTCGACGACCGCATCGAGCATGACGCCTGCGGCCTTCATCGCGTCGGCCTGGGGGATCGTGCGCGGAAAGCCGTCGAACAGAAAGCCCTTTGCGCAGTCCGGCTGGGCAATGCGTTCCTTGACCAGGCCGATGATGATGTCGTCGCTGACCAGGGCGCCCGCGTCCATCACCTTCTTGGCGGCCAGGCCCATCTGCGTGCCGGCCTTGACGGCGGCGCGCAGCATGTCGCCGGTCGAGATCTGGGGAATGCCGAATTTCTGGCAGATGAAGGCGGCTTGAGTGCCCTTGCCCGCCCCCGGCGGGCCCAACAGGATCAGTCTCATGGTCATCCTCGATCGGTCAGAGGGCTGGCGCCCGGGAGTGCATGCGGCTCGTCCTGACGGGGCGGCGCGCACCGAAGTCGTGCCATCGCACCCCGCGATGCACGTCAATCGAGGTTACCACGGCCCCCCTTCGCGCAACTTTCGTGCATCGTTGCGCGGGTCATCCGCGCAACGCTCGAGGCGATGTGCTGCTGACCAGGACGGGGCGGAGCTTCGCCGCTCGAGCCGGGATCGCGCCTGGGGCTCGGCGGCCGCGAGCTTTTCGCGACCTTTTCCAGCGTCGGTGTCCGATCTGTCCGAGCGCGCCCGCGTGCAGGAACGCCCCGGGGCTCGGCGGCGTCCACCTACGCGCCTGCCAGTGCCCGGCGCACCCGCTCCAGGTCTTCGGGTGTGTCGACGCCCGCGGCCGGAGCGGTGTCGGTCACGTGCACCGCGATGCGGTGGCCATGCCAGAGCACGCGCAACTGCTCCAGGGCTTCGGTGCGCTCCAGCGGCGCGGGGGCCAGGTTCGGGAAGGCGCGAAGGAAACCCGCGCGGTAGGCGTAGATGCCGAGGTGGCGCAAGGGCGCAGGCGCGTGCGGCAGCGCGCCCGCGGGCCCGTCGCGCCAGTGCGGCACCGGTGCGCGGGTGAAGTACAGCGCGCGCCCGGCGGCATCGAGCACCACCTTGACGACGTTCGGGTTGTGCCACTCGGCGGCACGCTCGATCGGGTGGGCGACGGTGCCCACCGCGCAGTCGGGATACAAGTCCAGCAGCGCGGCACAACGCGCGATCAGCGCGGGTGGGATCAGAGGCTCATCGCCCTGGACGTTGACCACGATCCGGTCCCCATCCAGTCCGAGCTGCTCGCAGGCCTCGGCCAGACGGTCACTGCCGCTGACGTGGTCGCTGCGCGTCATCAGGGCCTGCACGCCGTGCTGCAAGCAGGCCTCGACGATGCGCCGGTCGTCGGTGGCCACCACGACCTGCTGCGCGCCGCAGGCCTGCGCTTGGCGCGCCACGCGGACGACCATCGGCAGACCCGCCAGATCGAGCAAGGGCTTGTCCGGCAGCCGCATCGAGGCCATCCGGGCGGGTATCAGGACGCTGAAGCTCACGGCATGCTCCGTCAGGGGCGGCCCGGCTGCGCAAGCCGCAGGACAGGGCCCGCTGCGCACAGGCTCAGGGCGCGCGCGCCGGCCACGCCTTCGCGCAGGGTATCGCCTCGCGCAGAGTGGTGTCGGCCCAGGTGCATGATCTCACTCACCGACGGTGGTGTAGCCGTCCAGGTTCCGGGCCTCGGACTCCAGCATCACCGGGATGCCGTCCCGGATGGGGAAGGCCAGATGGTCGGCCCGACAGGTCAGCTCGATCGGCCGGCAGGCCTCGTCGCGCTGGAGTTCCAGCGGCCCCTTGCACAGCGGGCACACCAGGAGTTCGATCAGACGTGGGTCCATGCTCATCGGCGGCGCAGGGGTTCGATCTGGTGACACAGTCGCCCGATGAGATCGCCGGGCAGCTGCAAGTCTAGCGTGGCTACCTGCACGGTCCTGGCGTCCGTGGCATCGGCGGGCAGTTTCACCGCGTCCTTCTCGGTCACGATCACGCACGGTGCGTCAGCGGGCCAGGGTCGAGGCTCGAGCGAGGCGTGGTCGGGAAGCGCGATGCCGGTGACCCGCAGGCCGCAGGACGAGAGCATCTCGAAGAATCGGGCTGGGTGTCCGATGCCGGCGGCTGCGTAGACCGGTTGCCCCCGCAGGGCGATCAAGGCATCGTGTCGGGCCGGCTGACCCGTCCACCAGCCGGTCAACGCCACCAGGCCGCCAAGGCGGCGCGATGCGCAGCGCCCGGGCAGTGATGTCGACGGCCTGTCGCAGGTGTAGAGCACCTGGGTGTCGGCAGGCAAATGGCTCGGCAGCGGCTCGCGCAGCGGCCCGGCCGGCAGCAGGCGCCCGTTGCCCATGCCGCGCTCGTCGAACACGATCCATTGCGCATCGCGGTGCAGTGCATGGTGCTGCAGGCCGTCATCGCTGATCACGACGTCCACCTGCGGGTGCGCAGCACACAGCGCGCACACCGCCTCGGGCCGGCGCCGGCCGATCCACACCGGCGCCGAGGTACGACGCGCGATCAGCAGCGGTTCGTCGCCGACCTCGGCGGCGGCGTCATTCGCCCGGACCGCGCGCGGCTGCTGGCCTGCCTGGCCGTGGCCGCGGTACCCGCGCGAGACCACACCGGGTGTCCATCCGCGCGTGCGCAAGGCTTCGACCAGGGCGATCACCACTGGCGTCTTGCCGGCGCCTCCTACGATCAGGTTGCCCACGACCACCACCGGCACCGGCAGCGTGCGACGGCGACGCCAGCCCAGGCGCCAGGGCAGGGCGATCGATGCGTGTACCAAGCGGTACAGCGCTGAAAGGGGCCACAGCAGCGCCAGCACCAGCCTGTCGACGACCGTCCAGTCCGCGTGACGGTGCCACCACAGGGTTTGCAGGCGGCGCGCGAGCGCAGCACCGACGCCTTTCATGTCGGCGCGCGTGCGCGGCGGCGTGTCAGGAGGCATGGTGTGCACCGCAGGCGCACGGCGCAGACACCCGGCACCGTGGCGGCGCGGCTGCGGTGATCCAACCGCCGGCGCTGGCGGTGCGACCCAGTGTGGGCCTTGCGGCATCCCCGCACCGTCGACGGCCAGGCCTCATCGACTGCCGCCCCCCCGATCAGCGCGCACCGGTCGCGCTCTGCGGCTGCTGCGCGGCAAAGGTCAGTCGGCTCAGACCGGCTCGCCGGGCCGCGTCGAGCACATTGATCACCGACTGGTGCGCCGCCAGCGCATCGGCCGAGAGGATGACCACCGTGTCTTGCCGGCCCGCGGCGGCCTGACGGAGCTGCCGGGCCAGCGCTTCGACGTCGCGTCCGTCGACGGGGCGCCTGTCGATGACGTAACGGCCGTCGGCCGAGATCGCCACGACGATCTCGCGCGGGCGCTCTTCCAGGCGGGGGGCATCCGCGGTGGGCAGCGCGACCTGCAGCTCCGTGAAGCGCGAGTAGGTCGTGGTCAGCATCAGGAAGATCAGGATCACCAGCAGCACGTCGATGAAGGGGATCAGATTGATCTCCGCTTCCTCTGGGCTGGACCGGCCGCGAAAATTCATGCGCCACCCGCGACCCGGTGGGCACTGGCCAGCCGCATCAGGTGCGGGACGAAGCGCTCGGCGGCCAGTTCCAGACCCAGACGGTAGGCTTCCACACGGCCACGGAAATAGCGATGGAACATCAGCGCCGGGATGGCGACGATCAGGCCGAAAGCGGTGTTGTACAGCGCGATCGAGATGCCGTGCGCAAGTTGCTGCGGGTCGCCACTGGGCGAGCCGGACGTCGGCGCCTGGGAACCGAAGATCTCGATCATGCCGATGACCGTGCCCAGCAGGCCCAGCAGTGGCGCGGCCGTGGCGATCGTGCCCAGCGCGTTGAGGTAGCGCTCGAGGTGATGCAGGGCCTCGCGTCCGGCGTTCTCGAGCGCCTGGCGCAGTTTGACTTCCGAGGCGCGCGGGTCACTGCCCAGCACCCGCAGCCCGCCGGCGAGCACCCAACCCAGGGTCGAGTTCTCCGCCAGACGTGACACCGCGGATGCCTGGGGCAAGCCCTGCTGGGTGAACTGGACCACCTCGTCGAACAGCGAAGCCGGCAGCACGCGCGAGGTGCGCAGACTGAACAAGCGTTCGATCACCAGCGCCAGCGCAACGACCGAACAGAAGATCAGCGGCCAGATCGGCCAGCCAGCGGCTTGTATGATCGAGATCACTGGAGGGCCCGGGGGTTCGTCTGCGTACGCATTCGGAGCCGGCAACCCGGCACGATGACCCGCCGGGCACGGGCCCCGGCGGTCCGGGAGACCGATGACGGCCCGAGCGGCCTGCGTGGATTATGGCCGATGCATCGATGGATTCCAGCGTGGGGGGGCTCGCGCCGCTGCCGACGCAGGGCGTGGTCTGGGGCGTTTCGGCACTGCTGCTGGCCGCCGGCGATGCCTTGGCGGCGCGCTTCGGCGCGTTGACGGTCAGCGCAGAGATTTCCGGCCTGTCGCGACCGGCCAGCGGGCACCTCTACTTCACCCTCAAGGACGCCGACGGTGCGGCGGCCAGCCTGCGCTGCGCCATGTTCCGACGCTCTGCGGGGCTGCTCGACTTCGCGCCTGCGGACGGCCAGCGCGTGCAAGCGCGCGGCCGGCTGTCGATCTTCGAGCCGCGTGGCGATCTGCAGTTCGTCGTCGAGAGTCTTCAGCGCCAGGGCGCAGGGTCCCTTTACGAGGAGTTCCTGCGGCTGCGGGCGCGGCTGGAGCGCCAGGGCCTGTTCGATGCGGCGCGGCGCCGCCCCGTGGCCGCGCATCCGCGGTGCGTGGGCGTCGTGACATCCCTGGGGGCGGCTGCGCTGCGCGACGTCCTGACGACCCTGGCTCGCCGTGCACCCCACGTGCGGGTAGTCGTCTTTCCGACCTTGGTGCAGGGCGCAGAGGCGCCCCCGCGCATCGTCGAGGCCCTGGGTGTGGCGTGTCGCACGCCGGGTATCGACACGGTGCTGTTGGTGCGTGGCGGGGGCTCGCTCGAGGATCTGTGGGCCTTCAACGACGAGCGTGTCGTGCGGGCGGTGTCGGCCTGTGCAGTGCCTGTGATCTGCGGCGTTGGTCACGAGACCGACGTCACGCTCAGCGATCTGGCCGCCGACCTGCGCGCGCCGACGCCCACGGCCGCAGCCGAGCTGGCAGCTCCCGATCGGGCGTCCCTGGTGCAGGGGCTATCGGTTTCGGCGCGTCGGCTGGCGCTTGCCGCGCATCGCGTCCTCGACTGGCACGCTCAGACGCTGGACGTGCTCGCGCGTCGGGCGGGCGCGCCCGCGGCAAGGCTGCTCGCCCACGCGCATCACCTCGATGCCTGGGCCCGCAGGCTCGAGGCCGCGTTGCGCGCCCGTCAGCGCCTGCCGGCCCAGGCGCTCGGTACCCTGGGCCTCCGCCTCGGTCGGGCAACCCGGCAGGATCTGGAGCGACGGTGCGAGCGCCTGGACGTGCTGGCGGCACGGTTGCAGGCGGTGCATCCGTCCCAGGTGCTGCAGCGTGGCTACGCGTGGCTGCAGGATACCCACGGGCGTCCGCTGATGCGGACGGTCGACCTGCAGCCCGGTGCCGATGTGCAGGCGGTGCTGCACGACGGTCGCGCAACGGTGCGGGTCGAATCGGTCTTGCCGAGCGCCGCGAACCCTGCGCCGGTGTTGCCGGGCTGACCAACGCCGGTGCAGGGACATGGCGACTGCCTAGAATTTCGAGTTTTCGTCCCTTCACGACAGACCAAAGGATCGCTTCCATGGAACACACCCTGCCGGCACTGCCCTACAGCCTCGATGCACTCGCCCCGCACTACAGCCGCGAGACGCTCGAGTTCCACCACGGCAAGCACCACAACGCCTATGTGGTCAACCTGAACAACCTGCAGAAGGGCACCGAATTCGAGTCGATGACCCTCGAGGACATCGTGCGCAAGTCCTCCGGTGGTGTGTACAACAACGCCGCCCAGATCTGGAACCACACCTTCTTCTGGCACTGCATGAAGCCCGCCGGCGGCGGAGAGCCCACAGGTGCGCTGGCCGCGGCCATCCAGGCGAAGTGGGGCTCCTACGCCGCCTTCCGCGAGGCTTTCATCAAGTCCGCGGTCGGCAACTTCGGCTCGGGCTGGACCTGGCTGGTCAAGAAGCCCGACGGCAGCGTCGACATTGTCAACACGGGTGCCGCCGGCACGCCGCTGACCACGGCCGACAAGGCGCTGCTGACCGTGGATGTGTGGGAGCACGCCTACTACATCGACTATCGCAACATGCGCCCGAAGTTCGTCGAGACCTTCCTCGACAAACTGGTCAATTGGGACTTCGCGGCGGCGAACTTCGCCTGATCGCCCGCGCACGGCGGCGCTGGATGTACGCAACACCGCCAGGGCGTGTCGACGCCCGGCGCCGACCGCTCCTCAGCGACCGAACGGCGGGCCGCGGAGCTTGAAACCAGGGCCGATGGCCCGCTTTGCGAACCAGCCCTGGTTCATCTCGAGCGCGTAGCGCACGGGTCGGGTGGCGCAGTGAGACTGCTCGCTGCGCGGCTGCATGTCCGCCAGATTGGCGATCGTGCCGTCGTCGTCGATGAAGGCGATCGACAGCGGCAGCAGCGTGTTCTTCATCCAGAAGCAGCGGGGGGCGCGATCGTCGAAGACGAAGAGCATGCCCTCGTGCGGCGCCATCTGCGTGCGCATCATCATGCCGATCTGCTGCTGCTCTGGCGTGCGTGCGACCTCTGCAACGATGTTGTGCATCCCCGCCTGCAGGTTGACGGTGGGAAGCTTCGGCTGTGGGAACTGTTGCGCCAGCACAGCCGTCGAGATGAAGACGGCCGCACAGGCCGACAGGAAGCGCTTGACGTAGATCATGGCGGTGGTCGGGTCGGTGGGGGACATTATCGAATCTCCATCCGTGCCCGAGGCGGGCTCCCATTCTTCCAATGGAGTCCACCGCTCCCCTGATCTCTCCTCTCGAAGGGTCGACGGCCCGCCCGAGCGTTTCTGCGCGGTCTGCGCCGCTTTCCTCGGGTGCCATCGGGACCGATCGGCTCGCAGCGATCGACGAGCCCGAGGAACTCGCCCGTTTCACGCGCTGGGAGACCGGCGTCGAGGGCGAGCGTGTGGGTGTGTCTGCCCTGCAGTTGTCCGGCATGCACTGCGCGGCTTGCGCCGGGATCATCGAATCCGCCCTGGGCGCGGTGCCAGGTGTGCGCTCAGCGCACGTGAATGCCAGCGCGCAACGGGCTTCGGTGCGGTGGGATCCGCAGCAGGTCCAGGCCTCTTCCTTGATCCGAGCGGTGCGTGCAGCCGGCTACGACGCGGCTCCCGATGCGGCGGTCGAGGCACGCGAACTGCGTCGACAGGAACACCGCGCCGCCCTGTGGCGCCTGTTCGTCTCGAGCTTCCTGGCGATGCAGGTGATGATGCTCGCCACGCCGTCATACGTCGCCGGGCCGCAGGACTTGAGCGATGACCTGCGGCAGCTGTTGAACTGGGGTTCCTGGGTGCTCAGTGTGCCGGTGCTCTGGTTCGCGGCCGGCCCTTTTCTGCGTGCGGCCTGGCGCTCGGTGCGCAGCCGCCGCATCGGGATGGATGTGCCGGTCTCGCTGGGCATCGTCGTCACCTTTGTCGCCGGCACCGGCGCGACCTTCGACCCGGGTGGAGTGTTCGGTCACGAGGTCTACTTTGACTCGATGACGATGTTCCTCGCCTTCCTTTGGCTGGGGCGCTTCCTCGAGGTGCGCACCCGGCATCGCGCGGCCGATGCGCTGGAGGCCGCCTTGCAGGCGTTGCCGGCGACGGCCCTGCGGGTGCAGCCGGGCGGAAGGACCGAGACGGTGAGCATCCACCGCCTGCGGCCGGGCGATGTGGTGCGTGTGCCTCGCGGAGAGGCACTGCCGGCTGACGGACGCCTGCTCGGGGCGGCAGCCGACGTCTCGGAGGCCTTGATCACCGGCGAAGCCGCTGCAGTTTCGAAAAGGCAGGGGGCAGACCTGCTCGCCGGGAGCCTCAATGCGGGGCCACCCTTCGAGATGTGCGTCGAGCGCGTCGGCGCCGACACACGTCACGAGGCCATCGTGGCGCTGATGCGCGAGGCGCTGAGCCAGCGACCGGCGGCAGCGCGCCTGGCCGACCGCTGGGCCGGGCCCTTCCTGTGGGGTGTGCTCGTGCTGGCGACGGGTTCCGCGATCGTGTGGAGCCTGATCGATCCTGCGCGTGCCGTCTGGATCGCCGTGGCGGTGCTGGTCGTGACCTGCCCCTGCGCGTTGTGGCTGGCCACGCCCTCGACGCTGGTCGCCGCGGCCGGCGGACTCGCGCGGCGTGGTGTGCTGTTACGCCGGCTCGATGCGCTCGAGACGATGGCCAGGGTCGACCACGTCTTCCTTGACAAGACCGGTTCGCTCACCGAGGACCGCCTGCGTCTGCGTTCCACCGCGCTGGCGTCTGAGGTGCCGCTGGCCCTGCATGCGTTCTCGGCCGGGCCAGCGGTTTCGGCTCCCGCCGAAGAGGAACTCGCCTTGTCCGTGGCGGCGTCGCTCGCGCGCTGGTCCGCACATCCCGTTTCGTTGGCCCTGGCCGAGGCAGGGCAGGCCGGTTCACGCGATATCGGGCCCTGGTCGGCCATTGTCGAGGTGCCCGGCGAGGGCATCGAGGCGGTTGACCCACGGGGCCATGCCTGGCGTTTGGGCTCCCGAGCCTGGGTGCTCGCTGGAGCCCCGTCGCCGGGACCGGCCGCTCCCGTCCAAGCGCCCTCGGGCCGTGGCGTCACGCCAGCGTCGGCTGCCGATGGGCGTCCGGCGGACGGTCAGGCCGTCGACCGCGCCGTGCTGGGTTGCGATGGTCATGTGGTCGCCGCCTTCGAACTCGACGAGTCGCTTCGTCCCGATGCCTTGCCAGCCGTCCGGGTGCTCCGTGAACAGGGGCTGGCATTGACGCTCCTGTCGGGTGACGTCGCCTCCCGTGCGCACCCCATGGCCACCCGCCTGGGTCTGGCGGACGTGCGCGCCGGGGTGGATCCATCAGGCAAGCTCAAAGCGGTCCGGCAGGCCCGGCGCGGTGGGCATATCGTGGCCATGTTGGGCGACGGCCTGAACGACGCCCCCGTCCTTGCCGCCGCTGACGTGTCCGTCGCGATGGGTCACGCGGCCCTGGCGGCACGTCAAGGCGCTGATGCCGTACTGGCGTCCGGTCGTGTCCAGGGCCTGGTCGACCTGCGGCTCAGCGCGCTGCGCACGGTGGCCATCGTGCGCCAGAACATGGCGTGGTCCGTCGCCTACAACCTCTCGTGCATCCCCCTGGCGATGGTGGGCTGGATGCCGCCGTGGGCGGCAGGGCTGGGGATGGCGGCCAGCTCGCTGTTGGTGATGCTGAACGCCCAGCGTGCGGCGCGCAGCCCGCTGCCGACCGGCGGCACGACGTGATGCGTGGTCCGGTCCGGCGCGCCGGCGTGCGGGGCGCCGGCCACTCCCAGACACAACAGGCATGGACATCCTCTTTCTCCTGATCCCGCTGTCGGCGGTGCTGGTGCTGGTCATCGTGGCCGTCTTCGGCTGGGCCGTCCACACAGGCCAGTTCGACGACCTCGAGCGCGAAGGCCAGCGCCTTCTACGAGATGACCCGGAGGCGCTTGACCAAGGTCAAGCCCCGTCAGCCCCCCCTTCCAGACAATTTGACGGTGCGCCCGGGAAGGGGGCAGGAGGCTTGAATGAACACTGATCAACGCGGCGCAGGCGCCGTGTATTTCGACACGCCTGTGCGCTGGTTCGCACTGGCGGCCGTGCTGTGGGGCGTGGTGGGCATGCTGGTCGGCGTGATCATCGCTGCGCAGTTGACCTGGCCGGAACTCAACCTGGGCATCCCCTGGCTGAGCTACGGGCGCCTGCGACCCTTGCACACCAACGCGGTGATCTTCGCTTTCGGCGGTAGCGTGCTGTTCGCCACCGCCTACCACGTCGTGCAGCGCACCTGCCAGACCCGGCTGTTTTCGCCCGGGTTGGCGATGTTCACGTTCTGGGGTTGGCAGCTCGTGATCGTGCTGGCGGCGATCACGTTGCCGCTGGGCATCACCTCCAGCAAGGAGTACGCCGAGCTCGAGTGGCCGATCGACCTGCTGATCGCCGTCGTCTGGGTGGCCTTCGCCGTCGTGTTCTTCGGCACCGTGGGCACGCGCAAGGTGCGCCATATCTACGTGGCCAACTGGTTCTTCGGCGCATTCATCATCGCGGTCGCGTTGCTGCACATCGTCAACAGCGCCGCCATCCCGGTGAGCCTGACCAAGAGCTACTCGGCCTATGCCGGGGTGCAGGACGCGATGATCCAGTGGTGGTACGGCCACAACGCGGTGGGCTTCTTCCTGACCGCGG